>JAFGEV010000181.1 GCA_016931385.1 Prolixibacteraceae bacterium
AAAAGAATTGCTTCACTTTCATTCCCAACATAGTAACAGTTTCCATTGCTGCCCGATGCCAAAGCACATACTTCAATCATTTCTCCGTTTTTTGATGTTTCAAAATAAATACAAAAGCATATTGGGTGCAAAACAAGTTATAAACAAAACACAGCCTGAAGCCCACCTTCAATCCTCCTAAAGAAAGTGGACCAAAGGTAAAACATTACAGGGCGTTAATAATTTGTAATACAAATCCTGATTATTCAACAAAATAATTACCGAATCCGATCGTAATAATATTCATCAAATAACATTTTAATGAATAATGCAGGCTAATTTGTATGTTTGTGACGTTATTCTATAAAAAGAAATTAATGGAAAACCGGTTTATTCTTTTCATGGCACACTTGTTCAGACAAAAATCAGAAGACCGAAGACCGAAGTTATTACACTCTGTTTTTCAAGATATTTTTCATTTGCGTTTGCGAAATTCAAAAGTTGTTTTAATGTTGGTGTTACTGGCTTTTTTCTCATTTATTTTTGCATGTGAGCAACCTAAATGTGAATACAGCGGGGTATATGTGAATTGCGGCTTTTACCATTTCGACGGCACTACCCTCCAGGATACCCTTTTCGATTCGTTGAGCATTTTTGTAAGCATTGATCCTGATACAGCCTGGCTTGACAAAACAGGCAAACAAGTTGGGTCGGTTCAACTTCCATTATCAATGGTTAACGATACTTCAATGTTTATTTTCAGTTTCGATTCCCTTTTATATGATACCCTTGTGTTCTTTCACACTAAAGAATTACACCTTGTATCGCATGCATGTGGTTTTATTAACTTTTTTGAAATAACTGACATTGAAAGCACCAAACATAACCTGGACTCAATTTGGATCAGAAAATCACTGATAGAATATGGCGAAGAAGAAAACATTAAAATATATTTTTAGCCTGACGTTGGTCATTCTTTACCTGGGAAGCCAGGGACAGAAACCTTATAAAAAGGGGCTTTCAATTGGTGGAGACCTTTCAAAACTGGTTGTTCCTTTCATTGACACAACCCGTTATGGATGGGAATTTTCGGGAGATTATGAAATATTGAAAGACTTGTTTGGCGTTGTTGAAATTGGCTCGGAAACCTACGATTTTTCAAAATCGCTTTATGACTATCATGCATCAGGTGTCTACACCAAAATTGGAGTGGATTACAGTTTTGGCAAACACCTTGATGTACTGCCAAACGATAAAATGTTTATCGGGCTTAGGTATGCATTTACAACCTTTGCCCACAAGGCTGAAAACATTACCGTTAAAGACAATGTTTGGGGAGATTACACCGGGGGAAACATTGATTACAACTGGCTGGTAGCTAACTGGCTTGAAGTAGGGTTTGGAATGCGTGCCCACTTGTTTAACAATTTTTTCCTTGGATGGTCGGCAAGGGTAAAAATAATGCTGGGCGTTACCGATGACAGGGAATTGGCCCCATACGGCATTCCGGGTTATGGCAATGCCTGGAACACTTCAGCAATCGGGATCAATTATTCGCTTTTCTACAAGATTCCGTTAGAAATCAGTTTCAAAAAGAAGGATAAACAGGTTGAAGGTAAATGATTTTTACAAATTCACGGCATATAGGCATAACATAAAAAAGGCTTTTGAAAAATCTGGCTACCCTCCTTTTTATATTTCTTCACAAAATAATATCAAAAGATCAAGCGGTAAGATCTTTTTCTGAGAAATACAGGTTTAAAAAACAGAAATTACATGATCAGCTTATAGCCTTTTCCATGCACGTTAATGATTTCAACATTCGGATCGTCTTTCAGGTGTTTTCGAAGTTTGGTGATGTACACGTCCATGCTACGGGCATTAAAATAATTATCGTCTATCCAAATTGCCTTTAGAGCATAATTCCGTTCAAGAACCTTATTGGCATTTGACACCAGCAACCTGAGCAGCTCCGATTCTTTTGTAGTGAGTTTTACCTCAACATTATCGTGAGAAAGAATTTGTTTCAGAACATCGAAACTGTATATGCCGATTTTGAAAATATTCTGGTCGATGGTTTGTACATCGCCAGATACCCTTCGCAATATGGCTTCAATACGGAAGATCAGTTCTTCCATACTAAAAGGTTTGGTCATGTAATCGTCGGCGCCAATCTTGAAACCGGCAATCACATCTTCTTTTAGGTTTTTTGCTGTAAGAAAAATAATGGGAATGTCGGCATTTACCATCCTGATATCTTTGGCCAGTGTAAAACCGTCCTTTTTAGGCATCATAACGTCGAGCAGGCACAAGTGATAATGGTTCCGCATAAAACCGTGATATGCCATTTCCCCGTCGGGATAGAGATCGGTATCGAAGCCTTTGGCAATTAAATATTCTTTTAATAACAAGCCAAGGTTTTCATCATCTTCAGCTAATAGGATTTTAATTTTTGTATCCATGGTTCAGTCTTTTATAGGAATATTGATAATAAATTTTGTTCCCTTATTTAACACACTTTCAACTTTAATGGTTCCTTTATGTGCATCAATTATTTTATACACATAATGCAACCCAAGTCCAAAACCTTTAACATTGTGCACGTTTCCTGTAGGCACCCTGTAAAAACGTTCAAATATATGTTTTTGGTGTTCCCGGGCTATGCCAATACCATTGTCTTCAATTACAATTTCAATACTATCCCTTTGATTCCCTGTTGTTACGTTAATCAAAGGTTCACCGTTCCGGTATTTCACCGCATTATCGAGCAAGTTAAACAAAACATTTGTGATATGCACATGGTCACCATAGATTGTATATTTTTCAGCATTTGCCTGTAGCGATATTTTACCATGAAGTGATTGTACCCTGATCTCAAAATTCTGCACAACTGTTGAAAGGACCTCATGCAGGTCGAAATTCTTAAATTTCATTTTCAGCCTGCCTTCGTTGAAAATGGCCATTTGCAGCACTTTTTCAACCTGCATGCTCAAACGTTTACTTTCGTCGTATATTACCCCCGACATTCTCTCAATTGCTGATGGGGTATTGCTTACCGAATTATCGCGGAGCATTTGGGAAGCAAGCGAAATGGTTGAGATTGGGGTTTTTAGTTCGTGGGTCATGTTGTTTATGAAATCGTTTTTAATGCTCGACAACTTCTTTTGTTTAAAAATGATCACTATGGTATAAGCAAAAATTCCAATGATGAAAGCCACTAATAAAAGTGTTGGGTAAACCATAAAGCTGGTGGAAGTAAGGAAAAATTTCCTGCTTTCAGGGAAATACACTTTCAGGTAATTTGGTTTTTGTGAACCGGGATCGTTTGAAAACAAGGGGGTTTGGTGTTCAAATTTACGAGTGCTTTTATAATCATCGGAAGATAGAATTATTTTCTCTTCGCCTTTATTGTACGACTTAACTACAAATTCATAATCGAGGTTAATTCCGTGAGATTTAAACTCATCTTCGAGAAAAATATGCAGGAGTTCTTTATCAACACGTTGCTCGATGGGGCGGTTTGAAAGCATTAAGTGGTATTGTAAATTTCGGGTATACCTGTCGTGGTCCTGAATTTTCTGCATAAAATCCTGTTGATCGTTTGCGGCCATATTGGTTTGCTGATCGTACAACGAACCTGGATGCAAGGGCTGTTTTTCTTCCCCAATGGCATAAGTTGTATCGCTTTCGTTCAAAGAAGCCTTTGCACTTAGAACGCCATCGGGGTTTTGAACAATATTGAAGGAAAAATTAATCTGTTTGCGGTTAATCAAATCGGAAGGTGATGAAAAAATTTCTTTTTCGGCAGGCGTATTGGGAGTTAAGGGAGATGAAAACTGGTCAGTAAGTAATATCTTTTTGGCTTCTTCCTCTTCAAGCCTTGAAGCCACCCTCATCAAACAGCGTTTTACCAATTGCCCAAATTGTTCTTCCTTTAAATCGGCAGCATTGCCAATAATGTTCACCTGTACAAAGATCAACAATGCCAATACAATCGACATTCCGATAATCAAAAGGTATATCCTGCTTTTTGACATAAAAACAAAGATAACAGAAAGAAAAGGGCTGTTTGAGAACCGTTAACAATATTTAACCCGGATATAAACCTTTTTTAACGATAACAAAACCCTCCCGGAACCTCTGCCTGAAAAATGACATGCAGGTAAAACCTCAGGGTCTGACATTTATAATATAAAAGTAGTTATAACAGCAAAGCATTATACCATTAAGCAGTTTCCATTGGCCAATAGCATACATACCTTTAAGTTTGATGTCTGAATAAATATTATTGCTGCACCGGTTTAAATTCAATCATTATTGGGGCTGGGGCCTTCTATACCCTTAAGTGCTTCATGGGCAGCATTTTGTTGCGATTCTTTTTTTGAGCTACCATATCCTTTGCCCACAATTTCGTTATTAATCTCAACTGATGAAACAAATATGCTGAACTTGCTGTTCGTTTCACTTTCTTCTTCGGTTTGAAATGAAACTTCAACCTTGTTTTTTTGCCCCCACTCAATCAACTGGCTCTTGTAGTTATTGTCCTGTTCTTCCATTTTTATTAAGTCGACATATTCATTAAGGAAGCGTTTAATAATGACATAACGTGCAGTCTCAAAGCCTTTGTCAAGGTAAATTGCCCCAATGAGCGCTTCCAGTGCATCGCCATAAATGTTGCTTGCAAGGGTATTTCCAACCGTACGTGATTTAATAAACTGATGGAGCCCGGTTTCGTTGATAAGTTGTGTTAAGAAAGCCCGGTTAACAAGTTTAGAGCGCATTTGTGTAAGAAAGCCTTCACCCCTTTGTGGAAAACGGTTATAAAGATACTCGGCAACAATGGCACCAAGAATTGCATCGCCCAGGTATTCGAGCCTTTCGTTATTAATCAGATTTCCCATCGAATCGGTTGTAGATGCCGATTTATGGATAAAAGCGATATCGTAAAGACGTGTATTCCCTGGCAAAAAACCAATCACATCCTTCAAAAACAAATAAAACTCTTTTCTTTTTGAAGAAAAGAGTTTTATTCTCTGATAAAGAGCCTTTACCATTATGCTTTCTTAAATATAATCGACGCGTTGTGGCCCCCGAAACCAAAAGTGTTGCTAAGGGCATAATTTACAATCCGTTTTTTCCCTGTATTGAAAGTAAAATCGAGTCGGGAATCAATTTCCGGATCCGTTTCAAAATGATTTATGGTTGGTGGTACAAAATCGTTTATAATGGCTTGTATCGAAGCAATAGATTCAACAGCCCCGGCCCCTCCAAGCAAATGGCCTGTCATCGATTTTGTTGAGCTAATGCTTAACTTGTAAGCATGCTCTCCAAATGTTTGAACAATGGCTTTTGGTTCGGCAATATCGCCTAGCCCGGTTGATGTACCATGCACATTAATATAATCGATTTTATCGGTCGAAATACCGGCATCTTCACAAGCGAGTTTCATCACCATCATTGCCCCGACACCCTCAGGGTCAGGAGCAGTCATATGATAAGCATCGGCATTGAGAGCGCCACCAGCCACTTCTGCATAAATGGTTGCACCCCGGCTTATTGCATGTTCATATTCTTCGAGGATCAACGCAGCGCCACCTTCGGCCATCACGAATCCGTCACGGTCTTTATCGAAGGGGCGGGATCCTGTTTTTGGATCATCGTTACGGGTTGAAATAGCCCTTAATGAATTAAACCCTGCAACACCCGCAGGCGTAATAGCAGCTTCGGAGCCTCCAGTAACAATAACATTTGCTTTACCCAGACGTATATAATTAAATGCATCGATAAGTGCATTCGCCGACGAGGCACAAGCTGTTACCGTAGTTAGGTTTGGTCCCCTGAATCCATATTCAATCGATATGCATCCACTGGCAATGTTGGCAATCATTTTTGGAATAAAAAACGGAGATGTTTTTGGGTTCTCAAGATTAAAACCCATCACCTCGTCTTCAAAAGTTCTTATGCCACCAATGCCAGCCCCCCATATAACGCCAATCCTGTCTTTGTCAACTTTTTCAAGGTCGAGGCGTGAATCAAGAATTGCCTGCTTGGCCGATACCAGTGCAAACTGTGTAAAAGTATCGTACTTTCTGGCGTCTTTCCTGTCGAAGTGTTCGAGCGGATCCCAATTTTTCACCTCGCAGGCAAACCTTGTTTTATGGTTCGATGCATCAAAGCGAGTAATAGGTGCAGCACCACTAACCCCTTTTTTAAGGCTTTCCCAATATTCCTGAACATTGTTGCCTATGGGATTAATGGTTCCCAGACCTGTTACAACTACTCGTTTTAATTCCATAAAAAAGAAAAAGTTTAATTAGTTGGATTTTTCTTCGATGTATTTTATCGCATCGCCAACGGTGCTGATTTTTTCAGCCTGATCGTCAGGAATTGCCATATCGAATTCTTTTTCAAACTCCATGATCAATTCAACAGTGTCGAGCGAATCAGCCCCTAAATCATTGGTAAAACTGGCTTCAGGTGTAACTTCACTTTCGTCAACACCCAGTTTATCAACGATAATTGCTTTAACTTTTTCTATAATATCAGACATAGTAGTAAAATTTTAATGATAAATACTATTTTTTAAAACGCTGCAAAGTAATAAAGAAACGTTTCAAAATTCCAAATTTTATACCCTGCCATACCAAACAAACAAAACTTACAGCTATTTTTACAAACAAAAATTTTAGCTTTCTGCTTCTTTTAAATTATTTAAAATGAAAAAAATAGCCATATTCGCCTCCGGATCGGGCACAAATGCCGAAAATATTGCCCGTTATTTTGAAGGGAATGAAAATTTGAACATCGAATGCATTTTTTCGAATAAGGCCGATGCCTATGTTCTTGAACGAGCCAAAAAAATTAACATACCAACTTATGTTTTTTCGAGGGAAGAATTTTACAACTCAAATATAATTGTAGACCGGTTAAAAGACCTGGGTATCGATTTGATCGTACTTGCAGGATTTTTATGGCTGATCCCTGAAAACCTCATTAAAAACTTCACAATCATTAATATTCACCCGGCGCTGTTGCCCAAATACGGGGGAAAAGGCATGTATGGCGCAAGGGTACACCAGGCTGTTGTCGATAACCGTGAAAAAGAGTCGGGAATTACGATCCACTACGTTAACGAGAAATACGATGAAGGGCAAATTATCTTCCAGGCAAAGTGCCCGGTTGATGAAAACGATTCACCCGATGATGTAGCCCGGAAAGTTCACAAGCTGGAATACAAGTATTTCCCTGAAGTAATCGATCATTTACTCTTCGGCAAGAATTAATTCTTCAAAAGGTATCGATTCAAGAATAATATTAAGTGAATCACGAACCTGGGTGAAGCCTGCCATATTTTTTTCAGATATTGGTTCAACCGGAGGAGCTTTTACTTTTAAAGGATCAACCAGTGAACCGTTTTTGAAAATCCGGAAGTCGAGATGTGGCCCTGAAGCCAGGCCTGTTTTTCCAACATACCCGATAAGCTGCCCTTGTTTAACGCGCGTTCCTGCTGAAATCCCCTTCGCGTATCCGTTCAAATGCATGTATTGCGATGAATAAACTGAATTGTGTTTTATGGTCAGGTAATTTCCGCCACCGCCTTTTTGATAAGCCTTTTTAACAACTACACCATCACCTATTGAATAAACAGGAGTTCCTTTCGGCGCGGCATAATCGACTCCCAGGTGAGGCCGCCTGTATTTCAATATCGGGTGCATGCGACTATGCGAATAACGCGAGCTGATCCGGGAGTAATTCAGGGGCGCTTTTAAAAACGCTTTTCGTAAACTGTTGCCCTCTTTATCGAAGTACCCTGATTGATCATGGGATAAAAAATAATAGGCGTACACACTTTCACCCATGTTTTCAAAAACGGCCGCGTGAATTTTTCCAAAACCTGCAAATTTATCTTCAACATACAACTCATCGTATATCACCTTATAACGGTCGCCCTTCTGTATTCCGAAAAAATCAATAGTCCAGGCATAAATGTCCGATAAATCGATTGCCAGTACCGGGTTAACCTCTTTGTCAGAAAACGAATTCCAAAGTGACGTTTCAATAATGCCCGACAAGCGGCATTCGATGGTATCAACATCCTTGTGGCCTTTTGAGGTGTAAATACTGTCGGATAAATGAAACACGTAATAATCGCGTAACGATTCTTCATAAATCAAATAATCGGGTATCAGCCCCGAATCGGAACTGAGGATGAAATAGTTTTTCCCCGATTGAATTTTCCTGACATCAAAAATGCTATCGGAATTTCTAACCAGCCTATCGATTGTATAAGCTGAAATTCCCCTTCCTGAAAGCATCTCGGATAAATTCTGGTTTGGTTTCACTTTCAGGCTGTCGATTAAAAGCGAATCGATGCAGATACCCCAGGCATATTGGGAGTCGGGTTCGGGTTGTACCTTTTGAACTTTATTCCAACCCGGAAGTAAATGGCTGTTTAAAAGCATAAAAGCAACAATTATTGCAATCGTTGCAACAATCAGCATGATTTCGGCAATGATTTTTTTCATTAATGAAATTCTTATTTCTTAGTCGATTAAGTTGAAATACAAAAATGGCAGTTAACTGATCAAAATCAAAGCGTGGAAATGATAAATATTCTTAAAATAACGATTAGGCCCCTGTCTAATTGCCTCTGTCTGATTTTTTCAGCCTGAAGCAGAATACCTCATTTGTCAAGTATCTTTTTCATTCTTCATCTCCCAAATTCGGAGATAAATCAATATCCCTTTCTGGAATAGGAATTAAAAAATCCTCAATATTTTCGCATTTTCTGAAATAAAAGTTATCCTCCGTGTATTTGCCTGTTCCGTTTTTTATTTGGGTTGATCGTTCCAACCGCAACAAATCGAACCAACGCCCCTCATGTTCCCCGGCCAGTTCCCAGCCACGTTCGGCAACTACTGAATCGGCAAAGGCTTCGGCCGATAAACCGGGCTGGAGGTCAAAGGCTGACGGAGAATCAATGTCAACATGGATAGCCCTGCGCCGTATTTTGTTTATGCATTCGTACGCTTTGTCATCAAGATTACCCAAACGGGCAGCAGCCTCGGCATATGTAAGCAAGGTGTGGGCATAGCGAAATAAATAGACCCACTGACATCCCTGTATATTATAAGTGTTAAAATATCTTCCGAAATAAGGATCTGAAGTTTCCCGGTCATATAAAATCAGCGTTGTGTCCAAATAAAACTTTTTGTAATGTATCCTTGAACATAAGTCAACTTTATCAAAATATACATAATCGCTATCTGTGGCCGGATATTCTTTTGAAAATGATTTTGGTTCAAAAATAAAATTGAAAAAAGTAATGTCTTTCCTGTAACTTCTGGGATATGAGTTGTAAAAATTTACTTCGGTACGCATATTTAAACCATTAATCAAAATTTCATTGTCTGTTGTAAAATTATACTCTACATAAATATTTTCACGAGTGGGTTTGGAGGAGCAAGAACCAGTATAAAAGGAGGAATTTTCAGCATAGATGCTAAAAACTGTCTCCTGGTTATATCTGCCGGATTCTTTCCATAGATCAGCAAAATCAGGCAATAAATTAAATCCGAAAAATGAAGAACTATCTATAACTTCCCGTGCCATTTCTGCTGCCAATTCGTATTTCGACCGATCTTTTGCCGGGAAACCTGCCCAGCTCAGGTAAACCTCTGCCAACATCGCTTTGGCTACTCCCCTGTGCGGTGTTTCAAAAGGAAACCTGCAATGTTTGTTGTTGTCAGGTAAAAATTGAATTGTCTGGAATAAATCATATTCAATAAACTCGTAAATCTCAGTAAAAGATGATTTTGATACTGTATAGTTAATGTATGGATCATCAATTATTGGAATTTGTCCGTACGACCTTACCAGCCTGAAATAGCAGTAAGCCCTTAAAAAAAGAAGTTCGCCAAATATTTCTCTTTTCCTATTATCTTTCTCACCATAAATGTCAAATTGTTCAAAAATGTTGTTTATAGAAGCCACTACCTTGAAAAGGGCTGCATACACATAATTTTCATCAAGCTTTGGATTGCCACTGTAAATGCAGCCATTAATACTGGAACTACCTCTAACTGTAAATAAATCATCGCAATTGAAGTTTAAAAAAAGGTAATCATCAGTATTTATAGCAAAGCTAAATTGTCCGTAAACCCCATTTGTTGCATTAATTAATTGTTCATAGGTTTCAATTTGAGATATGTCAGTTTCTTCAGGTTCAAATAAAAGGTTGCAGGAAGTGAAATAAATGATGAATGTTAATCCGAGAATAAAACGAATTTTGTTTTTTAATTTTGTCATTCCAATAACTATACCCGGAAAATTTTGGTATAAGGGGACAATGACAGGAAAAATCTGAAAAGAGGTGTGATTCCGAATGTATGTGAGGAATCTCTGTGAATGCGGGTTGATTTCTCCTATAGTACCAATGACGGAATTTGTATTCTGTGTCATCTCGACGTTAGGAGAGATCTGTTTGTAATTGGAAATATCCTTTACATCGTTCAGGGTGACACGACTTTTTACATCTAATTTACCGGACGCATGTGAGGTATCTCTGCGAATACGAACAGATTCCTCCTCCGTTGTCGTCTGAATGACACGATGGGGTGATTTTCCCGCAATATGTCCCGTTACTTTTTTCATAGCTTAATCTCTATTGAAAAATACACCGATTTCGGATTGGGGTATGCGCCCCGGTCAACCGCGTTGTCCGAGAAATTGTTGTCGGTAAAAATGGTTGCCTCCGGATCGTAGCCTTTATATTTCGTGTATGTGTAAAGGTTCTCAAAACTCAGTGAAAAACGGCAGTTAACGCCCAGAATCTTTTTCGTGGGTTCATACCCCAGGGTGATGTTCTTCAGCCTGATAAAACCGGCATCTTCAACAAAGAAGGAAGATTCATAAAAATAAAAAAAGTTGATCCCCCTCAGGCTGTCGGCATACAATTGGTTTACTTCCCGGTTTACCCCGGTGAGCATTGTCCCCGCGCGCGTGGCATTGAATTTCTGCATCCCCCATGAGGAGTAGACCGTAAAATCGAGCGAAAATTCCTTATACTGCAATGAACTGATCAGGTTCCAGTTAAAATCGGGTATTGAATTTCCAACCACTGTTTTGTCATCATCAACAACACCCGTACCTATAGTATCCACATTCAGGTACTTTATCCCAAATTTTTCCATGTACCGTATGTCATTTAAATCTTCATCCTCTTTTGTCCATTTTCCAAGGTATTTAAATGCGTAAATATCGCCCAGCGAACCATTCTGGGAAATAATGAAGTTGGGGAAAAGCATGTCGTCCGATTTAAACAGCATATTCTGGTTATCGGCAAGTTTGGTTACTTTTTGTTTGCTGACCGAAAAATTCCCCTTCACTTTCCAGTTTATATGTTTTGTCTCTACCGGAGTTGCTTCAATATCGAACTCATATCCTTTTACTTCTATGTTGCCCAGGTTGATATAAGCTTTGCCCCCGCCGTAATAATAGGGAATGTCCCGCTGGATGATCTGGTTCCCGATTTTTTTAAAGAAGTACGCTGCATTAAGTTTTATCCTTTGGTTGAAAAACGAACTTTTTAGGCCAATGTCTGTTTCGGCCGTGCTTTCGTGCTGCAAAAAGCGGTTGGCCAATTGGGAAACATAGGGGTGAACACTGGTTGAATCACCAAAAGTGTTCGATACATTTTCATAAAGGTTGTTCGATAGCCCGTTTAACGGGTAGTTCCCGCTTTCGCCGTAGTTGGCGTAAAGGTTCAGTTCATTAACAAAGCTGCCCGACATAAACGGTTCTTTGGCCATGTCCCAGCTTACCGATAACGAGGGGAACAGGCTGTAGTAATCGATGTACAAACCTTCCTGGATACGGCTAATATTTGCTATGGCCGAAACAATATACTTTTGCTGGTAGTCGTAACTGAAGTGTGCAATAAAAGAACCAATTTTGCGGATCACTGAACCTTTGGTGCCGTACCCTGCCATGGAATTGCGCAGGTAATAATGTTCGGGAAGTTCGTTCTCAAGCGAATCGACCTGCCAGTGAAGGTTGTCGGCATAATACCTGTGGGCAAGGAGGAAATTCACGCCGTGCTGCCCGAAAACATTGTTGTACGATATACTTGCCTGGTGGTTCAGCAAGAGGACTGATTCTTCGCTTTTCATGTTCACGTTTTGCGCGCTATTATAATATTTGTATGTGATCTGATTATAAATAGTAGCCGCTTCGTAAACAGAATTGCGCGCCATAAACGATTCAATAACATTAATGCTAAGTTTGTCATTAAACTGGTAACGCCCCATAAAGCTGCCCGCGTGGGAAAAGAAATTGTAGGAATGGTTGTTCCGGTCAATGATATCCTGAGGAGTATCCAGACCGTTGAGCAGGTCATAGGTTGTAAGGGTCCTTTGAAACAATTGCCTGTCACTATTATATAGAAGCGAATCGGGGGTGCATTCCAAACAAGGGGCTACTGCAATGCCTTTTAGGATAACCTGGTTGCCCATGTACTCGTTTTGGTTGTTGATGTTCTCCTGGTAGTTGCACCTGTAGCTTATATCCAGGGCAAGTTTTTTCTTAATATTGGTACTTAAGTGGGTTAAAAAGGTAAGCCTTTCAAACCCGGTGTTTTCAATAATCCCTGTTTGGTTGGTATAATTGCCCGATGCATAATACCCAACAGGACCAACTTTTCCACTACCCGATAACTGGTACTCCTGCGAAAGCCCGCTTTGGAATATTTCATCCTGGCGGCTGTGGTCGCATAGCTCGGGGCTGTATTCCGGGTAACGGTTCCTGATGGTTGACTTTATATTCTTTTGGGCAAGGTCGAGCGATTCGAGGAAATCTTTGGTGCCCATAAGGTCGTAATAATTATCAAACCACTGGTAGCCGGTTTTTACAGAGAAAGCCAGTTTATTTGAAGTACTTTTCTTTGTGTCGATCAGGATCACCCCGTTGCCACCCTGGAAACCATACAGGGCAGATGAAGAGGCATCTTTCAGTATGGTCACGTTTTCAATATCGTGCACGTTCAGGTCGCCAATGCCCAGGCTGGCGAGGTTCACGATGGGCACGGGCACCCCGTCGATCACGTACAACGGTTCGGCCGAGGAAAAGAACGAGGCCTGCCCCCGGATGCGTATCTTTTGCTGGTCGCCGGGCGCGCCAGAGGTTTTAGTGGCCCACACCCCTGCCACGCGGGCATGAAGGATGTCGGAAGCATTGCCGCTGTTTTGTTTTGAAATAGCTTCGGCATTGATGGAGGGCAGCTCACGCCCGTACTCCATGTTCCCGAAAAAGCGGCGCTGGGCAGTAATCTGTACCTCACCCAATAGTTCGTCAGAAGCTTCAAGCCGGATGTTCAGGGTTTTGTCGGCAGAAAGGCTTACCTCTTTTTCAAGTGTTTTGTAACCGATAAAGCTGAACACGATGGTTTGATTCCCTGCCGGGGTTTCCAGCGTATAGAACCCCTGTTCGTTGGTAACAGTGCCATTTGTGGTGCCTTTGATGTAGACGTTTACGCCTGTGAGGGTTTCCCTAGTAGAGTAATCGGAGACGTTTCCTTTCAGGGTAAACTGTTTTCCGTTTTCCTGTCCGTGCGATAATCCCGGCAGAAAGAGGGCTATCAGAATAGCCAAAATGAAGCTTTTAGATGTTTTTTTCAACTTAAAAGTATACCAGTCTTTCAATCCAAAAGTATACCATTTTACTAAAAATAAAAAGGTGGTGAATGAGGTTTC
>JAFGEV010000182.1 GCA_016931385.1 Prolixibacteraceae bacterium
AAAGCGTCAGCAAAAAAATTGTGCCCCTTCATTAACCAAACCCCGTATTCCAGGCTGTCGGTTTCCATTTTTAAATATTCATAATTACCAATGGCTACCGATAGTTGAGTTAACGGATGTTCGTTTTCAAACGTAAATTGCCCTGCAGCAACTTCATTTATTTTTCCTTGTGAAATGGCTTGCAATCCGGGAGTGGTGCTTACTTTCAGATTGTAGTTAACAAACTGGTTGTGTACCCAGCTCACATCTTCCGAACTATAGGTTACTCCTGTGCGTGGATACCAGTTTGCTTCCGGAGTTAACAAAACATACTGCGGGGTAAGAAATGCGTACCTTTTGTCCACATTCAGTACAAATCTCCCGTATTTTTCCTGAATGGTTTCTTCCTCAATATCAAGATAACAAAGTGCTTCATCAATTTTTCCGGAATAATTAAATTCCACGCGGGCTTCTGCGCCGGGCTCAAGTGTTGTGTTTTGAGCAACAAAAACCAGATGTTTTTCGCGGGTAAAGGGAGTTTCCTGCCCGTTTACTTTTATGTTTGAAATTGTTAGCCCGCTGTTCAGGTTAAAAATCAGTTTCCCGAGGGCAATTTCATTTTCATTTTTTATGACCATCTCCGATTTTACTTCAATGGTTTCACCCAGGTGTTTTAAATCGATATTATGAGATAAAACAGCCGGTATTTTTTCTTTAACATATTGGTTATTCAGCTCAACCACATCGGCACGAAGCTGTTCGGTTTGTTTGAACTGATTGATATGTCTGAAAGCCAGATAACTACCCACACCAATAAAAACAATGCTAAACAGGAGCGAAATATATGTCATGGTTTCCGATTGTGGCAGCCTTTTTAACAGAAAAATGGTCAGAAAAATAAATCCGGTACCAAGAAAGAAATAAATTCCGCGGTGATTTAATATAACATCGATATTTCCAAACCCAACTATGTCAGAGTTCAACATGGGGATGTTATAGGCCATATAATCGAAAATATAATAATATTTTGCCTGAAGCAAAAACAGGGTAATCCCGATATATCCCAGAATTAAAACAAAAGTAATGGCCTGGTTGCGAATAACACTCATTAAAAGGAAGGATAATCCCATGATAAATAAAAGTGTTGGAACACTTACGGCAACGAGGTAAAAGCCATAGGAAATCCAGCTGATGGAAGCATCCTGGGCGAGCATATTAAAAATAAGTGCCATGCCCACCACCGCGATATTTAAAACCAGAAATACCTGCAGGTTTCCCCATGTTTTGCCAATCACATATTCACTGTTGGTCATCGAGCGCATGTAAATTACCTCTGTGGTATCCAGCTTTTTGTCGCGTTTCAGAAAGTCGGATGCAAGAAAAACTGCAATTATGGCCTGTGCCACATTCAAAATCAGCAGATTAAAATACGGAATTGCGCTTGGAATACTCCTGATAGCCCAGCCATCGCCTCCACCACCCTGAATAACCATGCCAAAATTTAAACCAAATAATACCAGAAGCGACAGAATACTGAAAATCCTGAAAAACCAGCTTCTCAGCAATGTTTTCCGCTCGTACTTGGCAATTGAAAGTATATTATGCAATGAAATCATTTTCTATGTATTAGTTTAAGCATTTGACCACTGATTCAGCTTATTCTCCATAAAATGAACATAAGCATGTTCAAGATTTGGCGCAATTTTTTCGCCATAATAACCATTAATATCATCGGCAACCACCTGTACTTCCCACCCTGCTGCTACCGGAATGGTTGATATAACCGGGTATTTTTCGTTTATCTCCAAATATTCGGTTTCGGTTGCTTTAATAAGCCACACACTCCCTTCCGCTTGTTTTACCAACTCTTCGGGCGAACCTGTAAAAGCGAGTGATCCTCTGTTCAAAAGGGCCATATTATCGCATGTACTGGAAATATCGCCCACAATATGTGTCGACAAAATGATTACCACATCGCGGGTGCTGATGTTCGATAATAAATTTCGGAAGCGGATACGTTCTTCCGGGTCGAGACCGGTGGTGGGTTCGTCAACAATAATAATTTTGGGGTCGTTAATAAGTGCCTGTGCAATTCCCAGTCGTCTTTTCATCCCCCCCGAAAGTTTATTGGCATTTCTGTCGCGTGCCTCAAAAAGGCCTACTTCCTCCAGCATCTGATCGACTGCCTTTTTGCGCGCTGCCCCGTTTTTCATACCGGCCAGCCGGGCCGTATAATCCAAAAATTCATAGGTTTTCAGTTTGGAGAAGAAACTAAAATCCTGTGGTAAATAACCAAGCATCGAGCGGATTTCTCTTCTGTTTTTTGCCAAATCATAACCATCGAAAGTAACTTTCCCGCTGCTGGGTTTCATTAATGTAACCAAAATACGCATTAATGTTGATTTACCAGCGCCGTTAGGACCGAGTAACCCAAACATTCCGTTCGGAATTTCAAGATTCAGATTTTTTACAGCATAGTATCCGTTAGGATAAACTTTACTCAGATTTTCGATTTTTATATGCACTTTCTAAACCTATTTTAAATTAACAATGATTTGGACTTACAACCAACTAAATAGTTTAAAGTCCTTCATGTAATTTTCTTGAATCGTTCAGCTATGATACGCAAAAGTTATTTGTGTAATTATTAAAAACAATACCAAACCACTGTGTGAAAGTAGCGGAACTTAGATAAACAACTGATTTTCAACAAATCGTTTCCTGCCCGGGCACACGGTCTAACTAATTTCAAACCAGAACAAAATATAAATTTAAAAAAAAAGCTCCGCAAATACGGAGCCTTGTTTACCTACAATGCCAACTAATCCTAAAGTTGCACATATGCTGAATGCTTTTTGAACCGCTCTCTCAGTACAACCTCATACTCCTGCTTTTCGAGCTGGTTCAAATCAAGCCGCTTCTGAATAATCATGTCTTTTCCAAGATACATTCCGTAAACCAATTTCCCTTTTTGGTAAATAGTAAGATAGACCTCTTTTTGAGCCACATTCAAAAAGGAAACATTCAGTTTTCCTCCTTCTGTGCTAAAATATGGCTCATAACAAAACTCAACCGGGCTGATTATAATCTTTTCTGAAGAAACGAGTAATTCGCGGTTTAAACTTTGGTTTCCGTAGTTAACACAAACGAGATATTTTCCGGCGTTTAAACCTGAAAAATCAAACTGGTGGTTGTATTGCCCGGTTCTTTCACCCGATTTCTTATAATACATAATTTCACCCTGTTCATTCTGAATGGTCATTTCGAACAGGGTTGGAACCGGCGACTCAAAACGGATGGAGGCTACCAGTGCATCGTTGGTTGAAATGGTCATCTGTGGCTTTTCGGTTGCAAATCCCGTTGCTGTTACAAATGCAGCAATCAATACCATTAATAAATACTTTGTTTTCATAGCTGTTTTTTGTTTAATGTTCTATTGTAATGACCCCAAATTTCTCATTCGGTTACATATTCCAGCCATTTTATCGATGAACAACAACAAATCAATGACAAGCACCAATTTCAGCATGACAAACCGGGGTACGCTCCTGTGACAAAGGCATAAAAAAAGCCCTGCAACCTGCAGAGCTTCTAACTAAACTAAACCATTTTCTTATTTATTTCACCAGACTAAACGCGTAATCATTGTCGATTGACCTCAAAACAACAGTGTATTCTCCTGATTCAAGTTTTGAAAGATCGTAACCTGTGCTTACTGCAAAATCGTTTCCAAGTTTCGATTTGTAAACCAGTTCACCTTTATTGTAAATGGAAAGGCTCAGGTTTTCCTTGTCGAAATTCAGGTAAGAAAACTTCAGAACATTGTCCTTGTAGTTGAAATAAGGATCAAATGTTGTTTTTGCATCACCTACAACGATTCCTTTGTGTGCTACTTCAAAGTTTCTTGACACCTGTGTGTCGTTCACTTTCAGGTTAAGAACATATTCACCATCTTCAAGATTGGCAAAATCAAAAATCTTCTGATAATCGGTTAATGGCTGATTGGATTGTTTATAATATACCATTGCACCATTTTCAGACTCAATGCTCAGCTCGAAATAAGCTGCATTTTCGTTGGTAATTGCCACAATCGCCCTGTCGGCTGTCAGTGGAATTACACTCATTTTCGGTTTCTCAACTGCGGTTGCGATTGCTACAATCGCTACCGCTGTAACTGTAAATAATAATTTAATTGTTTTCATAACCA
>JAFGEV010000183.1 GCA_016931385.1 Prolixibacteraceae bacterium
CAAAAACAAGTTTGCAACAAGTTTTTTCCAGCATGTCAACATCGGCATCAAGGTTTCGGGGATATCTTATCAGGTCTTCCTTATTGTTGAATTGTGTTGGATTCACAAAAATACTGACCACCACATAAGCACATTTTTCCCCTGCCTCTTCAACCAGCGAGAGATGCCCGGGGTGCAATGCCCCCATGGTTGGGACAAACCCTATGCATAATTTATTTTTCCGCTGATGTTCAATTTCTTCCTTCAGATCAGCAATTGTATTTACAACCTTCATCAAAAAAAATCAGAATGCAAAGTAAATAAATAAATCACGAAAAATACAACCGGGGTTTCAACTTTTACCTGTTCTTCCATACATTGTTAAGATTGAATATTCAGGGAATTTTACTATTTTTGCAAAATCAAAAACCTTGATACATAGAAATGGAAAAGAAAAAGGTGTTGTTTATTTTTCAGGAAATTACTCCTTATCTCCCCGAATCCGAATTATCGATAATTGGCCGATACCTTCCGCAGGGAATCCAGGAAAGAGGTAAAGAAATCCGTACGTTTATGCCGCGTTATGGTTGTGTGAACGAACGCCGGAACCAGTTGCACGAGGTGATCAGGCTTTCGGGAATGAACCTGGTAATCAATGATACCGACCGGCCTCTGATTATTAAAGTTGCTTCAATACAGGCTGCCCGCATGCAGGTTTATTTTATCGACAACGAAGATTACTTCCATCGTAAGTATATAATGACCAACAAAACAGGGGAACCATTCGACGACAACGACGAAAGGGCAATATTTTTTGCAAAAGGGGTATTGGAAACCGTAGTCAAATTGCGTTGGGCGCCCGATCTTATCCATTGCCATGGCTGGATCAGCTCGTTGGTTCCGTTGTTCATTAAACGTACGTATGCCCAGGATCCGTTGTTTTCACAATCGAAAGTGATTTATTCAGCCTACGATAACCCTCTTGAAAAAACGTTGAACAAAGGCATAATCGATAAAATTGTTACCGAAGATATTTCAAAAAAAGATGTAAAAACCCTTGACAATGCCAGTTACCGAAGCTTCGATAAGCTTGCATTACAGTATTCCGATGGCATAATAAGGGGGTCGGAAAAATTCAATAATGAAACAGAAGAAGCATTAAAATCGTTAACAATTCCGGTATTGGATTACCAATCGGAGGAAACCTACATTGACGAATACGATAATTTTTACGAAAAGATACTATCCAATAATTAATTTGCGTTATGAAAGAGGGCTTGAAGCTCTCTTTTTTTGTAATGATAAGCAGGCTTTGTTAATTTGTATTTTGTAAAACGCTAAAACGAAACACTATGTGTGGAATAGTTGGTTATATTGGCCCTAAAAATGCCTGGCCTTTTTTGATTAAAGGATTGAAAAGGCTTGAATATCGCGGGTACGACTCTGCAGGGATTGCACTTTTTCAGAACAATGGGATACAGGTTCAAAAGAAAAAAGGAAAAGTAAGTGAACTTGAAAACTTTTGTTGCGATCTGAATTTATCAGGGCAAATCGGGATGGCCCATACACGATGGGCAACCCATGGCGAACCCAACGATGTGAATGCCCATCCCCATGTTTCAATGAAAGGCATTTTCACGATCATCCACAACGGCATTATTGAAAATTACGAGAAGCTCCGTAAGGACCTTGCAAATAAAGGATACACCTTTTACGGGGAGACCGACACTGAAGTTCTGGCCAACCTTATAGAATATATGTATTCCGAAGGTGCGCATGTAACTGCTGAACTTGCCGTGCGCATGGCGCTTTCGCGGGTTGTTGGCGCTTATGGACTGGTGGTAATGTGCAAAGAAGAACCCGACAAACTGATTGCAGCACGGAAATCGAGCCCGCTGGCCATAGGAATTGGGGAAGGTGAGTATTACCTGGCTTCGGATGCTACTCCAATGATAGAGTACACGAAAAATGTGGTTTACCTCGACGACCATAACGTGGCCATCATTTCAAAAAACAGTTTCATACTGAAAAGTGTAGACAATGGTGATGAACTCACTCCCGAAATTCAGAAGCTTGAACTGAGCGTTGGGGAACTCGAGAAAAACGGGTACGAACATTTTATGCTGAAAGAGATATTTGAGCAACCAAGAACAATTTCCGATTCTTTCAAAGGGCGTATCGACCCCGAAACTAAGGAAGTTTTTCTTGGAGGCCTGAGTGAAGTAATGCCCCGGATTCTTGAAGCAAAGCGCATTATAATAATTGCCTGCGGAACATCGTGGCACGCGGCGCTTATTGGGGAATATCTAATTGAAGAATACGCACAGGTGCCCGTTGAGGTGGAATATGCATCGGAATACCGTTACCGGAAGCCCATTATCAGGGAAGACGATATCGTGCTTGCAATAAGCCAGAGTGGCGAAACTGCCGATACGCTGGCCGCAATAAGGCTGGCAAAGGAAAAGGGTGCCCTTGTGCTGGGAATTTGTAACGTGGTTGGTTCAAGCATCGCCCGCGAAACACATGCCGGAATATATACCCACGCCGGGGTCGAAATTGGCGTTGCATCTACTAAGGCATTTACCGCACAGGTAACCGTTCTGACCCTTATTGCATTGAGGCTGGCCCGCAGGCATAAAACCATATCCGACGAGCGGTATTTTTCAATTATTGAAGATTTATTCAATATCCCCGAAAAAATTGAGTCCATCCTCATCGGCCATCCACGCATAAAGGAAACAGCTAATAAATACAAAGACAGCATTAACGCCCTTTACCTTGGACGTGGTTACCTTTTCCCGGTTGCTTTGGAGGGAGCGCTGAAGCTGAAGGAAATTTCATACATTCATGCCGAGGGCTATGCTGCCGGGGAAATGAAACATGGCCCCATCGCGTTAATCGACAGCAATCTGCCCGTGGTTGTGGTAGCTGCCAAAGACCGTTACTATGAAAAAATTGTAAGCAACATTCAGGAAGTAAAGGCACGCAAAGGGAATATCATTGCCGTGATAACCGAAGGCGATAATGCCCTTAGGGCGATGGTCAACGACATTTTTGAAATCCCAAAATCCGACCCGGTAGTATCACCGCTTCTGGCAGTAATACCCTTACAACTGTTTGCTTATTACATTGCCGTTTTACGCGGATGCGATGTTGACCAGCCCCGCAACCTTGCAAAATCGGTAACGGTGGAATAAACTGTTGGTTAGTTTACAGCCACCAACCCTTTGATAAATATTGAAATGTTCAGTTAATAATCGGTAAACGTAATATCTTCTGGAATTTTAAAAAGTGAGGCATCTACACCACCGGTTTTGATTTCGACGGCCTCCATTAATACATCGTTTCCTGCAAAATTAGATATGGTTTTCAGGGGAATCCCTTCCCATACCCATACGGTTGATTTTACCGGTTTTTCAATGGTAACCTTCAGACATTTTTTCCCGGCAACATCTTCATAACCATGTTTTTCTATACCATAACGTTGTTTGTCTTTTTCCGATACATTTTCATAATCGGAAGCAGCAGAATAAAACTTCATTTTTGTCCCTTCGGCATTATCATATTCCCAGTTATACCTGAAACCATCAACAACAAGGGCATTCCCTCCAGCTTTTTCACCCATAATAACAAGGTAGTTGTCTTCGAATTGCTTGTTTCCGTAATCGTCGAACCACCATTCGCGGGTCATCTCCTGTCCGGCAGCATGGTTTATGTATTTCACGTAGGCCGACTTAATGGTAAAAATCTTTTGTGGGGAAATTGTGCCTTTGGGGAGATCTTCAACCTGCTCAATCAGCGATTCAACTTCGTCCTGAACGGTTTTTTCCTTTTTGTTGTTGCACGAAACCATTGTTAATGTAAAAAAGGCAACAACAATAATTGTGATAAAATGTTTCATAATTCAATATTTTAATTTGTTTATTATTAGTTACTTTGGGTCATGTACAATTTTATAGTTCACCTCAACTTTCAGGTTACTGCCATCAACGTTTTTCAGGATGGCAACCTGATTGTCGATTAAGACCTTCTGCCGGTTCTGAAACCGGAAATCAACCGGCATGGAAACCTGACCATACTTTTCACTAACAAGTGTTCCATAATTCAGGTCGGCAAAATCCTGAAATTCCAATGTCCAGGCATAAAATTCATC
>JAFGEV010000184.1 GCA_016931385.1 Prolixibacteraceae bacterium
GTCGAATCCCTTTTGCGGATCTTTAATCACAGCGATCTTCGGCGTTGCTGGCAAATACCCGAATTGATCAATCAGGATAAAAGGAGAATAGTGTTGCCCAAAAATGATTCCTGAAATAAGGATTAAAAAAATCACCAATAAATTCTTCTTCATTAACAATTTTTTTCAAATAAATAAAATTGAGTTATCAATTTTTCAAAAATACCAAATTGACTTATTTTTATACCAATAATAATTAGAAATCCAAAAAAAAAATATGAATGGGGCTTTCCAACCATTATCGTATTTCTCTCCTCATATATATTGAAAAATGGACCTTAAAAGTGGAAATACAACTATTCCTGAAGCTGATTTGATCACGGGCTGTATCAAGGGCAACCGGATCATTCAGAAAGCGTTGTACGACCGCTTTTGCAAACCTATGTTTTCGCTTGCATACCGAATGTTAAACGACTGGGATTTAGCACATGATGTTTTGCAGGACGCGTTCATCGAAGTATTTAAATCTATTCATCAACTGAAAAACAAAGCAGTTCTTGAAAGCTGGATAAGAACTATTGTGGTACGAAGCGCGATTGCAAAAATCAGGGAACGTAAAAAAATGATTTTTGAAAGCCTCCCCAATATCGAAACAGCCTACAGCTTCGACGATTCTTTTACTGGCGAACAGCTCGACAAAGCGATAAGATCGCTGCCCGAAGGGAACAGGATGGTGTTTGTTTTAATTGAAGTGGAAGGCTACAAACACCGTGAAGTAGCAGAATTGATGAATATTTCAGAAGGCACATCAAAGTCACAGTTAAACTATGCAAAAACAATTTTGAAGAAAAAATTAGCTGAATTCAGAAATGGTTGAAAAAAAGAAATATCCAATTGCTGGCTGGCAAAAAAAGCTACCCGAATTTGAACCGGAAACCTCACTTTGGGAACGGATTGAATCGGAACTCAACTTTAACAGCAATATGGAAAAAAGTATAAAACAGTTACCCGATTATGAACCCGGGGAACAAATTTGGACAAACATTTCCGAGCATATTACAGGTACATACAAACGAAAATTTAAACAAGCAGATTTTATTCGGTTTACGGCAATTGCTGCTTCAGTTGCAATCCTGATTTCCCTGCCTTTTTTGATCAAACGCAACCCGGCATCATCGGAAATAATTGTAGAAAAAGAAACAAAAGTTTTTGAACAGAGGATAAAAACGGGAAACCAACCACCAGGGGAAGACACGGTACTGAAAATGGTTGAACAATTATGCTCTGCGAACCACCCGGTATGTTCCTCCCCTGTTTTAAATGAAAAAATTTGTTTGTACCACGAATTAAAAACAGAAAAGAACAAGCTTGAAAACGCTATAGAAACCATAGGCCAATCACCAGAAATGATGAAGGCACTTATTAAGATTGAAAATATGAAATCGCGTACAGTAAGGGAAATAATCACTTTGATCAATTCATGATAAACACGAAATACATATTGCTCTTTTTCATGTTAATTGTATCTGTTTGCACCCACGGGCAACAACAGGTTTTTAAAGTTTCTAAGCTTATCAACAAAACAGTATCTACTAAAATCACTACTATTGAAATAATAAGTGAAAAAGCAACTGTTGAGATTATCGGGTGGGATAAAAACGAGATTGAAATACAAATGCGCCTCATCTCCCGCAATCCAATTCAGAAAAAGGCAAAAGCCGATTTAAAATACATCCGGACTGAACTATCAGAAGAGGAAAAACATCTTTTTATCAGAAATTATTTCGATGGTAAAAACAGCAGGATAACCAGCAACCTCAGCGTGGAATACCAGTTGTATGTACCCGATGGGATTTCCCTGAAAATTAAAAATCTTTATGGAAAAATTTTGCTTGAAAAATTAAATAACCCTGCCGATATCGACCTTTCGTTTGGCAGTCTTTCGGCAAACAAAATAAAAGGGAATATTTCCGGCAACCTAAGCTACTCAACGGTTACCGGCAACAATATTGATGGAATATTGAATTTTAAATCTGAAAAAACCGACATAAATATCGATAACTTAAACGCGACAATATCAATTGATGCCCGTTACGGGGAAATATCTTTTTCGTTACTAGACAATATAAAAGCTGTTTCCATGAATTGCCACCGAACAAAAATCGACATGCAAATCCCCGAAAAACCATTCAACTACAAACTAAAAAACCTATACAGTGAAATAAAGGTCCCCGGGCTCCCGACTATTTCTTACGATGAATATCAAAAACAGGTTTCAGGCGAAAATGCCACACTTAATATCTCAACCAGTTACTGCCCAATAACCATAAAACATAAACAGCATCCCTAAAATATAAATTGTATTAAACAAAAACAAATGAAAAATTACCTATTTATACTCGCCCTATGCACAAGCTTGCTCATGGTTTCACAAAAATCGATGGGTCGCGATTTTAAAGGAAGCCAATTCGACCATCGCATCATTTCGTTTAACCAGGGAATGGGGTTTTCAGGATATGGCGACACCTGGGGTATTGCAAACCAGATATCTAATTTGAAAACAATTTCAAAACATCTATACCTGAAAGAATCCCTTTCTTCCTGGATCATAAACGGTAACAGTTGGGTAGATGGAGGCTATGAAAACCAAACAGGCCTAAACCTGTCAGTAGAATTTGGGATTTCTCTTACAAAAACAGAAAACAAAATATTTGGTTTTTCGGGCGGTGGATATGTTACTTATTATTCAATGAGATCTCCCCAATCGGGTTCTACAAACTATTTTGGGAACAACTTAATTTCTCAGGTATGGTATCATAACAACAACCAGATTTCTCCAGGAATCTGCATTGGTACAAGTTACTATTCAATGGTAAATCCCTGGCTTTGGCTGAATTTAAGTGCCGGTTTATACATAAATATGAATGGAAATATATCAAACATAACCATCGGAATAGGCATTAACCCTGAAAAAATAAAGAAATAAATCATGAAAAACACTGTGTTGAAAATTCTATTTATAACAACGACATTACTTTTCATCCAAGCAAAGACTTTGTATTGCCAAAAAGATTCGTTAATGTATGAAACAGAAATTGAAACGGGGAATGATGAATATTATAATTTAAAATACGATTACCTTGAAATAATGCTTAGTGATGAAACAAAACTGCTCAAATTCGCTCTACAACCCTTTAAACCCAGCGAAGATTATACGTTTTTATCCCTTACGATGCAGGCTGCCTACGAAAAGAAAATTAACTCTTCGTTTTCCATAGTAAATGAAATTAATTCGAACTTTTTAATAGATAAAGAAACTTCATTGCATATAACCCATTATTCACTGGGAACCCGTTGGTACCCGGGCAAAAAGAAAAGTATTGAAACAGGTATAAGCGGCAACAATTGCAATGGTTATTACATTGGATTAAAAGCAAGCCACATTTTTGATATTGCTTATATCAGGGAGGATGAAAAAAATGATCTATTCCATTTTTTCAGTTTCAAACCAACTCCTGAAATATCACTGGGCATCCAGCAACGCTTAAAAAAACGTTTCTATATCGATGTCAATGCTTTTTTTAATTATAGTTTTTTTGACAGGGAATTCGGCTACGGCATTGTTGGATTATTTGGAATATCGTTCAATGTAGATGATTAAAAAGATATATGATGAAAAAAATTCAATATAAACGAAGTATTATGGCACTTGCCATTTTAACCCTATTGGTTGGATGCACCGAGGACACCCTATACCCGGTAGCCGGATTTACAACTTTTGAGTACGTCCCCGGGTTAAAATTTAACTTAGATGCGTCAGAATCTTTCTCACAAGTGCCTGTTAAAAAACTCAGATACCGTTGGGATTTTATCGCCAACAACGAGACCTGGGACACACCCTGGCTCGATAATCCGATATACGCTGCTTGCCTGCCCAACGTTCCAGATATTAGTTACATACAACACATTGGTCTACAAGTAAAAGATACGATTGGAAATATTTCTGAAATATATAAACGAATACGCGAATCCAGAATATTGGATAACAGTTTATTCCACACTTCATTTTATGATGGGAAAGATCGTGAAACAATCAATTATGGAAAATTAGACCAAATTTGGCTTTTGGAAAACCTTTATGCAAAAACTGAAAATGGCATAGTAAACACCCCTGACAGCACTGTCGGCTCCTACTTTACCTGGGAAAAAGCCAACGAAAGCTACAGCAATGATATTCACCTCCCCTCGCTTGAAGACTGGCAAAGCCTTATTGAAGCATATAATGGCCCGGGACTGGCAGGTTTTAACATGGCCACCCAATTGGATCACAGCATAAAACTAACATATTCGGGATACTATTATGAAAACCAACTGCATGACAATAACATGTGCGGTTACTACTGGACATCGACCCCAGCAAACGATAACCTTGCTTATGCTATAAAAATTACCTTTGGAAAAGACGAAGTTGAAATTATTGAGTTACCAAAAGAATACCTGCTTTCGGCAAGGCTTTTCAGAAAATATGGTGAATAACAAAATAAATCCTGACAATGAAAACAAAACAAATCATATTGCTCATTATAATCTCGGTTTTTTCAAATTGTATTAATGCCCAAAGAGAAAACCATATTTCAGTAGCGCTAAATTATGTGCTTATTCCTCATAATATTATACAAGGTGCCGGGTATTCCCTCGAATACCGCAAATCGTTTTCTGAAAATTTTTCAATAAACGGGGAATTTGCTTACGGGCAGGCAATGCGTAAAAGGGAAAATAATGTAGTTATTAATAATTATCAAATGCTTCCCTTGCATTATAACCATGCAGGCTATTATCTGACTGTTTTCCCTTCATACTGTTTTAATCTCCCAAGCCGCCTTTCCTTTGAGATTGGTGCAGGTATTTCGGGTTGTTATCAATCATATCTCTACGACACTTATCATTATAGATTTATTTCTGAAGATTACAATTGGGACGAAGATGAACAAAACGGTATTTACTTTAACGAGGGATATTTTATCGGAGGATTGGTAAAAGCAAAAATTAAGTATCCGCTTTCAGCAAAATTTGGAGTATTTATTCATACCGATTACAAAATATTCTGGCAGGCTGAAAACCTTTTTTGCGCAGGAGCAGGTATTTCTTATTCTTTCTAGCCCTATTTGTTCAAAACATAAACTCTTCTCCCGGCATATAAATAATTTGCCACCACCATTAAACAAAAAGCCCGTACATTTCTGCATGGGCCTTTTCAAGAAACTAACTTACTATTAATGGATAGTGGGCCAGCCTTCGCTGTCCCAGTCAAGAATTTTTGTGACAAGCTTTGGCCTTCCCCTGTCGTTCTTGTCATAGGCATGGCAGAAAAAATAATCATTCCCGTTAAAATGATATGCCGAATTGTGCCCCATGCCATAGAAATCATCGTTTGGCCCAACTATATAGGTACCGCCACCTTCAAGCATCGACACCCCATCGCGGTCGTAATAAGGACCTGTGATTTTTTCCGAACGCCCTACCCTCACGTTGTAGGTACTATTGCTGCCCCTGCAACATAAATCGAACGAAACGAAAAGGTAATAATAACCATCCTTTTTAAAAATGAAAGGCGCTTCGATGGCCCCGTTGCCCGGATCGGCTTCGCCAAGCCTTTTGTCACGATCGCGTTTGGCAATGGTATACCATTCCTGTGGCTCGGCAGGCGAAAGCAGGTCACTGCTTAACCTTACAATTTTCAACCCACCCCAAAACGAACCGAAAGCCATCCAGGGCTGGTTGTTTTCGTCAATGGCCAGGTTAGGATCAATGGCATTCCAGTTGTCGCGCCCGGGGACCGACTGTACAACCGCCCCGTGGTCTTCCCATTTGTAGTCATCATCATCGGGATTGAGGGTTACATTGGTTGCCACCCCAATGCACGACCGGTTACTGGCAAACGACGATATGGAATAATAGAGGTAATAAATCCCGTTGTGAAAAATTACATCGGGTGCCCAAATGTTTCCGTTAAACTTGGGCACTCGTTTTTTTGCCCATTCCGGGGGCTCGTTAAATACTTTTCCGAGAAAGTCCCAGTTCTTCAGATCGTCGGAAACCCAGCTTGCAATTCCCTCGCCCGTGTTATACAGGTAATACCGGCCATCGTGTTCAATTGCAACGGGATCGTGAACAATTATCTGGTCGATTTGAGCATTTGCCTGCCGTGCAACAAAGCCCAAAATTATTGTTATAAAAAGGATTAGCCGTACCATATGCAATGCTATTTTATTTTACAATGCAATTGTGTAAATGAGTGTGCCGGGAAACGATAGGTCAGCACTTCACCTTTTGCTTTTACCGTTCCTTTTTCAACCGTTTTCACTTCGGTTTTGCCAAAATCGTTCAAAGCTTTAACACTGGGACCGTTTACTTCAAATATATTAACACTGCCTGAAAATTCACCGCTTTGGGAAATGATATCGGTTTCGATATCCTTCTCTAAATGACGGTTTACCACGTTAATGATCACTTCATCGCCGTTTGCCGATGCCGAAACATCAAGATAAGGAACATTATCCTGTTGGGTTATTGATTCGCCGAGCCCAATAAAAAATTCATCTGTACTGTAATTTTCGCAATCGACAAAAACATCAAGTGAAGTTCCATGGGCATTTTGGGCAAATAGCTGAAGCGGATAGTAAATGGTCTGGATAAAAAGGCCTTCTTCGTTGGTAAATATTGGCGCAATAACGTTTACGAGCTGGGCCATGTTGGCCATTTTCACAATGTCGGCATTGCGGATAAACACGTTCAGAAAACCGGCAATAACAAGTGCATCTTCGAGGTTGTAATGCTCCTCTAAAGCACGTGTTCCGGCCATGGTTTCAGCATCGCGGGCACGGTACCACGAGTTATACTCATCCCAGGCGATGTAAATAGGATCACGTTTGCCACGGTTGGCGTTCTCCATTTCACGTGCAATTAATCCTTTTACAACTTTTGTACGCTCCTCGAGCACAAGCGGGGTTGACAAATAATTATAATAATTGTCGTCGGGGTTGCCCACGTACATGTGCAAGGCAAGGTAATCGACCACATCGCGCAATTCCTTCAATATCGTAGCGTTCCATTCGTTTGGGTCGGCATTTGGCCGATAGTTCGACGAACCGGCAGCAATCAGTTTTATATCGGGTGATGTAAGCTTCATTAATTTAGCAGCTTCGCGTGCTTTTTTTGCGTAATCTTCGGCATTGAGGTGACCCATTTGCCAGAAGCCATCCATTTCGTTGCCCAGGCTCCAGTATTTAATGTTCCAGGGTTCAGGGTAACCGTGTTTTTTGCGCAACTCGGCAAAAAATGGTCCCTCTTTCACGTTACAATATTCAACCCACTGCTGCGCTTCCTCAATGGTACCTGTTCCCATATTCACAGAAAAATAGGGTTCGGTACCAATTTCCCGTGCAAATTCCATGAATTCATTCGTGCCAAAACGGTTTGTTTCGAGTCGGGCCCAGGCAAGCTCCATTCGGGGCGGCCTTTCATCTTTAGGTCCTACACCGTCGATCCAGTGATAATTTGAAACGAAATTTCCCCCGGGGTAACGGGTAATGGTTACATTCAGATCTTTTACGGCTTCGAGCACATCTTTCCGAAAACCCCGATCATCAGAAAGTGGTGAACCTTCGTCGTAAATACCCCCATATACACAGCGCCCCAAATGCTCAACAAAATTGCCATAGAGTTTTTTGTCAATTTCCCCTATTTTGCGGTCAAGATCAACTTTTATCCGGGCATTCTGAGCAAAGCTCCCACTAATTAAAACACAGGCCAGGAAGGCATGAAGCAGCAAAATTTTTGTTCCTTTCAAGTTCATGATTTTTTTCGATTTTACTTTTATTCAAAACTACGATGTGCATAAATTGCGAAGGTGGACAATCAATTCTTAGAGGTGGATTTGTGTTTTTGGAAATTTACATCATTATATATTCAA
>JAFGEV010000185.1 GCA_016931385.1 Prolixibacteraceae bacterium
GATACATTGAAGTTTTCATCCTGCCATTCGGATTGCTGCGCCAGATAAGCGTCAATATCCTTGAACGAGGCGGGCGATTTCCGGAGCTTGTTCAGGATGTGAAAATAGCGGAGGACGGTTTTGCGGTCGGACATACAGATAAGTATGAAATAAAGGAATTATCTTTTCGCTTCTTTATTAAGCTCAACAATTAACCTCGTTATATTTTCATCATCACGTATCTTGTCCAGCTTCTTTGAAAACTGGGTCAAGAATTCTACCGTTTTATTTCCTGCATACCAGGAGAGTGTATCTCTGTTAAAGTTCCCGTCATAAATGCTTTCAAAATAGTAATCTCCGCTCTCTATAATTTTCCAGTCATTATCTGCTGCACGTTCATCTATTGAGTGTAAGGAAGAAAGAATTACAGAGTACCGCCCATCCCTAAGCATACGATGAATTTTAACAGCATCATAAGCATGAGTATCCACCCACAAGCCATATTCATCCCAATAGCATGTTCTAATACATAAAGACTTGGGGCCAAACTCTTCAAGATACCATCTGAAATCCTGATTACCGAGAGATTGAAACACCCATCCATTTTTTGTTCCTTCTTTCTGAAACTTCTCTTTAGCTGCAACAATCAACTTGTTGTACCAGCTCAACTTAATAGCGTCCTTCATGCTGCTGACCTCCAAAAAGGAATTCCACTTTTCGGGAGAATCGAAGATAGAAATTGCTTGTAACAAAAGTTCTCTAGACATAGCTTATCGTGTTTCCCAGTATTCGATATACTGCGTTATTAATTCTGTCATTCGGTGGTTTCCACTGAGCTCACCTAATAAATTAGATAACCAACTGATAATTTCGCGATTGAATCGTAAAGTAATCGGTTCAATCGGCACCTTATCGGGAAGGTAATCAGGCCATCCTTCAGGCTTCATGATGGAATTGTTACTCAACGCTTTCTCATCCCCTGAGGTCAAATAAACAATTGCCCTGCTTGATGGAGATACCTTTTCGGCGTTTGCATTTGAAACAGCGAAAATCTCCCGATACCAATAACGGTATAATTGGTTAGGCTGATCGCCAGCATCATTCGACTTATTTTCAATTATTATGACCGAATAGGGATTTTTTCTCCTCAATAATATATCAACCCTTCTCCTTTCTACAGTAACGATCCATCTTCCCAACTCAGCATTCTCGACACCGATCTGTTTTAAAAAACTATTCAAAAATATGTTGCCCTGACCATGAGCTGCATTGGGATTTAGTAAATTTCCAAGAAACAAACTATGCAGGGTTTCCTTCATCGAGAAGAGCCGGAAAATATTGAAATCATAGGAAGCGTTCTTATTATTCTGAACAAAGTCCGACCTCTTTATATCGTACTCTTCCATTACATGAATAAAATTAACGATACCCTGAATTTTTAAACTCGAAAAATCATCAACCAACTTTCGGATATCACTTATGCTAAAATCGTTCATCGGTCTCCTCTTTTAGTGAATTAAAATTGTCCCCTTGCCAATATGCTTCTGCACTACAAATATTTTATTCCGAATGTAGACAGAGAGTCTGCCACAACACGGCTGAGGTGTTGAAAAAAATATATGCTTTGTTTGCGTTCTAAACCTGGTATTTCTTAAAATTCTCCGCCTGCTCAAAAATATCCTGGTAAACTTCATCCCGCTCAACCGGCGGATAGTCGAACTCGTCCAACATAAGAATAAGTCCGACTTTCAGTGCCGATTTGATATCTTCCCGTTTGTTCCAATCGGGATAAGCGACTTGTTCCGAAACCAAGCCTTTAACAGCTTTCGACAAATCAATCAGCTTTTCTTCCGGATAAGTGAAGTCGTATTTCACACACAGCGACTTTAGAATATCATAGAAAGCTTTTTCCTCAAAATCGATACCTAAATCATCACCAGCAGAAAACTCACGATAAACTTCCCAAATCAAGGCTGTAAGCTGGTCGGCCATTTCTTCGTAAACCTCGCTACGGAATAAGTCATTCGCATCGCGCTCGTTATAGCGGGCAACCAAACTTTCCATCTTTTTCGTAAAGTCGATTCCCCTTACCTTGTTTACCTTACGAATCTGATCGATAGCCCGGGCCAACAGCTGTTGCAGCAATTTTATTTTCGTATTGGGTAGTTTAATTTTACCGATCTTTTCCAAGTATGCCTCGTCAAAAATATCCTGCTCGCTCTCTTCCTCTTCGCCCATTTTAAAAAGCTCTTCTACACCTTCACTTTGAAGAGCATCTTTAATCATTTCGCGAACCCGGGCATTCATTTGCTCCGTATCGGGAGCGCCACCTCTGGTTAACTTGGCTATAATGGAACGAACTGCCAGGTAGAAATGCGTTCGATCCCGCTCGTCCTGGGTCAATTTCTCACTACCGGTGCAAATATCGTACGCCGCTTTCAGGCGCTTGACCATATTCATAAAGCGGGTTTCAACTTCTTTAGTCTGCTGAACGAATTCGGCAGCCATATTCAATGTGTGCAACTGTTCCAATGGCTTACCGTGATAGTAGCTATGTGTATTGAATTTATGAAAAAGCTTTCCGAGCAAATCCAAATGATCGCGTACCACAACCAGCGAATGCTCAATATCCTCAAAATTATCCTTGTCGCCCTTATTGTACTTGGCCAATGCCAGGTTCATTTGCTTTTTTATGCCGATATAATCGATAACCAACCCTTTGTTTTTACCTTCAAACTTGCGGTTTACACGTGAAATTGTTTGAATCAGGTTATGCTGTTGGATGGGTTTGTCGATATAGATATTATCCAGGAATGGCACATCAAATCCGGTTAACCACATATCGACCACAATGGCAATTTTAAAATTCGATTTTTCGTTTTTAAACTGTCGATCCAGTTCTTTCCGGTATTCTTTTGTTCCCAGAAGATTGTACATGTCTTCAGGATCGTCCTTGCCCCGGGTCATAATCATTTTGATTCGCTCCATGGGCTTAATTTCTTTCTGCTCTTTCTCCGTCAAATCCGCACCCTCTTCGGCCACACGAACCTCGTTCCATTCGGGACGCAGTTCAATAATATTTTGATACAACTCCCAGGCAATGGGGCGTGTACTGCACACAAACATGGCCTTGCCTTTTACCGACGAACCTTCACTTGTACGCTTCTCATAGTGCGTTACAAAATCGAACGCGACTTCCTTTAAACGATCAGGGTCGCCTAGAATCACGTTCATATTCGTTACCGCTTTTTTACTCTCCTCAATCTGGTATTCGTTGGCACCGGCTTCGGCAACTTCGGCATAATATTTCTCGATTTTAGCCAGCTCACTATTATTCAGGGCGACTTTTGCCGCGCGACCTTCATAAACAATCCGTACTGTGATTTCATCCCGCACAGACTCGGTCATCGTATAGGCATCAATCACTTTCCCAAACACGTCGAGGGTCGCGTCAATCGGGGTTCCGGTGAAGCCAACATAAGTGGCGTTGGGCAGCGAGTCGTGCAGGTATTTGGCAAACCCAAACGTTTTTGTAACACCTTTTTCCGTTACCCGAACCTTTTGGTCAAGATTAACCTGCGAACGATGCGCCTCGTCCGAAATACAAATCACATTGGTGCGCCCGGTCAGCAGTTGTGTGTCCTCGGTAAATTTGTGGATTGTCGTCAGGAAGACGCCGCCGCTTTGCCGCCCCTGCAACAGTTCCCGCAAATGGGCACGGCTTTCGACACTGATAATGTTGTTGTCGCCAATAAATTTTTTAGCCTCGCCAAAGGTTTCCGAAAGCTGATCGTCCAAATCGGTACGGTCGGTTATCAACACAATGGTCGGGCTGGCAAAATGAACACTCTTCATGAGAAGTCGGGTGAGGAAAAGCATAGTGTAGCTTTTTCCGCAACCGGTAGCCCCGAAATAAGTACCACCCTTCCCGTTGCCCTCGGGCCGTTGCGCTTTTTTGATGTTGGCAAATAAACGGGTGGCCGCATAGTATTGCGGATATCGACATACGATCTTCACATCTTTATTCGAGGTATCAGGCACGAAAATGAAGTTGCGGACAATGTCTCGCAAGCGTTTTTTGTGCAACATGCCCTGAACCAAGGTGTACATACTGTCAATACCATCCACATCTTTAGCCAATCCTGCGACCCGGCGCCAGGCATAAAAAAAATCGTACGACGCGAAAAACGAACCGGCTTTGTTGTTCACGCCATCCGAAATCACGCATAAGGCATTGAATTTAAACAACTCCGGAATATCGCGCCGGTAACGAACGGTAAGCTGAATAAAAGCATCGTGGATAGTGGCCTCCTCGCGAATGGCCGACTTGAACTCGAACACCACTAGCGGCAAACCGTTGACATACAAAATACCATCGGGGATGCGCTTTTGAGTGCCAGTAATTTCGAGCTGGTTGACGAACCTGTAGATATTGCCGTCGTTTTTGTATTTTCCTTTGGGCTCGGCGACAATTTCGTCCAGATCGTCGGCCTGAACTTGCGCTTCCAGATCGCGGTAATCAATCAGCTCGATATGAATATCTTTTTGGCTGCGGTCTTCCCGTTTAAGGATGAAGCCATCCGAAAGCCAGCGCATCACCGTTTTGTTGCTTTCGTAAAGGTCGCTGGCGGGCAATGCTTTTAACTGAAGCAAAACAGAACGGGCTTCTGTCTTCGTCAATTGTTGTTCGCGGTAGCGTCGCAACAAAAATCCAACAAAATCATCTTCAAGAATGACTTCATCCGGTTTCCGGTTTAAGTTGTCTCCTAGGTGGTGGGGATACCCCTCACCATCCAGCAGCTCAATAAAAGCCTGTTCCAGTTTATCTTCCGTAAATTTCATAGATGTGATTGTCTGCATTTATCATTAAACCATCGACCAACCTGACTTCATAAGTTGGCTTTATAGCATTAGTCTTCCAGAAATTTATCAGGATTTTTCATTTTCAAGGTAAAATCACCAATGTTGTATGTATAAACTGATGCTGGCAAAAAGGTAAAATCAATGTTCTCAACTGATTTATTTCCAAATTGGTCGATTGACGTTACCAATGCCTTTTCAAAATTGTTGGAATTACAAAACTGAATCAGGCTTTTTAACTCCTGCGGCTTATCGAAATAGCGGTTACTCCATTTGATTTCAACTCCCCAAACGGGTTTGAATTTTTTATCGTCAACCAAAACCAAATCTACTTCACCCTCTTTTCGGCCATCTTTCCATCGGGCATAAGTTAAATTAAGGTTTTCGCGGTGCATCCATTGCGATAAAACGGCCGTTTCGACCATATTGCCCATTTCGATATCGGTTTCAATAACCGGCGAAAACAATGCCGTGCGTAACGATGGATTGGTTAAATACACTTTAAAACTGGTGACACGTTTCAAGCGTTTGGCATTCACATCGACTTTGTTAAGCACTTTAATTAAAAAAGCAGCTTCCAGATACTCCAGGTATTTTTTTATGGTTTCCTTTTGGATGCCACTTTCTATCGACATCTTTTCGTACGAAAATTCATTACCCGTATTGTAGGCGATGTATGTAAAAAAACGGTTCAACTCCTGCACATCCTTTATACCGTAAAGACTGGGTAGGTCGCGCAACAGCACTTTGTCGACGATATCGTTTTTAACGTAGCGCCCCATATCGCTCTGAATTTTCTCGGACAAAACCACTTCGGGATAGCCGCCAAAGTTTAAGTAATTAACAAACTCTTTGTTTAAGGTTTTTATATCGTGGGTAAGTTTATAATTGAGAACCGTGTCGCCATAATTTAAAGTACCCTGATACATCAAATGATTCATTTGTTTTAAATGAATGTACTCCTGAAAAGTGAGCGGAGGCAGCATAAAATCGGTAAAACGCCCTGCACCACTCTCGGTACTGTGCCATTTTAGTGCAGCAGCAGCAGAACCCGACACAATAAATTTGGTTTCGGGATACGAATCGACCAATACTTTAAGGTGACGTTCCCAATCTTTGAGGTATTGAATTTCATCGAAAAAGATGTAACATCCATTTAGGTTGGCCATATTAAGGGTTTGCTTGCAAAGACCTAAAAGATCTTCTAAGCCCAGATGTATATATATGGGATTGTCGATACCAATAAAAAAGATTTGTTGAGCATTTACCTTTTCTTCTATAAGTTGCTGAATGCAATGATACAGCATAACGGTTTTGCCGACCCGACGTGGCCCCATCAGTACCAAGGCACGCCGTATGCTACGTTCTGTTACATAGGGATAAAACAAATCAAAATACAAACGTTTCGACATGGTGCTGTAAGCTTCCGGTATTTGTTGGCTTATCCACCATGGGTTTTCGTAACGCAAGCGTTCGGTAATTTTCTCTGTCGGAATAAGATTTAATCTACCCATAAAACTACTTTTTTGCATAAATATAGCACAAATAAGCTCATTTAAAAATGTTTATTTCTACAAAAACTGCAACATTTGATGTTTTATTTGAATTTTACAGGCTTATTTCGGACTTTCTCATTCCAGATTTTTGGTGTTCGATGTTTTCTTGTTCGGGCATATTTATTAAAAATCACAGTTGTTACATCCTATTCTTTCCCCCAACTGTTGAGAATGGCCTTCATTCTCCAGCAACTCAATAAAAGCCTTTTCCAGTTTTTCTTCTGTAAATTTCATATCCTCTTAATCTTTGGGATTAGTCATTTGTCATTCGCTTCTTTTTTCATTCTTCCTCCATTAGCCCGACTTGGTCACTCAGTTAGTCACTCACTTGGTCACTTATAATACACCCTTTGGCTAATTTGACTGATTCATTGTTATTTCTTTATTATCCAATACCCGGTCGTTTCACTCTCTCTTTCAATATAGCCCTTCTTCTTCAGCGCTTCCAGGTGCTTTTGTACTGCTGAAGGATTAATGCCAAGTTTGTCTGCCAATTTACTTCTGGATATAGCCGGATCGTCAACAATATAATTATAGACCTCCCTTTGCTTAGCAGTTAGTTTTCTATCGTCATCATCAACTTGACCACCAACTTGACCACCAACTTGACCACCAACTTGACCACCAACTTTTGCATCAACGTCAGTGGCAACGCCAGCACTATCCGCTTTAAAAATTGTAACCGCAACCCCTCCATCCTGCTCCTTAATTTCCGGCTCCGGCAATTCTGCTTCTTTACAGGCTTCCATAATTTTAAGCGTGCCACGTCCCCAAGAATCAATATATCCGGCTTTAAAACAGGCATCTGCTATTTTGGGATTTCGTGGTCGGGAGCTGTGTTCACGTTTCAGGCTTTCAATATCAATACCCATAGGCAATAGCCCTTCGTTCCATATTGATAGCTTACCATCGTACACCCGAATTTGCACCGATGCACCCATATAACTCCGATGCACCAAGGCATTGAGTAACATTTCACGAAGTGCGCTTACCGGATATTCACCTTTCTCGACACGTTGTAAGCCCTCGAACTCAACAGGTCTGACCAGAAACTTATGATTCAACTGCAATGCAACTTCGTTGAGCAGGTAAACCAAATTACCTTCAATAACCTCCTGAAACCGCAAATCGGTTGAATCTTTACCAAAACGGCCAATCTTTACCTGAATATTGGGATAAAAACGATTGGGGTCTTTACCAAAAAGAATAAGAGCTGCCCGTTTTAACTTATCACCTTCGGTTAACCGAAGCTTATCGAGTATCTGTAAAGTGGATAACCCGTTTGTTTCAGGCATACGGCCTTTTTCACGACCAGCCTCAATAAAAGCTGCCAGACTTTTTTCATCTATATCATCCAGCGTGGCGGCTTCTTCCACTACATCATCCCATGTTTTTCCGGCTTTTTTGAGCAAAAACTCATTTAATTCAACTCCGGTCAATTCTGTTTTTACACTGCCCGACCGATAATAATAACGCCCACGTAACGAAACAGGAACCGAATAGGGATTTACCCTTATTTCGATGTATTTTTTTTCGCCCTCTTCCAACAAATTCACATCGCACACAATACCCATGTCGTTGCGTATCTTTTGCGGGATGGTCACCAGTAGTTTTTCAAAATCGGCTAAATGCACCACCTGGCCGGCATCGTCTTTACCAATGTAAATAACCCCACCCACGGCATTGGCAAAACCACAAACCCACTTTAGGTAATCGTCGTGCCAGCTTTGTTTATATTCTATGTTCTGTTGTTCGGGCATTCTAAATCGAATTTTATTGACTATCTCCGTCTTAACCAATCCTTAAGTGCAATTACCTTATTATCTCCGTTAATAGCCGGGAAAACAACATATGCACCGTCACTATAGTACCTGTTGTTTATGAATTCTATTTCCGAGACAAATGTTATATAAGGGTAAATCTGAAGATATTCATTGCCTGAAAAATCCCTGTAACCTTGTCTAATTGGTAATATAGCAATATCCTCAATATATTTTGCTGCATCGCCTAAACCAAGTTCCCAATTACACCACTTGGAATTTATCGCTCCCTCTGTTGCTAATAAAATGAACTTATGATTTTGTTTAACCTTTTCTTTGATTTTTACTGCAGTAACACCAGAAGTAGTTTTTGGCATACCTTCATCAAGCCAATCGACATATACATCTACCCCATATCGCTTCAATAAAGAAATAGCACTTTCCAAATATTGCTTTTCATCATGCTTATGAGAAAGAAAGACCTTTGTTTTATTATAAGATGACTCGCTCTTGTAACTCCTTAAACTCTGATCTAAAGTCAGATAATACTCTTGGGCTGATTTACTAAATCTATTTAACTGAGATTCATCAATTATGCTCATTACAATTATAGTTTAATTGTTTTTACAATGTTAAAATCATCTTTTCGATCTCTTAATTCAATTGCTTTATTAATGTATTTAGATGAATTTGAAATAAAATCAATCCACTTAACTGATTGTATGAAAGAACAATCCCCAGAATATACCCAACTGTTATTGCAAAGCCTTTTGTCTGCCTCTTTTACATTAAACATATTGTCGCGCAGTATCTGAAATAACATGGAAGTATTTAAAGACCGACAGTTACATTCATTATCCTTCGTTATGTAGTATTCATAACTGCCCAATTCATCAGGGAGTACGACAGCAATTACACCGTTGGTACTACTGGTTCTCCCGGCTCTTGTTTGCTTTTTCAAAGAGTATGAAACCTCCCATGGTATCCACTGGTCATATTCCGCCGTATATGGCTCCTTCATTCCTCTGGAAACAAGAACAACAGTAATACTACTATCAAAAATTTTATCGCCAAGTTTAGAACTGATTGTTGAATCTGCGAGAGACTCCATACTTTCATCGTCATCTTCTCCTTTGTAGATATGATCCTCTTCTTCAAGGATGTCATCGAGTTTATCTACGTAATGTCTTGCTGTCGTTTGAACTTTGCTGTTATAAATTGTTCCAAAAACATTTAAAGGCTCCGTTATCCCTAAGTCTTCGACACGGGAATCTGAGTACTTATAGGATACAAATATCTTTCTACCCATTACTTTGTAATTTTTTGAATTATAGAAATGATTTCTCTGACTGATTTTTGTAAATTATCTTTGTGGAGAGTTAACTTGTTTATGTCGCTAAACAAATCCTCATTAAGATTATACTTACTGAAGTCTCTAGCTAGTTCGTCAAATATTTCTTTCGCCATATACCCCGTGTAGAAGACTGGAACTGGAACCAATCCTTTTGACATAGCAATTTCAAATTCTCTTCTTACCCCACCCGCATTTACAATACCATCAACGGTTTGTTTATTACCAAATAAAATCAAAATAATCCCGGCTCTTGAAATCATGTTCTGCCTATATTCTTCCCAAAGTTGACCTAAGTCTTTTCCTCCTGACGGAAACTGAGGGAAGGGTTTCAATACTAATTGAACCTCTGAATTTTTCTTTGGATTTGAATATATAGCATCAAGTGCTCCGTTAATTACGGCACTTCCGATTCCCAATCCAAAGCCATTAACAACTGTGAGATTATTTCTAATGATTTCCGTTGATAATAAATGGACAAAGTTCTGAGCTTCAAGAGATGTAAAATCACCATATTCAACCGCACTCCCCGAAATAAATACCGAATGGGAATTATATCGTTTCTCAATTTCTGAAAGTAATAAGGTTAAATCAGAATAATTATCAATAAAAATCGTTTGAACCCGATACCTGAGCAGATCTTTAACAAACAATTCCTGTTTTATTTTTTCATACTCAAACTTATCATTATCACCATTACAATCTGCAAGAGAGATTCTCTTCATTACACAATAGTGATCCTTGCTTTTATCGCTATACCTATGCGTTAATCGACCAAAGATGTAATTTATATTGGGGTCGGTAAAACTAAACCCGACAAATAGGAATGACTTGGTAATTAGTTCAGAATTCAACAACGACACGAATGGTTCATGGGTATAATAATACTTCTCGTAATCTTCCTTCAATAAGACTGCTTTGCTTGGTTTATCCTTATCCCCGTGCATTTTATACACAATACACGATCGGTTGTTTCTATTGACAAATAAGTCATCTACCTCGCTTTTAACATCTACCTTTTTGTTAATTTTCACATGGGCATCTTCAATTAGATCATCATAATTTGTTGTCCAAATTGTGCTATATGGCAGCCGTGCAATTATTCTATGATTCTCAGTTTCAAAGTCAGCGTCTGTGAATTCATTGACTATTTTTTCGTCAATCTTATTCCTATTGTTATTCTTATTTTTATGAAATTGAGCAACAGAGATCAAATCAGGTTCTTCATCAATTTTTAAACCTAATTCATTTGCTATATCTCTCAGTAGACCTTTCCAGTCAACAAATCCAGCGGCTTTTGACATGCCCGCTCCAACAAATATAGTTGCTGTACCCTGTCTAAGTTTTTCAACATAGTCATTGATAAAAGCATTAATTCCATGTGCATTTAAGTTCATAATAATTAGTCCTCTATGGTTGCAAGTTTCGAAAGTAATAATGCCGTAAAGTGATTTAATTCTAATATTTCCGATTTTTTCATATCTATTAGTTGTCTACTAGTATTAAAAAAAGTCCTAATTATCCCTAATTCTTCAGGCATTGCTATTTTATAGTCAAAAATATGTGATAATGTAACGCTAGCTTGGTTGGCACTTCCTTGAGCTCCAGAAATAACGTAATTAGCAAACTCACCATTTTTTATACTGTAATAAATAAAAAGTTGATTTTTCAAATTGGCTGCTCTTATTTTCACTGCATTTTGATTTAACAAACTTCCTTTGGCGTAACCTGGTACTAAAGTAACTTTCCCGACAACTGAAGCAGGATTTTGGGGCCAAGAACCAACAGTTGTAATTACAATGTCATTTGTAGCTAATTCATACTTTTGGAATTCCTGCGATATTACTTCGTCGATATACATACATGAAGTAATATCAATGGAATCATCAGTTAAATCTGATACACGAACGACTCTGACTCCTTTCTCTTTATATAATTCAGATTTAAATGCGTTACCTTTCTTGTAGTTTATGATATTTCCAAGAGTTTTCACTTCCCACCCCTCCGAAATCTCTTTCCCCAACTCCTCACTCCAAACCATTTTACCGCCTGAACTCCTATAAGGATTCCCATTCTCATCGGGAAATTCAAAATCAACAAACCATTGCTTATAAATAGCCTGTGCGGTTTCTTCAAGTTTTTGAATGAGTTGCTTATTTAGCTCAATGCGGTTTTTAACGGTGTTGTATTCGGCAACAATTTCACGTTGTTTTTCGGGAGAAGGTAAAGGGAATTTCATGGCACAGAAATCATCCCATTCCAAACTTCCACGAACACCACCTACTGCATGAAAACAAGCTTCCCTATCGAATTCTTCACGTGAAAACCACATCATTAAATATTCCGGCAAAAGCTCTTTTTCATCTTTAACTTCAAAAACCGGATAGGCCTGAGAAATAATTGCTTCATCAACCTCTTGCAGTAAAGCTACCGGCATTTTCTTATCACGCCTGACCTGCATGGTACTACAAGCAAACTGTTTTTTGCGAATAATTTTATAGTTCTCCATATCTGTTCCAATAATATTGGCAACAGATGGAATAAACTGCTTTGAAATACTTAACCCCAAAAGCTGTTTTACTCTTAACCCTTTATTACGCTCATCAACAAGCCGGATGTAGTCGCCAATTGGTATGTAATTCGATCTCATCTTAACAATATCGCAATTTTAAATAATAGTAGAGAGCCGAATAATCCGGCATTTGCCCCAATAAATCGAGAATTTGGGAACTATCGATTCGCTGAAATTTTTCGGATTTCAGCAATTGTCCTTTCCATACTTCAACCAAATCTTGCTGTTCACAGGCATAACTGCTTTTCAGCAAAGCATCATTTTCCGTTGGAGCAACCAGAATGTGCAGAAAATCGTCGGCCACTTTCTTTTCAACCATTTTCTCGACCAACAAAGTTTGGCGCATTAACTCATAATAGGGTTCGTAATAGAAAAGTGAATGCACCAGACCGGTTGGAGTTTTTAATTGTTTCGAATCGCTGATTAGCTGGTTATATCTCTTTTGCCGTGTTCGGCCTTTTCCTTTCTCCAAGGCTCTGTTTTCCGGTTCCAGGTAGCTTTCGGTATATTTCCATTCAATGGGTATCAACAGCTTTTGTTCTTTCCGCATCGCTATCAAAAATACATCAACCGATGTACAAAAAGCACCGCGTTGGGCTCCGGCATCGTCTTCGTTTAACAACGGTTTGTTGTCATACACAAACTCGAATGACAAATAACCAGGTTGCTTATCTCCCGGAACTGGAAGAACGGCATCAATGTCGCTATCAAATAACTGTGCTAATTGCAAAACTGCCGCGTCGTCGTTTCGCAGTGCATAAAGAAAGTTAAGGCATTGAATTTGGGACGAAACCATGTGGTCTGTTGGTTCATCTGACGAGTTTTTACCATATTTCCACCAAGCAATTTTGTTATCTGAGAAATATTCTGTCGCGTTTCGTCTTATACCTTTGAAAAGATTGTTTTCACAGTCTGACAGGAAATAACTGTTTCCATCCAATGCACTATCAACACGAAACTTTCCCTGTCGGAAGTCTTCTTTTTCCCTATATTCAGTCTTAATATATCTCGCCGATGTTTGACTCATTTTCACCCAGCTTATAGTTTAAAATATTAAAGCATACGCCTATCGAATTCGTATTTAACAATGCAATAGACTCCGAAACCAGTGGATGAAGTTCATCAGTCATAAAATGAGCATTGATTTTCGATGCTTTGCATGCATTGGGCCCATATAAATATTCGGCCCCACGATAAAATTTCGAGCAATTTGGCTTACCAATTCGTCCTGCAAAAAAAACATCAAACATTACCTCCAGGTAGAAGAGCAACTCTGAAATGATTCCGACCTTTTTATTCCTGTACTTCAACTCAATCAAATGTAAACAATCATCGTTGTCTACACCCCACAAATCAATGGCACTTGCGTGTCCAGTAAAAAATGCTTTTCCTTGCTTTTTTACTCCGACTGGTAACTGATGGTCAACGGCCTTAAACCCAAATTCCTCTTTTAACAATTCTCTGGTATGCGGATCATACTCTAACTGTTTCTCCGATATCTTTCTTGATGACGGTGTGCCGGCATCCTTTTGGGGCGTATTGATGAATAAATCGATAATATTTTTTTCAAAATCGGCTAATTCCCAGACATGTGCAGAAGATACAGAAAACCAGCTAAATAACTCCGCAAATCGCAAAGCCCGGTACAAGAAACGGTTGTAATGACGTTGCTCGTTAATGGACAATGCACATGGACTGTCCCACGACAAACTAGCGGAATCGATGAAATCCTTTAAATGATGTTTTAAACAAATACTCCATCCTTCAAAAGCCGCTTCATCATTTTGCATATTCCCCAGGCAGGCCATCTTTTTTTTGCCAGTATTGATTCCAACATGGATCTGAAGCTGACGATCAACAATTTTGAAATCAACATACTCCGGCAACCTAAGACTATTATAGTCTAACGCTGATTTCAAATGCTTCAATACCTCTTGTTTGTTCATCAGTTCAACTCTTAAACGTCTATTTTATATCCTAATTCAGAAAACACTTTCAACAGATCTTTTTTCGACTGCTCTTCAGCTTTCAATAACTCTCCAAACTCCGACTGAAGCGCTTTCATTTTATCATCAAAGTCGATGTTTTCATCCCGGTTTACAAACTCGATGTATTTGCTGGGCACAAGCGAGAAGTCTTTCTTTTCAATTTCATCGAAGCTGGCCGAATAACAATACTCCGGAACGTCCTTGTATCCTTTTTCAACCTGTTGCCAGTTGTGGTAGGTTGAAGCAATGTTTCGAATATCGTCGTCGGAGAACTGGGTGTATTTCTTTTCAAAAGGTTCACCCATTTGCCGCAAGTCCAAAAACAACACTTCGTGCTCACGATCGCGATAATGCCGCACTTCGTCGCCCACCTGTTTCGACTGTTCTTTCTTGTTCTTATTTAGAATCCAAACCGTCACACTTATATTGGTGGTATAGAACATATCTTGTGGCAAAATCAAAATTGCTTCAACTAAATTGTTTTCAACCAATTTACGGCGAATCTTATACTCATCACCGCCACCACTCAATGCACCGTTTGCCAGAATGAAGCCGGCCATGCCATTTTCCGATAGCTTAGCAACCATATTCAGAATCCAGCCATAATTGGCGTTGCTTTTAGGCGGCACTTCGTAACCACTCCAGCGCGGGTCATCCACCAATTCGTTTTCGGCCCGCCAGTCCTTTTGGTTAAAGGGTGGGTTAGCCATGATGTAATCCTCCTTTAGGTCGGGGTGTTGGTCATTCTGGAAGGTGTCGGCAGCTTTCTCACCCAAGTTTCCGGAAATACCACGAATAGCCAGGTTCATCTTTGCCAGTTTGTAAGTCGTGTTGGTATATTCCTGACCGTAAATAGATACTTCTTTTTTGTTCCCGTGGTGGCTCTCAATAAACTTTACCGATTGCACAAACATACCACCCGAACCACAAGCGGGGTCATAGATAATTCCCTTATAAGGCTCAATCATTTCGGCAATCAGGTTGACAATGCTTTTGGGGGTGTAGAATTCGCCTTTCCCTTTTCCTTCCGCCAAGGCAAATTTGGAAAGGAAATATTCGTACACCCGCCCAACGATATCCTGCTGCTTATCCTTCAGCGTATCAATATCGTTAATGGTATCGAGCAGCGAACTCAGTTTGGTAATATCCAATCCCAGGCGCGAGAAGTAGTTGTCTGGCAAAGCGCCACGCAAGGCTTTGTTGTTCTTTTCAATATTGTGTAGTGCCGTATCAATTTTGAGTGCAATATCGTTCTGCTTCGAGTTTCTGATAATATACGACCAGCGAGAGACTTCGTCCAGGAAGAACACATTCTTCATATTGTAGAAATCAGGCATCTCCACATATTTCTCTTTTCCTTCGGCAATCAATTCCTTCCGACGCTCCTCAAACTTATCGCTGGCAAATTTCAGGAAGATTAACCCCAATACCACATGTTTATATTCGGCAGGCTCAACACTACCCCGCAATTTATTGGCTGAATCCCAAAGGGTTTCCTCCATACTCTTTTGTTTGCCGTTTCCGTTTTTCTTAGCCATTTGCTCTTACTTTCTTCTTTTCAGATAAAAAATTGTTTAACTTCTCGTAAATATCCAGCAACCTTTGATCGGTTAACTCCTTAACAATGTACTCTCCCAAATTTGCAAATTCATCTTTATTGGGATATAAGGTAGCCCCGGCAAAATGTGCCCAATATTTATCTGCGTTCGTCCAGAAATCATCACGCAGCACATTGGCTGCTCTCTCCTCGTTATTGAATTGCACTGTTTTGAAAATCTCTTTGTTTTCAAGTAATTTTCCCTGCATCTCTACTACAAGAAACATTTTTGGTTTATTATGGTTAAACAATCGATGATCCGCAACCACCGTAATCATCAACTGACGATTTGAGTCCGACACGTAATAACGCAAGCGATCACTTCTTTTTCCGGATAGGGACAGCTTGTATTTTGGATCGAGCAGACTCGCTGCTTTTTCTATTTCAGAAAAAACATGCGCTCTGACGCGTTGATTGAAGGCTGTAACATTGTTAATTTCTTCTTGGTGGGAAAAATAGAAGGCAAAATCTGAACTTTGCATAATTGATGAACTGATATTAATAATATTTTGATAAAAATCTTTTAAGAAAGTTAAGTATTTGTCGTTTGCCGAGGGGATGTAATTCCCGGATTGGCCCATAACTTTTCTCATGAGCACTTCATGGGTAATATTGACAAAGCGGGATTTCTTAGACAAAGGAACCGGACGACGAGACAATACAACGCCTCGTTTATTTTCATCCGGCACCTTCACCGAGTTCCAGTAGTCGTTCAGATCATTATTCAGATAGTGATACACCTTGTTCTCAATGATGATCGCATGGGTTTCATTTTTCAGTAGGATATCAATCCGTCCTCCCTTATCGGTTGTCCATTCCGTTTCAGGGCTCAATTCCTCACAATTGTAAAAAGCACTGTAAGTCTCCTCCTCTGCTTCTTGCAATAACTCCTTCAAACAGGAAATAAACAGATCACCGAAGCCATGTTCTTCATTCACATCAAAAAAGAACGCGTAAATATTGGAGAGAACATTTTCATAATGGGGTTGCCTGGAAATACCTAAAAAGGTTTTTGGTTGTGGCTTAACAACAGGCACTTTGGCTGCTTCTAAAAATACACGCAGAGACTCTAAATACATAGGTGATGGTTCATTTTAGTTGACCCTACGAATTTAACAAAATCGAAGATATTTATTGCACACTAAAAACAAAAATTGAACGATAGTTTTCAACATCAAAAGTGTCATTGAGTACCATTGAGCCACTGAAAATAATACTATCACTATCTTGCATAAAACGACTTAATTTTCTAAAAAAGAAAACAAGACCACCTCTCTCCTCTGAGAAAGGCGGTCTTGTGAGTGAACGGTTGCAATGATTAAAAATCCAAATTTCTAAATTCTCACATCATAA
>JAFGEV010000186.1 GCA_016931385.1 Prolixibacteraceae bacterium
ATCCTCATCCTCATCCTCTTCTTCATTTTCATCCCAGTTATACTGAAGCTTTGGCGGGCCATACTGGTAATAAAAAGCCGAGAGTACAGTACCTGAAGCTGCGCCCATTAAATGGCCGTCCCATGATATTTGTGGTTCGATGGGGAACAAGCCCCAAATAAAGCTTCCATACAAAAAAGTAACAATAAGCGAGATGGTTAGCAAGCGAATGTCGCGCCTGAACAAACCTGAAAAAAACAGGAAAGCAGCCAGTCCGTAAATAATCCCGCTTGCACCAATGTGCCAGGCGCTTCGGCCTCCTACCCATAACAAAATGCCTGATAATAGGTAGTTGAAGGTAAATACTTTTAAGGCAACTTTTCGGTAAAAATAGAACAGGGCAGTTGCCAGAACCAAAAACGAAGTAGAATTTCCGGTTAAATGAGCAATATCACCGTGTATTAGTGGCGAAGTAATAATTCCAATTAAGCCTTTGGCATGTCGGGGAAAAACACCTAACTGTGTGAAATTAACTTCAAGAATAACCTCCGAAATTTTAAACATCCATATAACGACTAAAAATATGGCAGGTATTACAAGGCTGTATAGGAAAATTTTTTTTTCAAACTTCTCCGATTCGGGTGAAAGGGTTTGCGGGTAATATCTGAAAGTAAATTTAGCCATTAAGCAACTCCTTAAGTTTTTTACAGAATTGTATAATGTCTTCTTCTCTGGTATCGAACGATGTCATCCAACGTACCTCGTGCCTGTTTTCATTCCATGGATAAAAGAAATATTCTTTCTGTAGCTGGTCCCTTATTTTATCATCGAGGATGGCAAAAACACCATTGGCTTCAACTTCCTGTGTAATTTCAATGCCCAGTTTTCTTACTTCATCGGCTAATAACCGGGCCATATTGTTTGCATGCAAGGCATTTTCCTTCCAAAGCCCGTTTTCAAAATAGGCAAGAAATTGTGCAGAAACAAACCGCATTTTTGAAAACAATTGAGCCGATTGCTTCCTGAAGTATTTCGCGTTGGCCGAAAGTTTTTTATTGAAAAAGACAACTGCTTCGCCTAAAAGCATTCCGTTTTTGGTGCCTCCAAACGAAAGGGCATCAACTCCGGCATCGCGTGTTATTTCGGCAAACGACAAATCGAGGCTCACTGCAGCGTTGGCTAAGCGCGCTCCATCCATGTGCATATACATGTTGTGCCGATGGACAAGTTCAGAAAGTGCTTTGATCTCTTCGGGTCGATATACTGAGCCTAATTCTGTGGCCTGCGAAATGGAGATTATCCCTGGTTGTGAATGATGTTCAAAATTGAAGCCATGCAGATGGGGTATTAAAAGTTCAGGGAAAAGTTTGCCGTTAAGTGTATCAATCCCGATTATTTTGCAACCAGAAATTTTCTCAGGCGCGCCGCATTCATCAACCATAATGTGTGCCGTTGATGGACAAAACACAGAATTAAACGAATTAGTGAGGGTGCTAATTGACAAAACATTTGCACCTGTGCCATTAAAACAGAAATACACATCGATATCATCGCCAAAAAATTCCTTGAACTTTTCAATGGCTTTTTGTGTGTAAATATCTTCCCCGTAACCGGTTACATGCCCTTGGTTTGCTTCTTCTATTGCAGCCAGTATCGAAGGGTGTATGCCCGAATTGTTGTCGCTTGCAAAACCTCGTTTGTTCATAGACCTGAAAATTTGAATTTCTTCAAAGATAGCAAATGTAACAGGTATGAAAAGGGGGCAATTCGGTAAAAGGCATTTATTTGTGGTTCAGCGTGCCTTCAATCCAGTCAATAATATTTTTGCTGAAAGGTTTGTCGGTTGGAGCGGCATATCCGGTAATATGGCCTTTTTCATCAATCATGTATTTCTGAAAATTCCATGATACTTTTGAATCAGTCGATTCGGTAAGCCATTTGTAAAGCGGGTGAATATCGTTCCCCTTAACTGAAATTTTCCCCATCATTGGGAAAGTAACGCCATAATTTATCTGACAAAATTCAGCGATTTCTTCATTGCTTCCGGGCTCCTGGTTTAAGAAATTGTTGGCAGGAAAGCCTACAATAATAAAATTGCTGTCTTTGTATGTCCTATAGAGTTTTTCCAGGTCTTCATACTGTGGAGTTAATCCACATTTTGAGGCCGTATTAACAACAAGAACCTTTTTGCCTTCAAAATTTTTTAGTGAAAAATCCTCCCCTGCAATATCTTTTACCGTAAAATCATACAAACTGGTGTTGTTTTGAGCGTTTATACCTAAGCCCATAAACATTGTAATAAGGAAAATATAAGCTTTCATAATTTTGTTATTTCGATAAGAACATTTAACAGGACAAAAAGTTTTACCTGAGCAGGTAACTTTTCATACCAATGTTTATCTTCTTAAACCGAATGTTGAAAACTAGCCAGTGTTTCGTTCGTTATATTAACCCTACAATATTTATATTTGAAACCAATTAATGCATTTCGATGAAAGAGTTTATTGTATCGGCACGAAAATACAGGCCTTCAACCTTTAAAACTGTTGTAGGCCAGCACGCTATTACGGCCACCCTGAAAAATGCCATCAAAAATAATCAGATTGCACATGCCTATCTTTTTTGCGGGCCGAGGGGCGTGGGGAAAACAACCTGTGCCCGGATTTTTGCAAAAACCATAAACTGCCAGAGTATTACTGCCGATTTTGAACCTTGCAATGAATGCGAATCGTGTTTGGCTTTTAACGAAAACCGTTCGTATAACATTCACGAGCTTGATGCAGCATCGAACAACTCGGTTGATGATATCAGGACCCTGATCGATCAGGTAAGGATTCCTCCGCAATTGGGCAAATACAGTGTATATATAATCGATGAAGTGCATATGTTGTCGTCTTCTGCGTTTAATGCCTTTCTGAAGACCCTGGAAGAACCACCAAAACATGCACTTTTTATTCTAGCTACAACCGAAAAACATAAAATAATACCTACTATTTTATCGCGTTGTCAGATTTTTGATTTCAACCGGATTAACAACTCCGACATTTCGGGATACCTGAAATATGTTGCCCGGCAGGAAGATGTAGAGATTGAAGAAACCGGTATCAATGTAATTGCCCATAAAGCCGATGGCGCAATGCGAGATGCCCTTTCAATTTTTGACCAGATTGTTAGTTTTTCGGGTAAAAAGATTTCTTACCAGGACGTTATCGGAAACCTGAACGTGCTCGATTACGAGTACTATTTTAAAATAACCGATTGCTTTTTGAAAGGGGATATTCCGGAGTTATTAAATCTTTTTAATGAAATTATTGAAAAAGGTTTTGATGGGCATCATTTTATTACCGGCCTGAGTTCACACTTCAGGGACCTGATGGTTTGTAAAGATCCAAAAACAATAAAATTGCTTGAAGTAGGGGCCGAAATCAAAGATAAGTATTCAGTTCAGGCAAATGCCTGTGAAGCCGATTTTTTAATTAAGGGCATTGACATAGCTTCTGAATGTGATTTGAGTTATAAAGCCAGCCAGAACAAACGTTTACTGGTTGAGCTTACCTTGATAAAGATTGCCCAGCTGACTGAAAAAAAAAAGACTTTGAAGATTGGGATGTAAGTAAAATTGAAATTACACCAATCTTTAGTGTCTCGAAACGGACCGCTCAACAAGCAGATACTGATAAAACCGTCGAAACAAATAAAACTGTTGCAAGGACAAAAACAGCACCTCTAATTAAAAAAAGGGGGCCTGCTTTAAACACTCCTTCAATATCACAAGCCCTATCGGGAAACTTTAAGGAAGAACAAGAAAGAGAAGTTGCTGTTCCTGAAAAATATGCACAAACAACCCGTGAGGCCGATCATAATTTTTCCATTGATGAACTGCTTGAAAAATGGGAGGAATTTGCCAATCGTTATGTCGATCAGGTCCATTTGCACGCCACACTTTCTGAACCTCCCGAACTGATTGATAATTACCTGATAAAAATTAAAGTTGAAAACTCGGTGCAATTCGAACGCATACGGTCGTTAAAACCTGAAATGATCGGATTTCTCAGAAGAAGTCTGAAAAACTCACGTATCGATATAAAAATTGATTTGGTAAAGAACCATACGGAGAGTAAATTGTTAACAGATGAACAGAAGCTGCAGGCGATGATGCAAAAGAACCCGGCTTTGAAAAAAATGAAAACAATGTTTAACCTCGATTTTTAATCGTTAAATATTGGGATTTTAAAAAGAATTATAAATAACTTAATAATTTTAAAAACAATACGATATGCTTAAGGAAAAAATGGAAATTGCTCTGAATGATCAGATTAATAAAGAACTTTATTCATCGTACCTTTATTTGTCGATGTGTGCCTATGCTCAGTCGTTGGGTATGCCAGGCATTGCAAACTGGTTAAAAATTCAGGCCATGGAAGAACTGACCCATGCCAATAAATTTTTCGATTACGTACACGAACGCAATGGAAAAGTATTGTTAAAAGCAATTGATGAAGTGCCAACAGACTTTGGTAGCGTTACTGATATGTTTAAAAATGTATTAGAGCATGAACAATTGGTTACTGCATCGATAAATAATCTGGTTGACATTTCAATTGAGATTAGTGACCATGCTACCCGGAGTATGCTGCTGTGGTTTGTTGATGAACAGGTGGAAGAAGAAGCTTCGGTACAGGAAATTATCGACCAGTTGAACATGGTAGAAGGCAAGGGGCACGGTTTGTTCATGATTGACAAAGATCTTGGTTCAAGAACCTTTGTTGATTCAACACAGCAAAACTAAATTTTTTTAATGTCGTTTATATAAAAACGGCAACTGGTATTTTTCTCAATGGCTAAACGCGTTGCTTTTTGGCTGTTTATGCTTTTAATACCTGTTTTAAATTTGCATGGGCAATATTTTAACAACGGGCAGGATCGTGCTGCAATAAAGTGGAAGCACATACGCTCACTGCATTTTGAGGTAATTTTTCCTGAGGGTTTTGAAGAACAGGGCCTTCATGTGTTGCATTTAATGGAAAAGGCTTACGGATATGTACCTGCCACACTTCAGCATGAACCCAGGAGAATCTCGGTAATACTCCACAACGAAACTGTAAAATCGAATGCCTTTCTTGGATGGGCTCCAGGGCGTATCGAGATGTATACCACCCCTCACCAGGGAATTTATTCACAGGATTGGCTTGAGCAATTGGCGCTTCACGAATACAGGCACATGGTGCAGCTGAGCAAACTCGAAAGTGAAATGCCCAGGGTACTTCGTTTTATTTTTGGTGAGCAAGCTGCTGCCTTACTTACTGCTGCTTACCTTCCGTTTTGGTTTCTCGAAGGTGATGCTGTTTCGACCGAAACTGCACTGAGCGCCAGTGGCAGGGGACGACAGCCTGAATTTTTCCGCGAAATGAGGGCTCAACTTGTTGAGAAAGGGGCATACAGTTATGATAAGGCCTACCTGGGATCGTATAAAGATTATGTTGCCGATTATTATCACCTGGGATATTTAATGGTTGGCGGAGCACGCAAAAAGTTCAATAAAGTTGTTTGGGATTCGGTTTTACACCATGTTGCCCGTAAACCTTTTTCCCTTGTTGCTTTCGACCAGGGCTTGAAAAAAACCATAGGGCTGAACAAGTTGTCTTTATACGATACAATTGTTAGCTATTTCAGAACCGATTGGCTTGCAGTTGATAAAACAATAAAACCAACTCCAGCAGTCAGAATTTCACCCGAATGTAAAGGATACACGAATTACAGGCATGTTGCTTTTCTTGAAAATGGGAATATTTTTGCCCAAAAAACTTCATTGTCAGATATTAACTGTTTTATTGCAATTGATGAATTTGGTAAAGAAAAAAAAATAATTCCGTCCGGGTATCCATTTAATGAATCAGTTTCGGTTTCAGGCAATACCGTAACCTGGAGTGAAAGGCTGCCAGGAGTAAGGTGGGCTCATGCCGACAAATCGTTGGTACGGTTACTTGATACAGAGACGAATGAACGTAAAGGTTTTACCTTTAGTTCGAAAATGTTTGCACCCGTGTTGTCTCCTGACAAAACCCATATTGCAGTGGTTGAAAGTGATCGTTTTTACCGGTTTTATATCACAATATTGTCGGCAAAAACAGGCGAGATTGAAAATCAAGTTGAAATGCCCGGGAACGGATACCCGATTACCCCATCGTGGAATGACAATGGTACGGATCTTTACGCTGTTTTAATGAGCAATAACATGAAGGGAATCATTAAAATAGATAAGGCAGGCGAGCGGATCGATACCCTTTTCCCTTTTGGAAGTTATGAAATAAAGCATCCCAAATTTAAAAACGATTACTTATTTTTTATTGGAGGATTCACAGGTACCGATCATGTATATGCATTTAAACCTGAAACCAATGAATTATTTGAAGTTGTAACCTCCCGTTTTGGCATATCTCATTATGATATTGGAGAGAATTCAATTGTTTATTCCGATTATTCGGCGAATGGCTATCGTGCCTTGAAATCCGATCTAAATGATTCTCTTTTTAAGAGGGTTGATATCAATACGATCCAAAAAGTTTACCCGGTTGCAGAAACCCTGGCTAAACAGGAAAAGGGCATTGTCGATTTTTCAAAATACGATTCAATTTCATACGAAGTTGAAGACTACCATAAAGCATTGAATCTTTTTAATTTTCATAGCTGGGCACCATTATCCATCGATCCATATAATTATAAAGTTTATCCGGGTATTTCGGTTATGAGCCAGAATATGCTTGGAACAGCAGAAGCCATTTTAGGTTACCGTTATAAGTGGGAGGAAGAAAAAGGGGAATTTTATGCCAATTACAAATTCATGGGTTGGTACCCTGTTATCGAATCTGAGCTTAATTTCGGAAAGTCAAAGTCTACATATCTTTCAATCACCCAATATGTAAACGATAAAAATGAAGTTGTGAAAACCGACACCGTCAGTAACAATTTTTCGTGGGATGAAACAAACCTTAGCATAAATGCACATGTGCCATTAAACTTTAGTAGTGGAACATTTTTCAGGGGAATTTATCCATTGGTTAATTATCAACTCACAAATATTTCTGGGTCAACAAATGAGCCAAAAGGTTTTCCAAAAGGTATTTATCACTTTATGGAAGCCGGAATTCAGGCATATACCATAATGCAAGCTTCATCGCAGGATGTGTTACCCAATTTCGGATTAATTGTTGATGCCCGGTATAATTTTTCCCTGCCAGGAGTTGCTCAGTTTGGTGATATGTATACTTTTTCAGGCACAGTGTATCTTCCGGGATTAATCAATAACCATGGTTTAAAAATATCAGGAGCTTACCAGGGGAAAAAACATGCTGAATACTCTTTTTCAAGTAGGATAAGGTTTCCACGGGGGCACACGGGCACATTAAACGATTGGATGTATGCATTCACTTCCGATTACATGTTCCCGCTTTTTTATCCCGATTTCAATATTGGCCGATGGGTTTATTTCAAAAAATTTAAAATGTCGGTTTTTTATGATCATTCCTGGTTGGGTGGGGTACTCTACAATGACGGTATGTCAAACTCATATAATTATATGCTCCAATCAGCAGGTGTCGAACTAACCTCCGATATTCATTTGCTTCGTTTTATTGCACCTATCGAAATAGGGTTTCGAACCAGTTATCTTTTTAATAACAAAGTAGATTTTGACTTTTTATTCTCGGTTGAGTTTAATTTGTAGTTTCAGCAGCAACTCATTTATTAATGTAAAATCCTGTAAATAAATTGCTTTGTCAATTCATCATATTGATTTAACCTCCTGAGATTTTTATAATTCTTTTTTACCTGCACATTACCTGGAAATATTCTTCCTGCAACGATTTAATTTTTTTAAAATGAGTAATTCAAAATTATAATTTGAATTGAAAACCGAGTTTTCAAATTTATACAATATAGTGGTTGTTGAAGAAAAATGTTTTGAAATAATTAGTTTGAAATAATTGAAACAGCGAAAGGATAGGTAAGGGGGAAAAAATATTTTAATACGAACAGAAATTCAAATAAGTTACACATGTAAACAATAATGCACGCCATTCAGCTTAAAACATATGTAATACAATGAGTCATAAAGTACACTTAATCAGGATTTAAAATATCACCACTTTGAGTAAAAATGCGACAAATCAATTTACATATGTATAATATGCTTGAAAACACAAGCATACAGCTAAATGCGACCATCGTTAAATGTTAATAGCCAGCAATATGAGACACCCCATTTAAATTACTAATTCATATACACTGTTTTTGGCGTAGTTAATGGCTCAACAATTAATAAATCCAACCATCACGCTAATTAACTTATGTAAATTCATTAAACAACAATTGTAATTGCAGAGAAATAATTGTCTTTTTACATTTGTTGTTTTACATTTGTGTGTATTTATAAATGTAACCAGGTTTTTTATTTGTATAATATAATCAGAAAAATGAAAGATAGGATTATTAAATTAATTGAATCAGAAGGGTTAACGGCATCTGAATTTGCTGATAGAGTAGGTGTTCAAAGGTCAAATATTTCACATGTTTTAAGTGGGAGAAACCAGCCTGGTTTTACTTTCATTCAAAAAATTCTCGAGACATTTACAAATTTAAATTCAAGATGGCTTATTACAGGTCAGGGGGAAATGTATGAAAAATCAGAAATGAACGAACATGTTGAACCAACCGGTAGTAATTTATTTTCCAGGGATAATGATGAACTGGAAGAAAACAGAAGTGTTAAAGATGAAATAGTTGAAAATAAATCGGACAAGCTTGATGATGTTGATGTTTTAAAGGAAGAAATTGAACAGAAAGAGCCAGAAAACAAAGATGTTGAACAGAAGAGTGAATACACGGAGCGAACAAGTCAAATGAAAAAATCGATTTCGAAAGTGTTGATATTTTATGAAAACGATACGTTTAAAGAATATAACCCTGCAGAATAAATATTGTATATTTGCGCAGAAAATTCAATTCTGCGATGAACAAAACAGTAAGTGATTTAACCATTATTAAGAACACCAGGCTAAATCATGATAATTATTTACTTGAACTTCAATCGTATATTAAGCTTGAAGGGATTATACCAGGTCAATTTGTAAATATTCTTGTAAGCGATTCTCAAGCAACCTTCTTACGCAGGCCATTTTCTATTTTCGAGGTAAATTATCACCAAAATTCTATTTCAGTTTTGGTTAAAGTTGTTGGACCGGGAACTGAAAAGCTTTCTTCATTAAAACCCTCAGACACCTTGAATGTAATATTTCCTTTGGGAAATGGGTTTTCAATGCCCATGGCAAAAGAAAAAATACTTTTAGTTGGAGGCGGAGTGGGGATAGCCCCTATGATGCAAATGGCAAAGGATTCAAGGGAATTAGGAGCTGAAGTTCACATCCTGCTTGGTGCCCGGACAAAAATGGACCATATTTTAATTGAAGAATTTTCAAGGTTTGGAACAGTTTACCTGACTTCTGATGATGGATCTGTTGGTGTTAAGGGATTTGTTACAAATCATCCTGTTTTACTTCAGAATAATGGTTTTAATCAGATATACTGTTGTGGCCCTGAACCCATGATGAAAGCTGTTGCAAAAAAAGCTAAAGAGCTGAATGTTCGATGTGAAGTATCGCTCGAAAACGCTATGGCTTGTGGTTTTGGCGTGTGTCTTTGCTGTGTGACAAAAACCACCGGGGGCAATAAATGTGTTTGTACCGATGGCCCGGTTTTTAATATAAACGATCTATCATGGCCAATTTAAGCATAAACATCCATAAACTCGAGCTGAAAAATCCGGTAATGACCGCTTCCGGTACATTTGGAAACGGAACTGAATTTGATGATTTTTTTGATGTTAGCCAGTTAGGTGCAATTTTACTCAAAGGCACCACTTTGCATAACAGAGAAGGGAACGAATACCCCCGAATGGCTGAAACACCTTCGGGTATGCTTAACGCTGTGGGTCTTCAAAATAAGGGAATCGATTATTTCATCCGGCACATTTATCCAAAAGTGTCTGAATATAAAACCAATGTTATTATCAATGTTAACGGTTCAACCGTAGAAGAATACATCGAGTTAACTGAAAAAGTCAACCAACTGGACAAGATTCCTGCAATTGAGCTGAATATTTCATGTCCGAATGTAAAGGAAGGGGGGATGGCATTTGGTACAAATGTGAAAATGGCCGAAAAGGTTACACGAGAAGTACGAAAAGTTTACGAAAAAACACTTGTTGTAAAACTATCGCCAAATGTAACCGATATTGCTGAAATTGCCCGCGCGGTTGAAGCACAAGGGGCCGATAGTGTTTCATTGGTCAATACCTTTTTGGGAATGGCCATTGATGCCAATACAATGAAACCTGTTTTGTCAACAATCACAGGAGGGCTGTCTGGGCCGGCAATTAAGCCAATCGCGCTTCGTATGGTATGGCAGGTTGCAAGAGCAGTAAAAGTTCCGGTAATTGGCATAGGTGGAATTATGAACGCTACCGATGCCATAGAATTTATTCTCGCAGGAGCATCTGCCGTGCAAATAGGTACTGCCAATTTTATAAATCCAAATATTTCTGTCGATATCATTAATGGCATAAATGATTACATGGAAAAACATAAGTTAAAATCAATAAACGACTTAATAGGTGGGTTACAAATGTAAATTACATATGTAAACATGAAGAAAAACCAATTCAAATATTTATTTTTAGTATTGTTTATTTTAATATGTGTTACGCCTGGTTATGAAAAAACAGGCTATAACGAAAAGGATATACCAGCACATATGCTTGCTCCCCTGAACAAACGCCTGGCCAATGAAAAATCTCAATTTGAATATTCATCATATATTGACAGACAGATTTTGCGCTTTATTGAAAGGTCTGAATTAAAAGGGGTTTCGATCGCATTTGTGCAAAATGAGAAGCTAGTGTATGCCAAATCATTTGGTTATGCAAACATTGAAGAGGGAGGGGAATGTAAGCCGGAACACCTTTTCAGGATAGCCAGTGTTTCGAAGTTAATTACTGCAGTAGGAATATTGAAACTGGTAGAAGAAGGCAAAATGAACCTCGATGACACTGTTTTCGGTGAAGATGGTTACTTTAACGATCCTGAATATTTAAATCTCAAGGACCCAAAAATTAAAGAAATAACAGTTTTACATTTATTAAACCACACAGCCGGATGGACACAAAGATATGGAGACCCAATGTTTAATCCACTTGTAATTGCTTCAAAAGTGGGTGATGAACCACCGGCGACATTCCATACCTACATGAAATTTGTCATTTCACGAAGGCTTTATTATCATCCTGGAACAGCATACAGCTATTCTAATCTGGGATACTTTTTCCTGGGGGCAATAATTGAAAAGATAACCGGAATGAAATATGAAGATTATATTCGTTTTAAGATTTTGTATCCAAACGGGATTTTTGATATGCATATAGCTGGGAATATGTATAATGACAGAAAAATAAACGAAGTAAAATATTATGAGCAGGAAGGTGCAATTAAAGTAAAACCTTTTTCCGGTAGTTCAACTTTAGTCCCAAAACCATATGGGGGAAATGATGTAAAGCTACTTGGGGCAGCAGGGGGATGGATTGCTTCAGCGCCCGAACTTGCCCATTTCATGACTTTGATTGATGGATTTGATGAAGTTCCGGATATTTTATCTGAAGAATCGATCAGGTATATGACCGGTGGATTTGGAAATCCTCTAGGCTGGAGGGATGCGCATGGAGGATATTGGTCGCGTACAGGAAGCTTTGCTGGTTCTGCAGCTATGTTATACCGCAATCCTAATGGTATTGAATGGGTTTTTCTATCGAATTCAAGTAGTTGGAAAGGGCCTGATTTTTCGGAGGATATTAAAAGTATTATGAACCGTATAGCGAAAAGGGTAAAGCATTGGCCAAACCTGGATTTATTTAATTTTTTCAATACAGAAATTCTTAGTTACGATCCGGCAAATATTCTCTCCGAAAATATTAAATAACAAATATTTTCTGTCACATCAGTTGTTACATGACAATGTAAACAATTACATTTTGAGTCGATTTTTTTTGTTTCTTTAAAAAAGCATTAGAACGTTTTCTTTTTTAATTGCAAGATGTTTAAATGCGGCATTTATATACATTCTGTTTTTTTGAAAATTGATGGTAAAAAAATATGAAATAAAATATCTGCTTCCTGGAATTTTACTGTCAATAATTGCTACTGGCTCTGAAATTTGAAAAACTGAACAGATAATTATTGTGAAAATATGCCAGTTTTTATCAACATAATACAATTCTTTTACAGGTTTCTTGATCGTTTTGAAGCGAGTTATACAAAACGAATAATTTTTGAAGCCATACAACTGCTTGGCCAGCTTTGGATATACCTTGTTATTGGGATTATCCTTTCAACAGTCATAAAAATGTATATTTCAAAAGCAAGGTTAGCTGGCTTCTTTGCTAATAACAGGCAAAAAACATCCATATTAATAGCTTCCTTAATTGGGGTGGTTTCTCCACTGGGCAGTTATGTAATCATACCAATGTCGGCTGTGCTTCTTGGGATTGGCGTACCTTTGCCGGTTTTAATGGCATTGATGGTTTCTTCGCCGCTGATCAATCCTAATTTATTTGTTCTTACGGCAGGAGCCATGGGAATAGAGATGGCTGTTCTGAGGGCAGTTTCAGCATTTATTCTTGGATGTGTTGCAGGGTATTCAACCCTATGGTTTGAAAAAGCACGATTAGTAAACCCCGCACATATTTTGAAAAAAACACATTTCTCAGGGGATGGCACTACAACAAAAAAGGATGAGAATAAGTTAACAGCCTTTTTTACCGAGCTATATAAAATGACAAAATTTGTTAGCAAATACTTTTTTCTGGCACTGATTTTAGCCGCAATATTAAAAATTGCTGTTAACCCCAAAATAATCGTAAAACTTTTCGACAGCGATAATATATTATCGGTACTTTTATCGACAGCGGCCGGAGTTCCGTTTTATGTGTGTGGCGGCGCTGCAATACCCGTTGTGGAGCAACTGGCCGATATGGGCATGTCGAAAGGGGCTGTTCTGGCATACTTTATTTCAGGGCCAATTACCAAGATATCGAACCTGGTTGTTTTGCATGCAACATTCAGAGGGATTGTTCTGATTCAATATGTGACAATTGGCATTGTTGGTGCAATTTTATTTGGCCTATTTTATAACCTGTTTTGATTGATTATAACGAATGAAAAGATTGAAAATTAAACTTTTTGGAAGAAAACGATTGGGATTAATCCTTTTTGTTTCTGCATTGATTGCAATAAGCTGGGACCTGGCTACCTCGAAACAAGAAGCTGAGGAGGGGACTTTCAGATATGAATCGGAATTTGATGCTGTTTCAGGCGCAACAACCAAAGTTGGCATTGTTACTTCCGACTATCATGAGCTTAAAAATCCTGTTGGGCGAAACATAAACCCGGATTATACACAGATTGAGGACATGGTTGGAAAAGCCATTGAGCTTCAGGGAGGTCTTGAGTGGGTGATCGACAAAGGAGACAAGGTAATGATAAAAGTAAACCTGGTAGGGGCCAACAGCCCTTCGGGGCAGGGCGAAAATACCGATGTACGTGTTGTAAAAGCCCTGATAAAGCACATTGCCGATTATACTGAAAATGATGTTGAAATTATTGTGGCAGAAGGAACAGCACGTTCGAATGATGATCCTTCAGATTCAAAAAGTGTTTGGGGCAATTCAGGTTACAGGAGTTTGCTATCCGATACCGATTTATCAGGAATAAACCTTCGCCTGCTCAACCTGAACCAAACAATTGACGACCTGATTGAGATTGACCTGGGCAGCGAAGGCACATCAGCAAAACAGGGATCAAAATACTATGTTCACAGGGAAGAAGTGGAAGCCGACGTGTACATTGCCGTACCGGTTCTGAAAATACACAACACAGGAATTACAAATGCCCTTAAACTGCAAATAGGTTCTGCACCAGGATGCTATTATGGCTACAACAAAGCGAGTGGCACATCTCGTTGCCCAAGCGGGATTTATCACGATGTGGGGCAACGAATCTGGACAACCGAAGCCATTGTTGACCTGAGCAATATAGCTGATATCGATTTTGTTGTGGTTGATGCCATTATGTGCCTCGAACTTCAAAAAACAAACAAGGTGAGCAACCAGGTTCGGTTCAATACCATATTTGCAGGCGCCGACCCTGTTGCTGTCGATCATGTTGGAGCTAAACTTATGGGTGTTAATCCCGATGACGTAGCCCATATAACACTTGCCGAAAAGGTTGGCCTGGGAACAAACGACCCTGAAAAAATAACTGTTTTGGGTGTTCCGATTGAGCAAGCAATGAAGAGGGTAAAAAAGAGTCAGAGTGAAGATGGAAGATTCGGACAGTCGAACCGGACCTGGGTTCTTTCACAGGCTTTCTCGGGAACAGACATCTCGCAGGAGTTTTTTGCCGATGAAGCCAATATAAAACCCACTCCAGGTCAAAACGGCTGGTCGGAGCCGGTTTACTTTTTCGACGACCGCATTGACCTGTACAGTTATTATACAGGGCAAACCAATATAGTGACTTATGCATTTTCGTATTTTAATGCACCAAAAGACCAGGAGGCCGAGTTGTGGCTTGGAACACACGAGGCAATGGTTGTTTATATAAATGGCGATGAGGTTTATAAATTTACATCAACAGCTTCTTACAGCGACGACGACAGGGGTGAGTACAAGGCAACAATCAATATTAAAGAAGGTGAAAATTCTCTTTTGGTTAAAACACTGAACAAGTTTGGCGATTACACTTTTGCACTGAACATATGTGAGGTTGAGAAGAACGCATACTATTTCGGTAACAGGGTAGATGGCCTGAAATTCTATACTGCAAAAAGCGACACAAGCAGTCAATCATCGGGGGCTACAATATTGGAAAACAAGAATACACTTTCATTGAAATGTTATCCTAACCCGGTTCGTGAATATGCTTCTATCAGCTTCAATATTTATGAAGCGGACAATACCACTATAGGTATTTACGATGTAAGCGGCAGGTTTGTCAAGACTGTTTGTCGTAAAAAAATTAACCGGGGCAAGCATACCATATACTGGGACCTTAGCGATGATTCAGGCAATCCTGTAGCAAGTGGAAACTACCTGATTTTAATTCAATCGGGAAATGAAAAATGCAGTGTAAAGCTGGTGGTTGAATAGCTCTCTCCATGGACTGAGAAAGCCGTAATGAAACGATTCGATGCCTGCATATGTCCTATAAAAAGTCCTTCAGATTTTAATTACTTCCCCTTTTTTCGTAGGTATTTCAACATATTGGCCGTTGTATTTTATTCGCAAAGTATTACCCAGTTTTGATATAATCGTCAGTTTTTCAACACGGCCATTCTTCCATTCCATATTTATTTCAAATCCGCCCCGCGCACACAACCCTTTAATACTACCGTCTTCCCACTGATCAGGAAGGGCAGGGAGCAGCTCAATATAGCCCTGATGGCTTTGCATGATCATTTCGACCATACCCGCAGCGCCCCCGAAGTTCCCGTCGATCTGGAACGGTGGATGAGCATCGAAAAGGTTAGGGTAGGAGCCTCCCCGTACCTCACGGCCGGGATGTTCAGCCGGGGCCAGCAACATCTGAACCATCTGGTGGGCATGTTCGCCATCGAGAAAACGGGCCCAGAAATTGATCTTCCATGCCAGGCTCCAGCCGGTTCCTTCATCGCCCCGCATAATCAGCGATTTTTGGGCTGCATCCATAAGTTTGGGTGTTTTTTCCCAGGTTATTTCGTTGCCCGGGTAAACACCCCATAGATGGGAAACATGCCGGTGTTTGTTGTTGGGGTCGTCAATATCTTCTAACCATTCCTGTAACTGGCCAAGCCTGCCGATATGGTCGGGGGCTACCTTATCTAGTTTCGACTGAATCAGTGTTTCAAACTCTTTGTCATCAGGAGTAAATAATCCGTTAGCTTCCAACGCTATTTTAAACAACGAACGGATGATTTGATGATCCATGGCCGGCCCTGCAACCAAACCACCGTTTTCGGGCGAATTGGAAGGAGTACTGATGAGGTATCCGGTTTTTGCATCTTTTACAAGGAAATCAGCAAAAAATTGTGAAGCTCCTTTTATAGCCGGTAATCCTCTGCTTACAAACAAAGCAGTATCGCCTGTGTATAAAAAGTGCTCCCAGTAGTGATGTGCCAGCCATGCACCTCCGCTTACCCAAATCCCGTGATCGGCATTGTTGATCGGGGCTGTTCCCCTCCATTGGTCGGTATTGTGATGGTGTACCCAGCCATTTGCATTGTAATGCACTTTTGCCGTTTTTTCACCTTCGGCAACCAGGTCGTCAATCATATCGAAAAGAGATTGATGGCATTCGGGCAGGTTCAATGTTTCAACTCCCCAGAAATTCATTTCGCAATTGATGTTGGTGGTATATTTGCTGCCCCATGCCGGAAACATGTCCTTATTCCAGATGCCTTGCAGGTTGGGCGGATTTGTGCCTGCCCTTCCCGACGAGATCATAAGATAGCGGCTATATTGAATGTAGAGGGCAGCCAGGTCGTTGTCGGGTGATGTTAATATATTTTTAATGCGTTCATCTGTAGGAATTGTCCTGTTTTGATGGTTGCCAAGGTCGATATCGAACCTGTCAAAAAATTTCCTGTAGTCTTCAATATGCCGCTTCTTTAAACTTTTAAATGGGGCAGATTCAATTGCCTGCTGATATTTTGAGCATCGTGAAACAGGATCGGCCGATACATCTTTATAATTTACAAAGTTGGTTGCTGCAACCAGTTTAAGTGTAGCTTCATCGGCATTCTTCACTTCAATTTTATTATCGCAGCAAAAAATTTCTCCGTTTGTTATATCAAGCTGAAGTTGTGCAACCCCGGTCATCACTCCGTCACGTACCTTTAAATTCAAGCTTATGGTATGGTCATTCACCTTGTTTACTGAATTTTCAGGATGGGGAGTTTCAAGCCAGGCAACGAAGCTTATTGCACCTTTATTATTAGCTGAATAATTTACGATGACAGCCTGATCGGGATTTGTGGCGAAATATTCCCGCTTATATATTATCCCATCAACTTCATATTCTGTAGTTGCAACAGCATTGGTAAGATTTAGAGAACGATGATAGTCAGTGTAATTTTCATGTCCGGGAGTTTCAATCCTCAAATCACCGAAGGGTTGGTAATCGGCTTGGTACTGTGGTGCATGCGGGGGGTGGTCGTCAACAATCCGGTATTTCCATTCACCTTCGATAAAAACAGGTTCATCTTTTCCGGCAGGGGTGAGGTGCATTTTTTTATAGCCGCTCCTGACGGCGTTAAACCCGCCTGTTTTTTCGTAGTTCATTATTTGAACTGCAAGATTGTTTTCACCTGCTTTCACAAGTTTCGCAGGAATGGTATATATTCGGTTTGCATTATTGCCGTCAATTTCACCCACCTTTACCCCGTTGAAATATGTAACATCGTGATCTTTGATTTTTCCCATGTTCAGGATAAGTTCCTTGCCTGCCGAATTATCAGGTAGATAAACTGTTTTACGGAATACCAGGCAACCGTCAAGGTCAGGTAATCCTTTGGTTTCCCAAACACTTTTTTCGTCGATTTCCATTACTGGCCATCCTGAGTCGTCTGATAATGGGTTCAGGCTTTCGGCCAAAAGTTCATTTTCTGAAAGTCTTTTGAGCCATTGGGCCTTTTTTTCAGGGTAATTATCTTCATATGCCCTTTTGCCCATGAAAACTTCATTTGCCAGTTTTTCAGCTTCATCCTGCTTGTTATCTGCAATAAGTTGCCTGATTTCATCAAGGTATGCTGAAGCCCCTGGCCGTTGATATTCCCGTGGTCCACAGTCCCAAAGGGTTTCTTCGTTAAACTGCAGGTGTTCATTGGCAGGATTTCCAAAAACCATGGCGCCCAGCCTTCCGTTGCCAATGGGCAATGCCTCTTCCCATACGGTTGCAGGTTGCGCGTACCAAAGTAAGAGTTTATTATTTTCTTTCGCTGGAGTAATGCACTGTGAAAAGAATAGCAGAAAAAAAATAACAATTACCCCCCAACCCCCGCCAGCTGGCGGAGGGGATTGGTTCTCTGCATATTTGTTGATATTGTTCATTTGTATTTACTAACAGAATTGTCAATGTTCAAAACTTTCAAAGGGATTATTTTACTCCCCCTTTCCGCGGGCGCCATAGCTCCTGCGGAGGCGCTTGGGTGGGAGGCTTACCTTCCCAGTTCAATCGCAGCCAGTATAAACGGCCCAACGCCTTTTGAATCGTTTTTTTGAATTTTTTCGGTTACATAATATTCATAGCTTCCGTCACGATATGGATTACCGCCCAGTCCACAGCTGCCACATATCCTGATAATTGACGGAAGGCCATCGTCATCGGTAATAACAAACTCCTTAACCATATCATCGAAAGCTTCATTGGCAATCTCAAAATATTTTTGATCGAGGTATCCATTTTTTGCCCCTTTGGCCATGGCATATATGTACATGGCCGTACCTGAGCCTTCGAGGTAATTACCTTCTTCTCCGCCCATATCGAGTACCTGGTACCAGCAACCTGATTCTGGATCGCGGACTTTCAAAAGCGCGTCGATTGTTTTTTGAAGAATACTGATAATATCGTCGCGGTCGGCATGGTCGTTGGGCAAATCGTCAAGCACATCCACAATGGCCATTACATACCAGCCCATTGCACGGCTCCAGAAGTGCGGCGACTGGCCGGTTTCGGGGTTAGCCCAGCGTTGTTCTTTGCTTTCATCCCAGGCATGGTAAAGCAAACCTGTTTTCTGATCGACTGTTTTTTCGTATACCAGTTTGATTTCGTGGGCTGCCACATCGAACCACTCCGGTTCATTAAAATCGTGGGCATACATTGTGAGAAAAGGCATTCCCATATAAACACCGTCAAGCCACAACTGCCATGGGTAGCGTTTTTTGTGCCAGTAACCGCCAGTTTTTGTTTTTGGATGGTCTTTCAATTGCTGAATAAACCGGGGGATAGCTTTTAGGTATTTTTCTTCGCCTGTTTCCCGGTAAAGAATGATAAGGTTTCTTGCCGGGTTGATGTGATCGATATTGTATGATGATTGATTATACCTTTGTATGTGCCCGTTTTCATCTACAAGCATATCCATGTAGGTTTTCATGTATGCAGCATATCTGGGATCGGCTTTGCCAAGTTTGTGAATGGCCATGCCTACCATAGCCACATCGTACGACCAGCCTGCACGTGTTCGGTTATTGTAATATGCAAGCGTATCGAAACGGG
>JAFGEV010000187.1 GCA_016931385.1 Prolixibacteraceae bacterium
ATTTGTTATTTGTTATTTGTTGTTTCTTTCATGCCCAGTGTTTTCTTAATTCCCTCGAATGCGGCGAGCCAGCAATAATTTACAATTGATTTTCTCCTGTCGGGATAAGCGGTTATATAAACAGGTTCGATCAATCTGCCAGGAATTGGATTATCCCGTTTTACCGCAAGTGCGTTTGCCAGAAAACTAATGAACCTTTCTTCTTTCATTTTGCCTTGTTGCTCGGTTAATACCGAAATCATCAAATCGTTATATGCAAATTTCATCCACCCGGTTGCCGAATCGTTGTTGGCTTCAAAATATATTTCCATTTTGCTGTTGTAACCATCTTTCAGCAAAATACTCAGGCTTGGTTCGGTTACGCTGTTAAGCATATGGAAAGGAATTTTTCCGCATTCGGCTTTCATGTTGAATAAATTGCGCTTATCGGCAATGTTCATGTTCATTGTAGCGCTCATTGGCCCAAAGCCCATAAGTTTAGCATCAATATCGAGTTTTGCAACCGGGTTCTTTTGCAGCTTGCTGTTAATGTTTGTTACATTTGTGAGGCTTGCTTTCACGTCGGTAAAATGCACTTTTGTTTCAGATGTTGCCTGGGGTTCAAGTTCCCTGTAAAAAAACTTGCGGCATTCGAGGCTTATAAAATCAACACCAAACCTGAATTCCATATCCCTGAGAAGTTTTTGGGGCATTTCTATTTCGAAATTTTCAGCAAACGGGTATTGGCTGTTCCTGAATATTTCTGTCTGGTCAATTTCGAATCTCATTTCCGGGATAAAGAGTTCATTGTCGTTAATCAACCTTTTAAGGTTAAAGCCCTTCCCTGTACAATCGGCACGGTTAATGGTTATGCAGTCGTCCTGGTATTTTTTCTTCCTGCAAAATTCTGCCTCGGGATAAGCTGGTGTTAACGAAATTCCGCTGATTTTTAAATCGCCCTTGTCGTTTAATGATAGCTTGTCGAACCCGTAGTAATAGAATCCATCACTTGTTTTGTCAGTGAAATAATCTATTTCAAATGAAATACCGTCACAATTTAAAAGCTTATCTTTCTGATCGCTGTATTTATTTACAAGGAAGTTATTTGCTGTTATTGAAAAATTTGAAATTTCGATAGGTTTTTTTTGTTCATATCTCAAATTTCCTTTCTGAAATAGAATTTGTCCGATATATACCATCTCTATCTGTGGTTGTAACATGGCATAAAGATTCAACCTGTAGGGATCAAACTTCCCTGTTTTTTTGGTTGTTTTATCTTTGATTTGGATGTCGGGATTCTCGAGTGTCAATGTAAAAGCTGTAAATTTCTTTTCATCAAATAATTTTCTGATATCAAATCCGGTAATGCTCCCTTTCGGAAAATATAAGTTTAGGTAGCTTATGGGCTTATCGGGTGAAATACCCCTGTCGGGACGTATATCGATATCGGAAAAAGAAAATAGCTGTTTGCCCAAATTGTAGTTGGCATTTCCTACCGATAATTGATGGATTTTATCGGGCAGGTTGTAGCTTGCATTTTCGAGTGTAACATTCAGGTTGGTATATTTAATTGCAGGATTGTTCGAACCCAGGTCGGCTTTAAAATTATCGATTTTAACATCAAAATAGGATGATGCAAATGTTTTATTCTTTCCATCGAGATAATTTGCAACGTCAATAAAACCCTTGTCAAAAACAATAGTGTTTGCCCAGAATGTTTTAAGCCCTTTTACCAAAAGTGCATTCTGTTTATTATTGCCTTTTATTGAGTCGCTTAGGGTTTGAACCATGACCTGGATGTCGGGGTTGGTGAAAGTAACATTTTTCGCAAAAAAATTGCCGTTATTGATAAGGCCGTTAATATCAGCCCCTGTAAATTCTACCGAAGGGATATTACAGGTAAACGCAACGGGCAGGTTTTTAAAACTCGGACTAAGCACATCGGGGTATAACCTTGCATCACGAAGGTAGATTTTATCGGATGAAGTAAGAATTGCAATTTCTTTGGACGAAAGGCGGTGTACCCCGTCAGCCATTGTGAACGACTGGTTTTTAAGGATAAGGTCAATTTCGTCGGAAAATAATAATTTGTTTGTGCGTTTGCCCGATATCGAGTCAAGCTCAAAACCTGTCATGGTTATATCAAAGAAGTTATTAAATTCAATAGGGTTTTCCCCTATCCGGTATTGTGTAAGGTTCAGGCTGCCATCGGTCATGCTCATTGACCAAATGTTGATTTTGTATAAATATTCTGAAATCAGGTTGTAAATCTCGGTATTGTTTATATTGCCCGTCGGGCTTGTGGATTTTTTACCTGATTGTTTGGTTTCAATATTTAAGTAGGGCGATTTTATGTCGATATTTGAAATGTAAAGTTCTTTTTTGAAAAATGCTTTGTGCAAGTCTGCCCCTATTAACCTTATAGTGGGGAAATGAATGTCGTATATGCCTGTTTGGCCAGCCGGCCCGGTCGCATTTGCAAAACTGGATGTTTTTATAGGAGAAATCCTGAAATCGAGAATTTCTGCCGACCGGTTTCGGCTCGAAATAAAAACCGAATCGGCCAGTAAGCGGTGAAAGTCATCGGCCAATTGTAAGCCAAGTCCCGAAAACCACGCTTTAAACTGGTCAGCAAAAAATATTTTATCCGATTTGTAAAAAGTTGCATTGTCAAGCGACAAGTTGTCGAGCTCGAATTGAAAGTTGGTTCTGAAAAAGCCGGTTTTTTTATCAAGCGACAGGTAACTGTAATTTATATACCCTTGTTCAATCTTGGCTTTTTTTACATATATTCCTTTTATATAATCGTTTGTCTTGTTCAGTATTAAGCTGAAATCCCGCTTTTGCTTCTTTACAATCTTTTTTTCCAGCAGGTAAATATTTGCTTCGGGTGCTTTTATGACGAGTTCATCCATCGGGAGGATTTGCCTGTGGTAGAAATCTTTGAAATTAACCTCTTTGAATTGAATTGCCTGACAATGAATGTCGATGTTTGTATTATCGTAAGAACTTCCTAAAGGTTTAATAGGCTTAAACGAAACATCACCTGTTGTGATTCTCTGGTCACGGGTATCGGCCCTGAGTTTTTGAATTACGAGACAGTGAATGTTATCATTGTGATTCAGGGTAAAACGTTCAAGTGATATATTCAGGTCGCGTGCCGATAATATCAGGTCGGGGTGTTTGTTCGAAGCTGAATCAAGATTAAATTCAAAGAACTTTACAAACAGGTTTTCGATGTGTTGGGTAGCTACTTCCGAATTGGGAGGGATCATTTTTAAGTCGGCATTTTGAATGGCAAAGTGGTTTACAGCTACATTCCTGAATTTATCCTGAATCAGTGGATAAAGGTTAATTTCATTTAAAGGGGTTCCTTTTTCAATCCTTCCCCCAAACTTGATTTCAATTGCAGGTTCTTCCATTCTGACCGACTTGATAATCAATGAGTCGGTTTGCATAATTTCTTCAAAATTATCGCTTTCAATTTCGAGAAATGGAACGAAAACAGAATATTGGTTGTCGAGTGTGGATTGGACACCTTCGATTGGTTTTAGTGTAAAGTCACTTACGGTAAGTTTGGAATATAAAAGCGATAAGGATATTTCCCTGGCATAGATGCGATGTATTTTGTCGGGCAGGTTTTCGGCAAGGCCTTCTATGTTTATAGTAAGGTCGTTGACATCGAAAGGGAAGGGGCTATCTGTTTGTTTAATTCCTCCTGTGCGAAATTTGGTCAGAACCAGTTTCGAACCTGGCATCCGTTCACTTGTTCTGAATAAGGTGTCAATATTTAACTGGACATTAGATATTACAATTGAATCGATCAGGATTTCATTTAAAAAAGGGATATGCAATGAATCGCCTTTACTGATTTTTTTAGTGGAAATAAGCTCAAGGTTCAGTTCTTCATTTGTGTTCATTTCAATAACAGGTTTGTCGATAATGAATTTTGAAGCAATTAGCTTGTTGTGAAAGAGTAAAGGGATTATTCTGATTTCCGACATCGAAAGGGTTTTAACACTGGCATTGAAAAGCCTCATGGTTGAGTCGGATTTGAGGCCAGGCGCAGGTTCAAGCATTAAATGTTCAATTTTAATATACCTTTTGAACAAATTGATTGTGATATCATTTGTTGAGAACCAATAGGTTTTATCTGTCCTTTCATAAACGGTTTTTGCAATTTTTTCCTTCAGGAATGGCTTATAGCTAAACGATATAAAAACAATACCTGAAACGATCAATGCAAGCAACACTATGATTATTAGGTTGAAAATTCGCTTAATGCTGCTTTTTTTTGATTTATTACCCATAATTTTTAAACCCATATTTCTGATTGCAAATTATTAAAACCCTAAAGAAAAACAATTCATTATTGTTTCTATTTTTTAAAAATACAACGTATTTGTTCATTTTTTACTAAGTGATGATTAAGTTTTTTTGAAGATAAGCGGCGTTTTAGTTTTTTTCTTAGTTTTAAAGTCGAAACAATCAGTTAAATCGAATACTATGAAAAAGTCATTCCTGTTCATTCTATTTATTTTAATGGTTTTGGCAGTTTTTTCCCAGGACGAAAAAGGAGCCAGTAAAATCAAAACCGGGTGGAATTTTGGCGCGTTGCCAGCTGTGACATACAATACCGACCTCGGTTTTCAGTACGGTGTGGTGGTAAATTTGTATCATTATGGCGATGGTTCAAACTACCCCCAGTACAATCACAACATTTACCTGGAAGCTTCACAGTATACAAAGGGGAGCGCCATTTACCGCATCTGCTACGATTCAGAATTTCTGATCCCTGGTATGCGTGTTTCGTCAGACCTTGCCTATCTGCCTGATGATGCTTTTGATTTTTATGGATTTAATGGTTATGAAACACGATACAACCTTGAATGGGAAAATTCAGATTATTATAATGACGGTGCTGGTTCGTATAAAACACGAATGTATTACAAATACAGGAATTATAATTTCCGCTTCAAAACCGATTTACAATTTCCCGTTAGTGGCAAAAGTTTCAGGGGTTTGGTAGGTTTCAATTTACAATACTACGATATATCAACTGTAAATGTGGCAAAATTTAACAAGGGGAAAGAAGAGGAACCTTATCCGACCAAACTACAGGAAGGGGCTGAAACATTGTATGATAAATATTCCGAATGGGGAATCATTTCAGATGATGAAGCAAACGGCGGTTTTATTCCGTTGTTAAAAGCCGGACTTGTATACGACACACGTGATAATGAACCAAACCCGATGAGAGGAATCTGGACTGAATTATTTGTGTTTGGCGCCCCCTCTTTTCTTGGATCGGAGAGTGGATTTGCTAAAGTAAATTTTACCCACAGGCAATATTTTACCATTGTTAAACGGGATCTTTCTTTTGCCTACCGGGTTGCCTACCAGGGTAAACTGTTTGGCGAAGTACCTTTTTACTATCAAACACAGATTGAAACTTCCAGGATGAAGGATCAACTTGGTTTGGGAGGCAGTAAAACCATACGTGGGATTAACCGGAACAGGGTGGTGGCCGACGGCTTTGTTTACGCAAATGCTGAGTTGCGCTGGAAAGTAGTTCATTTTCGCTGGATCAATCAAAATTTTTATGTAGGACTGAATGGATTTGCTGATATGGGTATGACGGTTCAGCCTGTTCAGAATGAAGTTCTTACAAGTTACAAGAATAATCCCGATTACTCCGATTATTTTACCGGTAATCCAGACAGGTTACATATGTCAGTGGGAGCAGGCTTGAGGATTGCTATGAACGAAAATTTTGTTGTTGCTTTAGATTTTGGAAAGGCATTGGATACGCAGGACGGAAATACAGGAATGTATATTGGTTTAGATTACTTGTTCTGATCCTGTCTTTATTTTGTTATAATTTTTTTGAATGAAGTTACATTTTATTATTCTAAAATATTATGCAACATGATTCCATTCTTTTAAAAATAAAGGCTTTAAGAAAGGAGCTCGATCATCACAACTATCAGTATTACGTAAAATCGGAGCCAGAAATCAGCGACTTTGAGTTTGATCAGAAGTTAAAGGAACTTGAGGCGCTTGAAGCACAATTTCCCCAGTTCGACGATCCTACGTCGCCAACTAAAAGGGTGGGAAACGATATCACATCCGATTTTCAGCAGGTAAAACATAAATACCCGATGTTGTCCCTATCGAATACATATAACGAAGGGGAATTGCGCGATTTTGACAACCGGATTCGCAAAGAAACAAACCTTGAACCGGAATATGTTTGCGAACTGAAATTCGACGGTGTTTCGATAAGCCTCGTTTATGAAAACGGGATTTTAAAATATGCAGTAACCAGGGGTGACGGTGTTCAGGGCGATGATGTTACGACAAATGTAAAAACCATACGCAGTATCCCCCTGAAGTTAATGGGTGATGGCTGGCCCGATGAATTTGAGATACGTGGTGAAATTGTTATGCCCTTTGCTGCTTTCGAAAAACTGAATGCCAAACGTATTGCAAATGGGGAAGAGCCAATGGCGAATCCTCGCAATACAACTTCAGGAACTATAAAAATGCAGGATTCATCAATTGTTGCCAAACGTGGGCTTGATGCGTATTTTTACAATGTGCCCTCACAAATAAGGCTTTCTGAAAGCCATTCGAAAAATCTGGAAATGGCTGCCTCTTGGGGTTTAAAGGTTTCGGACCATGTTCGGGTTTGCAGGAATATTGACGAAGTGCTTGAATACATTCAAAATTGGGATGCAGGGCGCCATGCCCTTCCGGTAGCTATTGATGGGGTTGTGATTAAAGTAAACTCCATTGCAGTGCAAAATGATCTTGGAACCACCGCAAAAAGCCCGCGTTGGGCAGTGGCTTACAAGTTTAAAGCCGAACAGGTTGAAACACGGTTGCTTTCGGTTTCGTACCAGGTTGGCCGGACAGGGGCCGTTACACCGGTAGCAAACCTTGAACCAGTATTGCTGGCCGGAACAACTGTAAAACGTGCATCGTTACATAATGCCGATATTATTGCCGGGCTCGATTTGCATATTAACGACATTGTGAAGGTTGAAAAAGGGGGAGAGATTATTCCCAAAATTGTTGGCGTAAACGAAGCCGAACGCCACCCCTTAAATCAAAAGATACAGTTCATAACAAACTGTCCTGAATGCGGCACTCCTTTGGTTAGGATAGAGGGTGAAGCCGCCCATTACTGCCCAAACGAGCCGGGTTGCCCCCCTCAGATCAAAGGAAAGATCATTCACTTTATAAGTCGCAAAGCAATGAACATTGACGGGATGGGAGAGGAGACTGTTGAACTGTTCTATAACAAGGGGCTGATTGAAGATGTTTCTGATTTATATAATCTTGATCAGGAAGAAATAGCTTCACTTGAACGTTTGGGCGACAAATCGGCCAAAAGGATAATCGATGGACTTGAAGCTTCAAAAGAAGTACCCTTCGAGCGGGTATTGTTTGCTTTGGGTATTCGATACATTGGCGAAACAGTAGCAAAAATACTGGTGAAATCGTTTAAAAGTGTTGATAACCTTATGGTCTCATCATTCGAACAATTAACCGATATTAATGAAATTGGCGACCGCATTGCCCAAAGCATAATTGATTGGTTTTCTGTTCCTGAAAACAGGGAGCTAATTAATAAATTGCGTGGTATCGGCCTTCGATTTGAACTTTCGGAGGAAGAACTTGAAGGAACATCCGATAAACTGACCGGCTTATCTATAATTATTTCAGGTACTTTTGAAAAACATTCAAGAGAAGAACTTAAAAACCTGATAGATAAACACGGAGGCAAGAATGTTGGTTCCATTTCAAAAAATACAAGTTACCTGCTTGCCGGTGAAAACATGGGACCCAGCAAACTCGAGAAAGTTAAAAAGCTGGGAATACCTATAATTAACGAAGATGAATTTCTGGAGATGATTAGCGATTAAATGTAAATGTCTCTGATTAATAGTTTCTGCAAGTAAACTGTCAATTATTTTTTTGCAAAATGATTGCAGGTACCATTATCCATATTGTGATCAGGCAAAAGAAAAATTCAAAAATGATATTGCTGTTTTCAGCAGGTTTGCCTTTAAATCTGCTGATAAATGCATCCCAGGTATTACCCGATAAATTTCCATAATATACAATGCGGATTAGTGTGATGATGTGTAATGCTGTTTTATCACCATAATTTTGAATTAATTTTTCATTCATCAGGTGATCTGGTTTCCTGTTTGTTTCGGCATAATGTTGGGCATAAAGCAATGCAGGCATTTCATAGCTGGATGCATTTATGTGAAATTGCAGGTTTAGCAGGTTCTTTACTTCTTCTTCACTTATTCCAAGTTTAAGGGCTTGCTTTGCATGTATCCATTTGCAATATTTACACCCGTTGACTGCCGAAGTTATCGTCATGATTTTTTCAATAAACGGTTTGCCTATGTTTTTATCACGCATGGCATTTCTTATATCTGGAATATGTGAAATCAGATAACCTGTATCGTTAAAGAAAATTCTGGCTGAAAATATTTTTTTTCCGAATTTGTGTTGCATGATTATTTTTGAAAAGATTAATATGAAAAAACAGCTTAAATTTAAATAATTTTCAAAGGAGAATTTTTATTTAAAGATTGTTATAATGCTATAAAAATCAAATAAAAATGAAGAATTTAATAATTTTTTTATGTTTTTTTACATCTATCAGCAATGCTTTGTTGGCTCAGTATACAAGGGGCACAGTGAAGGAAAGCCTTGTAATCGAAAGTGAAATACTGGGTAAGGAAGTAAAATATACAATCTACTTACCTTTCGATTATGAAACATCGAACCGTTATTACCCGGTTGTTTATTTGCTGCATGGATATGGCGACAACGACATGGGCTGGATGCAGTTTGGAGAAGCTCACCTTATTGCCGATGAGTGTATCGCTAACCGGGAAATACCGCCCATGATCCTGATTATGCCCGATGGGGGAACATCGTTTTACATCAATAATTTCGACAATTCAATCAGATATGAAGATTTCTTCATTCAGGAATTTATGCCTTTTATCGAGAAAACATATCGTATACGTGCCGAAAAGCGTTACAGGGGAATTGCAGGCCTCTCGATGGGAGGTTTCGGAACTTTAAGTTTTGCGTTGAAATATCCTGAAAAGTTTTCAGCCTGTGCCGCTTTCAGTGCTGCTATCCTTTCAGAAGAATACCTTTCAACTGTTACACAAGATAAGTATGATTTGGTTTATGCACCTGTATTCGGGAGCGGCCTTGCAGGAAAAGACAGGCTTACGGAGCATCACAAAAAGAACAACCCGTTTGATGTTACAAAAGAGAAAGGAAAAGATACGTACGACAACCTGCGTATTTATATCGATTGTGGCGATGATGACTTCCTCACTAACGACAACTGTCGCCTGCACATACACCTTATCGAAATGGGCATTAAGCATGAATTCAGAATGCGCGATGGCGTGCATAGCTGGCCTTACTGGCGTTCAGCTTTACCGGTTGGATTGAAATTTATCGGGGAGAGTTTCCATCAGTTTTAATTTAATGCATCAGTAGTGAATTGGTTTGATAATGACTATCTTTTTGTAAAATGATTTATTATGAATATTCAAGCTGAAAAACAGAATTTAATAGAATGGATTTCTCGATTGAATGACTCTGCCATTATTGATGAATTGAGAAAAATAAAAGATGATTATTCAAAATCTAAAGACTGGTGGGATACTTTAAAAGAAGAAGAGATTGATTCTATAAACAGGGGGCTAAAGGATTTTGAAGAAGGCAGGGTTCACTCTCACATAACAGCTCGTAAAATTTATGAAAAATATTTATAAGCTAAATTGGTCAGATGAAGCTTTAAATAAATTAAAAGGAATCACTAGTGTCCGGTAAAAATTATAACATTTGGGCTAAAGCCCCTGTCAATAGTGGCTTTTACTAACCCCAGCCTTAAGGCTGGGGTTACTGAATCGCACCTTTTAAAAACGGGCTTTAGCCCAAAATGATAATCAGACTATTAGCCAAATATTTTAGTCTGTTTCTATGTTAAAAACATTTTTACCGGACAACAATGAAAAGGAATATTTAATTACCTTGAAAATAACTGGACTGAAAGGTGGTAATATCAACATATTTGTAAATGTAACCTCTTAATTTCTTGCAAATTATTTAACTATTTATTTCCATTCGTATCCGCCATTCTTTTGGGTAAAGGTTATTGTACCTGTTTCCGGCTTTCTTCAAAAATCCCAACGGGGTATGCTTATAGGTTGCCAGTAAATAACGATTTGAACTCATTGGTTTGATGTCTTCTTTTTTCAGGTATAAGAGAGCTCTGTTTAAATCGAGTTCTTCGGTTTGAAAAGCTTCCTTGTTCAAAATTATCGATAAGGCCAAAGAATGTGAAGGCACAAGGTCTTTTCCTTTTATTTCACATATTTCAGTACCTGCCTGCACGATGCTCAGCTGCCCGGTTAATTCGTGCAGTTCTTTTTCAAGTGCGGCAGGTAAGGCCAGTACTTTATTTTGAAAGGTAAAGTAATTGTATTCACGGTAATTTTTAATCCATACCGAAAAGCCCTTTTCTAGCGCTGAACTGGATTTTGTTAACGAGGGATTTTTTATTTTTTTCGGTTGAAAAGTTTGACCTGATGATTTTATGAGGGCAGAAATGAAAAATCCTTCGCCTCTGATTTTATGGGGGTAAAATCGGAATCCAGGAACATCTTTTGAAATTTCAATTCCTTTAAATGTAGGAATATCATGAGAGATGGTAAGCGCGTTCATCTCGCTTATCATCCATTGCAGGTTTTCTTCATTTTCGGCTTTGTTGAATGTGCAGGTTGAATATACAAGCAGACCTTCCTCTTTAAGCGCATCCCAGGCATCGGCAACTATACGGCGTTGTCGCAGTGCACAATGGGCAACGTTGTTTTCCGACCATTCGGCCCTTGCATTAAGGTCTTTACGGAACATTCCTTCGCCCGAGCAAGGAGCATCGACAACCAGTACATCAAAAAAACCTTTCAATCGTTGAAAATCGACAGGGTCATTATTTGTAACAACCACATTTGGATACCCCCATTTGGTTATGTTCTCGGCCAATATCTTAGCCCTTGAACGGATTATTTCATTCGAAACTAGAAGTGAGCCCGGTGGTAGGAGTGAGGCAAGATGTGTCGATTTTCCCCCGGGGGCGGCACAAAGGTCAAGTACTTTCAGGGGCTGCTCAGGCTCCGAATATTCTTTTAAAATTTGTTCAAGGTACATCGAAGAGGCTTCCTGCACGTAATAAGCACCGGCATGAAAAAGCGGATCAAGTGTGAAAACCGGACGGTTTGGAAGGTAAAATCCATTTTGGCACCAAGTTACACGTTCAAGCCCTTCTGTGTTGTATTCTTTTGAAGGATTTACCCTGATGCTTACAGGAGGTTCCTGCTCAAGAGCTTTAAGCAAAACAGCCGATTCTCCTTTTATATCAGTTTTAATTCTTTTGATAAAATCTTCAGGGAAGTTCACGCTTTAAGGTTTTATGTCAATTTATTCTTTGAAAGCCAGTTTAACAACAACAGGGAAATGGTCCGAAGGGTAATGTTGATTAATATTGTCAGTCAGTACGCCGTATTTTAAAACGTCGAAATGTTTACTGACAAAGATGTAATCGATGCGTTCATCCTGCGGGGAATCCATCCTGAAATGGTTAAACGTGCCAACAGGTCCGTAGGGGGGGGTGTTAGATATTTCATAAGAATCGTTTAACAATGATTTCATTTTTTGTATTTGACCGGTATTGGGAGTTGAATTGAAATCACCGACACAGATTACAGGGCTTTCTCCGGCAATTTGCTTAATCTTCTGAACCATGAGCATGCCCGATTGGATACGCGCTTCTTCTGCCTCGTGGTCGAAATGAACACAAAAGAAGTAGAAATCCCTGCCTGTTTTCATGTCGTTGAATTTTGCCCACGAGCAAATTCTCCGGTATTTTGCATCCCAGCCATACGAAGGGACATCAGGCGTTTCGCTTAGCCAAAAATCCCCATTGCCGATAAGTTCAAACCGGTTAACGCGATAAAAAATGGCCGAATGTTCGCCAACCTTTTTACCATCGTCGCGGCCAACGCCTACAAAGGAATAATCCTCCATTTCGTCAAGGTATTCAAGTTGTCCGATGAAACCTTCCTGGGTTCCGAAAATATCGAATTCGTGATATCTGATCAGTTTTTTTACAAATTCTTTACGTTTTGGCCAGGCATTTTCGCCGTCGGTAGGTATGTTCAACCGTAAATTGAAAGTAGCAACATTTATTGAAATGTTGTTTTTTCTGGCCGAAACACAGAAACTAAAAAAGAACAGAAGCAAAAAAATACCTGCTATCTTCATGATGGATGCGTATTTAAAATTCGGGTTCAAATTAAAAATATTTCACGAATAACTTTGAATATATTTGTGAACGTATCAAATAATGATAAATCTGAATTGAATTTGCTGCAAATAATTTATCACGACGATTACCTGGTTGCCATAAATAAACCACATGGATTGCTGGTTCACAAAAGCATGATAGCACGCGATGCAACTGAGTTTGCCGTACAACTTTTGCGGGATCAGATTCACCGGAAAGTTACACCTGTGCATCGCCTCGACCGCAAAACAGGCGGTGTATTACTTTTTGCCCTTGATGTTGAAACGTTGAAGCAAATGAACTTACTTTTTGACCAGGGAAAAGTCTCAAAAAAATACCTGGCGATAGTTCGTGGGTATTGCGACGATGAAGGCACGATTGATTATCCGTTAAAAAAGGAGAACGGAAATTTGCAGGATGCGGTTACTCACTACCGAACACTTGAAAGAACAGAGATTGATGTCCTTTTCGGTAAACATTCAACGCAACGCTACTCTTTGGTTGAGGTTATTCCTGAAACCGGACGTATGCACCAGATCAGGAAACATTTTGCGCATATTTTTCACCCGCTTATTGGCGACAGGCCTCACGGTTGTAACAAACAAAACCGGTTGTTTAAAGAAAAGTGGAGTATGACAACCATGATGTTACATGCATCAGAAGTTGATTTTATTCATCCTTCAATTGGCGAACTGGTGAAAGTGGAAGCTCCACTCCAAATGGAGTTTTTAAGAACGTTAGGATTTCTTCGTTTTCAATTTAATGGACTTGGACAAATTTGAAATTGAACTGCAAATTTGTCCAAACAACAGATAAAACCCTTACTTCAGACAGAACTTCTAAAAAACCTGTAATTGCCAGCCCAAATTTTTTTGGAATAATGTAGAAATAATCGTTGAGAAAAAGTGTCATCCCGAGTTCCCATCCAAAATTTTTGGGCATAATGCAGAGATGACAGGGTGAAAAAGGTGTCATTCCGAGGGAAGCGAAGCGACGAGGAATCCCATGTATCAGCAGATTCCTCCTCCTCTGTCGTCGGAATGACACAATGGTCGAAACTGTCAAAGGTACGAGGTACGAGGAGGAATCCCTTGTTACAAAGGATTTGACTGACGTCGATTTTCAATTCTCATTTCGCTTCACTCAATTCGGAATGACACCCTGATCAAAATCTTTTGTTTTTAAACCGGACAGGAACGATTTTGAAATTGTTCTAAAAATCAATCTGAATTTCCATGTCAACTTTTACAGGCTTGCCACGCTGCATGCCGGGTTTCCATTTTGGCATCGAACTAACAATTTTGTAAGCAGCCTTTTTGGTGTAGTCCGAAGTACCTTCTTTAATTCTCACATTATCGATGCTACCATCGTTGAGTACGGTAAAACCGATAAGGGCCGAACCTTTTTCTTTAGCATTGGTGGTGGCTTTAATGAGGTATTCCTGTAATGCTTTATCACCACCATTGAATTGAGGCATGTCTTCAACAACAATGAAAACTTCCTCCTCCTGAATTTCTTTCTTTTCGAAAAACTCTTTGGACTTGGTCGTAATCTCGATTACCCCGTTTTTGCCTTTAGCTCCATATGCTTTAGTATCAATCTCTTCTTTTAATACCGAAATTGTTTTAATGGTTACAGGGTCAATTTCAGAAATGTCGCCATTATAAATTTTACCGTCAACAACGATTAAAGGTTCTTTTCCATCTTTCCCTTTAATATCGATAATTTTGGGGGGTGGAGGTGGCGGAGGCGGGGCAACATTTGTTTCAACCACATTTAACGACGGGTTGATTTTGTACACCTGTTTTTTCATTTTTACCTTCATCTTCTTATCGGCTTTTAACTTAACGGTTTCATAACCGACAAACGAAAAGACAATTAAAGCATCAGGATCAATCCCTTCGAGAATAAAATTCCCATTCAGGTCGGTTATTGTGCCAGTAGTTGTTTTTGAAACAATAACTGATGTACCCGGTAAGGGTTCCCCATCGGCATCAATAACAATGCCTTTTACGCTGATCGTGTTTTGACCGGCAGGAAGAGTTGATGTGCCTGAATATTCATATTTTGGTTCGGCAAAAGCGAACAGAATGATCGCGATTAGCGGAACAGCCCACAATACTTTCAGTTTTTTTGCAGGCTTCGATTTATTTTTTTTCATCATTGTAATTCTTTTTCCTGGATTAAACATAGTAAAGCTGCTAACCATTTGCAGTACAGGAATACCAAACATCTGATTGATAAGGATGGTCTGGTAGTTCCTGGCCTGTATACCGTTGCCTAAGGCGCCAAGGTCGGCAAGGTATTCATGGTTTTGCATGATCGCTTTACGGTATAGGTGCATCAGTGGGTTAAACCACTGGATAGAGCGGGCCAGTTCGAAAAGCAACAAATCGGCCCAGTGGTGTTCTTCAATATGGACTTTCTCATGGGCAACCACGGTTTCTAAAACAGTGGAGTCGTCCATGGTTTTACTAACATAAATGTTTCTGAAAAACGAAAAAGGCGCAGTTTCTTTTTCTACCTGATATACATTGGTGTTGCTGATCAAAATGTGTTTTGAACTTGCTTTGAGCCGCTTTAATTTCAGTATTTGTAAAATAAAGCGTAAAACAAAAAAAGTGATACCGGCTATGTATATCATCATAAGAATTTCACTTAGGGACAAGTTAAACCTAAAACCACTTTCAACGGTTTCAGTATTGGCAACCACTTCAAGCGGAATATTTGGAAATGGCTTAACGACCTTGTATTGCAAAGGAAAAAGTGGAAACACAAGCGATACAAATAAACCTGATACCAAAAACCAGCGGTTTATATTGTAATGTGTCTCTTTACGCAAAAGGATGTAATATACAATCCCGAAGCCTGCAAGCCAGCAGGCCATTTGTAACAGGTACTTTCCGAATGCTTCCATGATTTCAGTTATTTGTCCTTTTCGAGTTCATTCATTGTTTCGTTCATCAACTGTTCAAGTTCGTCGACGGTCAGGTCTTTTTCACGTGCAAAGAACGTGGCCATCTGCGGAAAGGAGTTGTCGAAATAGTTCCTCATCAAACTGAAAAGTTGCTTTTTTGAATACTCCTTTTTCGAAAGCAAGGGGTAATAAACGTGTGTGTTTCCCTCGGCACGGTAGCTAACCACGCCTTTGCTTTCGAGAACCCTGACAATTGTTGAAACGGTATTGCGCGCAGGTTTCGGGTCGTCGAAACGGTCGCGGATATCACGGACCATCCCTTCGCCCAGTTCCCATAAAATCTGCATAATTTGTTCTTCAGCTTTTGTAAGTTGCATGATCGTAAAATATAAAGTCCTGAACAAATATATGACTAAGTTTTTAGTCAGCAAAGAAAAAGTGACTATTTTTTTAGTCAATAAAGTAAAATATTTTTTAATAGCTTGTGAAACAGGTGGATTGTATTCGTCTAGGGCGATTGAAAATCGCCCGCCATAAAATTATTTGCAAAAAATACGGGATTGAATTAATTTGCAGGAAAAAAAAACAGGTTTTATGACATCGATAGAAATTACTAAAAGCAAACTGATTGATCGGATTATTGCAACAAGAAATGAAAAACTCTTGGAGGCCATTTCCGATTTATTTGATTCAACATTAGATGACGAAATAATATCATTAACCCCCGATCAGGTTGAAATGCTACTGATGAGCGATCAGGATATTGAAGAAGGAAAAATGGTTTCTGAAACTGATTTGCATAAATCGCACGTCCCATAACGCTATATTTTTACAGCATCGATGCCCTGAATAGAGGATTGAATAGGCAAGGTGTCGATATTGGTTGCGCCCAGTTTGGCTAGTTGGTAGCGCACCATGGCCAGCGGAACTTTGCTGTCGCCATTGGTATCTACCTGTATGTTATACACCGTATAGGTTTTCCCGATACTCATAGTTGGTTCATCAGCAAAGAGGTTATTGGCCTCAAGGTATTGCTCAATAATTTCCCTCTTCGGATTCGGTACATTGAAAGTAACCAGTACTTTATGCTCGGCATTGATGGAACCATAGATATTAACAAGGAACATTTTGAGCAATTCAGTTTTTTCTTCGTCCTTTTTCAGAGCCGGGTTGATCCAGATGCTTGTTTGAGAGGTATAAACCGTTTCAAGTATCTTTAGACCGTAGTTTTTAATGGCGCTGCCCGACTGGGTTATCTCCAGCCCGATATCGGCCCCGCCGTTTAGTACTTTGGATTCGGTTTTGCCCCAGGTCTCATAAATCAATATGCCATTTTTGATGCGAGAGGGGCTTTTGTATTTTTGCACCGAGAATTCGTTAAACTCATTGAGTTTGTCAATCTTTCTAAGGGTTTGCCTTATCCAGTTCAGCGCCAGATAGGGCAATTCGGCAACAACTGTGATGAGTTCCTGTTTTTCAGTCAGGTCGTTTATATAGGCTTCGGTTGAATCGACCGGGGTATCGCCTTTAACTATGCCAACCAGCCTCACACCTCCGCGGTTAAGGGGGAGGACTTTTTCAAGTTCGATTTCAGTATTGTATTCAAGCCTGAATTCATGGATGCGTTCTTCAATCCAGTCGTCGCCGGCAATGGCTACATCTAGTTCCTGAAGGGCAAGCTGTGAGCTGAATTCCTGTGGGCGTCCGTCCCAGCCGTAGATGAAATTAACGGTTTTAAACGAAGTTGGTCCGCCCGATTCGTAACCTTTTGTTTTGAAACCGGAATCTTCGAGTAACTTAATTAAGTTTCCGCCACGATTTGGATTTGCCAGCGAACCGGCAGGCATGCCTATTATGAGTTGTTTGTTTTCCATTTTAAAAATCAAATTATGTTTTTTGGCTGATGGCTGTTAGCTGATGGCTATTGGCTGATAGATAATGGCTTTTGGCTCATTAATTTTTCTGCCTGCTGCCTCCCTTTTATTTTTCAATAACTTCTAATTCACTGTTATCGTTAAGTCTGCGGTAATAACATGATGAATATGGATTGCCGTTTTCTTTCTTTGCATGGCAGGCGCCTTTGCCTTCGGGTGTTACCAGGAAAAGAAAAGAGTTTTGCTCGCAGTTTATACGTACTTCGTTAATACGGAGCATATCGCCACTGGTCAGCCCTTTTTTCCATAGTTCGTTACGGCTGCGGCTCCAGTAGGTTGCATATCCGCTGCGAAGGGTTTCTTCAAAGGCTTCCTTGTTTACAAATGAGAGGATCAACACTTCTTTTGAAACAAAATCTTGTGTGACTACAGGAAGAAGCTTTTGTCCGTCGGGGCCAAAATCGACCTGGAATTCAGTAGTATATTCTTTTGCCATGATGATAAAAAAACAATTTTCGTTTTCAGGGCGCTAAAAGTAATTAAAATTGTATTGTTGACAAAAAGGTTGAGTAAATTGAGGAAATGAATGTTGCAAAAAGTTGTCATTCCGACGACGGAGGAGGAGGAATCTGTTGAAACAGAAGATTCCTCATTCCGCTTCCTTGCCAATGACAGATTTTCACTAATTTCTGTTTATAAAACAAATACAAAACAACGCTTTTGGCAATAATTCTACATTTCCGGCCATGCAACACTACCTCTTTTTCGAATCCCGACGTACGTCGGGACAGTGGCCGGATATTTCGCTTTTCACCTTTTCCCGGGGTTTAAACCCCGGGTTATTGATATTCGACCCGTTCCGGGTCAAAATGTCATTTCTGCATTGTGCTCAAATTTTTTAGGGTCAACTCTCTGAATGACACCGCTAATAAACGGATATATACCGCATAGAAAATTGTAGAATACCAATATTAAAATTTGCTAATATGCGCCCACGAAAGAACCATCCTTTTCTTTCAGGTTCATAATACCTGCAATATTTTCCGGTAAAACGGCACCATTACATAAAGCAGAAATCCCAGGTAACAGGCTGAAATCATTTTGTTCGAATCCATTGAAGATGGCTTCAGCATGATTCCTGTAGAGTCTGCTTTCAGAAGAAAAATCAGGATTTATTGCTGTTAATTCATCCGGGGAAACAAAATTTACCTTGCATGTTTCGTTGTTAAACGGACTCCATACGATAAGGGTATCTGTGGCTGATTTTTCTTCCAGGAAGTAAAGGTTATTGTTCATATCTGAGAGTTGCGGATTGCTTAACCTTTCGCACATGAACAAGGGTTGCCAAGTGTTTACTTCAGGACGTGCGATGGCCCCTTCCATGAAAAAGACATTGTTTTTGAGTACATGGTTATCGCGTTCCTCAACTTTGGGACCGGTGAGGATATGCCAACCGAAATGGTCGTTGTCATCGCCCCGGTTGTTACGGCCAAAGCTGGCAGTACTGTTGATGTAAGTATTGTTGAATATTTTTACCCCGTAACTATTTAGCGCGAAAGTACCCTGTTCGCAGTTTAAAAAAACATTTCCGGCACATATGGCTTTGCTCGATATTTCATAGAAGAACCCGCTAAAGTTAGACCAGATGTGTTCTTTTTCCCTGAATTTTTCAACATTTCCAATGTTTTCAACCCAGTTGTTTACAAAAACACCATCAACATTGCCTACGTCGTACCACAAACCGTTTGAGTTTGGCTGGTCGATAATCAGGTTGCCCCGGCATACCACCCTGTGTGTCTGGTTGAAAATTTTTACCGAAGATGGGTAGAAACCTGTCCAGCGTTCGATATTGTTGTTGGCAAAAATGTTCCTTTCGAGCAGCACGTCCGAAGAGGCAACAAGGTACAAGCCTTCAGTATTGGTATCAATTATTTTACAGTTGCGCATCACCATGCTGTCGCCAATGGCAAAAACCCCAATGCGGAAGCATTTCGAGAAGGTGCAGTTTTCGAACACGGTGCCAACCACATCTTTCCCGTTTTCACTTTCGGGGGATATGCCTTGCGGATAGTATCCGTCGATGTGTACCATGGTGTCGGGGTATTGCGTGATGGTCAAACCCTTGATTACAGGGCCGCGGCCATCTGATTTTTTCCCGTGCACATCAGCTATCGTGCGCATGATGGCTTTCCGGAATGCCGTAATTTCAACAAGTTTTCCTGTAGGATCGATGCCAATGTATATTTTATGGGCATCATAATCGACAAAGCAGGTGCCTTCGGTAACTTCGTCAATGCTCCCGGCTGATTCAAGAAATTGACCATCAATAAAAATCCCGTCGTTGTTAAAGCGGTGCAGCGGAGTGAACCTTTCGTTCCACTGGCGGTTCCACCAGCTTTCGGGGCCGGCAGGGAAGAGGTGATCCCAGTTGGTTGCCCAGATACTATCTTCTATCTGGTTCCAGTCATTGGCAACAAGTGTTCCTTTTAATTCTGGTTGTTCATCCTGGTAGGGCTGGATAGTTATGCCCTGGTTAAACGTGAGGTTGCCTGTGCGGTAAGTGCCGCCACGCATTACAATGGCATCACCGGTAGATACTCTTGCGATAGCCGATTCTATTGTGGTTGGATTCTCAATACTTTCACCTTCTGATTGTGAATCGCCTTTTGGGGCAACAAAATATGTTTTTCCAGGCACATCGGGCAATTCATATACGCTGGCTTGCGGGCCGTAAACCGATTTGTCGGGGTTGGGCCCCTGGTAAGTTTCTTCTGTTGGGTTGCAGGCAAAAGCTGCGAGTGCTGCAACGAATATAAATCCTGTGCGGATAATGTCTCTGATTTTGATCATCGTTCTTAAAGTAAGTTAGTAAATAAATAGGCCTTAAAAATATGAAATCAAATGCGAACGGCCTAATCATGAATGTATGGCTTCCAATATTTCTTTAACAATTTTTGGATGAAGGTTTTTGCCAACATGAAAAGGAATTACCATCCTGGTTTTTCCTTTTTCGTATATTCTATGACTCCCTTTACTTCTTAGAAAAGTAAAACCATTTTTTAACAGTAGTTTTTCTGCTTGTTTGGCTTCAATAACGGGTAATTTAGGCAACGTTGACCTCCACGGTTGTAGTTAAAATTTCATTGCTTAACAAGCATTTTATTTCATCGGCAGGGACAGATTCCAGGTAAAGCTCAATAGCTTCTTTTATATTTGCCATTGCTTCTTCAAAACTTTCGCCCTGAGAATGGCAACCCGATAAACTTGGAGCATACACATAATAGCCGTGTTCATCTTTTTCAAAAACTATATTTACCTTATAATTCATCTGTGATTTTTCTAACAAATTTATTGTTTTTTTATTTAGGAGCTTTTGTATTTGCTCATTTTTTGTATATGCAAGCGGGAGAGGGTGAAAAATTCATGATTCTGAGAGTTTGGTAGCAGTATGAAAATTCCTGTTCTTTTTTGATATTATTGTAATAAGTTTTAATTTGGTAGTCCTTAATAAATTGAAAAACCGGGATGCTGCACATCCCCCTGAAAATAAGTGAAAACAAGTTGGGAAGGTTAAGCTGAAAATGTTTTACATTAAAAGCAGGATAAATAGGGCAAAATTAAGGTTGTATATGGGGTAAGATCACATTTTAAAAACCGTAATATGAAACGATTACTCATAATTTTTTTGGTATCAATCCTTACGATTGGATTGAAAGCACAGGACAAAAAAAAACAATTTACATTAAGTCAAAATCTTCTATTGTATTAATTGTAACATACGATTCAAATCAAACCCCTCTTGCTTTGGGAAGTGGATTTTACTTTGAGAAAAATTTAATTGCAACGAATTATCATGTAATTGAAGGCTCGAATAAAATCGTAATAAAAAATCTTGGGACACAGGCAAAATCAGAAAATGTCAGAGTAAAAAGCTATTCTGAAGAACTTGACGTAGCGATTTTGGAAGTTGCTACAATGAATTCAACCAGCTTGCAACTTAATACCGTATCTCCTGAAATAGGAGATAATATTTTAGCAATTGGCAATCCTAAAGGACTGGAAGGTACAATCTCGACTGGAATTGTTAGTGGAATCAGAGAATTATCCGAGACCTATAATTTAATCCAAATTACATCCCCAATTTCACCCGGAAGTAGCGGTGGTCCTGTATTAGACTCAAACGCAAAAGTAATTGGCATTTCAACTTTTACATTGCATGATTCTCAAAACTTAAATTTTGCAATTCCATCAAATGCAGTACTTAATTTAAAAAGCAAAAGCATGAAGTGGGAGCCACAAATATCAAATGTTTCCAGACAAGCTAAAACTACAGAAAGTGTTGTTTTATCTTTTTTTGAAAAGGTATCATCAGAATTTAATGAATCAATTGCACTTAAAAACAATTCAAGCCAAACAATAAAAAACATAAAAGGATTGATACTTTATTACGATGATAGAGGAAATCCTTTAAGTTATCAATTTATTACTCTTGAAGATATTTTGCCTCCAGGAATGTCTAAACTTAAAACAATACGAAGTTTTGACCAAGAACAAAAATTCTGCTACAAATATGGGAAAGATGATTACAGGGTCAGAGATTATGAATTTACTGTTCAATTCAGACTTTTAGATTATGATGTTGTTGAAAACAATTTTATGGATAATTTATTAGGCAATTGAAATGAACCCATTTAATCCATACAAAAGAGAACATAATCTGCATTGGACAGTTTTACAAATGCGTACATTATTGGGAAATACATTAAAACTTAAAAGCTCAACCTATATTTCTTATGCTGCGTTAGAAGCTAGAATGATTATTGAACGGGTTGAATTTGAAATTCTTGCAATGGCAGCCTTGCTTAACGGGATATGCTGTGAGTTTGCAACGGCTGCTGCGGATATGTCATCCGCGGCTAACAAGTGCAGGATATGTTATCCTGATAAAATTTCAGCAAAGTTTGTTTCGTTGTTTTGTAAGAATTAAAAATTCTTAGTTTGAGAAGCGCGGTTTGCAAAACCGCACTAGCAGGGTCTATTTGTTATGAACACAGTTGTAAAAAATGAAACAAATTACGCAAGCTAAACGAGGTGCAGAAAAGATGTGATTTTCATTCCGAAATGATTATTCTTTCAGTCATGTAACCCGAATCGGTTACAATGGAAATCAAATATATTCCGGGATTGATTCCTTCCAATTGACATTTTATTGAGTTGAATCCCTCATCAAAACTCAATTTTGACTTTAATAATTTGATCTGTTGTCCGGCTATATTGGCCAATGCAATTTCTCCTTCCTGTGCTATGTCAAGATTAAAGTCAATAGTGATTTCACTTTGTGCCGGATTGGGATAAATTTTCAGGTTGCCAACCTTCAGGGTCGATCGGCAACTCTCGAAATAGGTACACGAAGAAAGCCCAGCACTTTTACCTTCCGATGAAACAATTTCATATTCTTCTTTAAGATCATTTTTAATACGATCGGGTAGCCGGTCGAAAAAGGCTTCGGTTGGGGTGAACCAGAATACACGGTCTTCTGAATTTGAAGTTGCAATTTTGGAATTTCTAACAATTATTGGAATCAGAAATTTGAAGTCCTCGCCATTAATCTGAATATCTTCCTTTTTGATGTTGATTTTATGCATATGTCTTCCCAATGAATCGGTGATGTAAACAAACTGATATCCTTGATTAGAGGCAGAGAACAGGGAATCAAATTTATCAATCCATTCTTGCTTTATAAATCTTTTATTTGGGCTTATGAAATGCAGGTGTTCGAAAACAGGTGTTGGCGATTTTTCCAACATTTTACGTATTTTCTCGGGAAGTTTCAGATTTCTATTCAAATTATGATCTTCAAACTTGAATTGAATCCAGTTTTTGCCAAATCCGCAATTGATTTCCGCACCACCATTGACATATATGAATCCGATATTTTCCAGTTCTTCCTTTGTTAGTTCAATGAGTGGTACATCTATTCCAACTTTTTTAAATGGTTCTTTAAAATATATAACAAAATCACGGTTAGGCGCTATACTTTTATTGTAAAGCATTTTGTTGTAATGAGCTTTCAGGTTTTGATATCGTTCAGGAACAAGTTTCCAGAAATTTTCCGACAAGGTAAACCAGTAAATTTCTCCATCCCTGTTTTCAACCTGTACAGGCAAAAGAATGTCATTATCGTTGAAGAATTCATCCATACGTTTGATCGTTGTTCCGTTTACTAAAAAATCACCTGTACAATCGGTGGAGTATTTAATGTAGTAATCTGTGTTTAAAATGGTATCGCTTTTAATCTCGATTTTGCCATCGACAATTTCTGTTATCAAACCACATGCGCTACCGCTACAAGGAGTATTATGGTGATAAAACCACCGATTATTGTCTTTTTTGAAAACCCCAACTTTTTCAAGTTCTTCTCTGGTAAATTGAACAATATAATCTTGTCCATCCAGAACCAAATTTTCACTAATCAACAGATCTTTATTCCAGTCTTCTGTTTTGAAATCAACTCTGAACTTATCTTGTCTAAGGCGTTTTTCTTCCTTCAAAACTTTAAATTCTTCTTTTACCCAAGAATATCGTTCGGGTAAACTGGTGTAAAAGTCGTCATTGGTCAGGAACCAAAAGAATTGATCACGTTTATTTTCCAAATCGAATTGCGAACTTAGGATCACTATAGGAATCAAGGTATCAGCCATTTCTTCAAAGTTAAGATCATCCTTTATCTTTTCAATTTCACCTGACTGATAGGTGTTAAAAAGAGGATAAAAACTATATTCCGATTTTGAATAAACGATATCATCCCATTTTATTTTTGGTGGATGTACTTTTCCTAACGCAATAGTATTAACAAGTTTTATTGTGGCATTTTGGGAAATAGTATCGATTTGGAGTGGATAATAATCGTTCATCTTATGTCTGGTACTGTCTTGCATCACATAAAAACCTCCATTTTGATGTGTGGATAAATAAAATATCTTCATATTTCTGAAACTGTTCCGGTAATAAATAGCGTAGTGATTGATTTGGAATCCAAGCTTCTCCAGTTCTTCGTTAGTTAATTCCAGAATAAATTTGCTCCCATCTATTACGTTATCTGAAAGAACTGATTTTTCTTTCTTTGTTACTTCAGGTTCGTTTTTATCCAATACCGGATTCAACGTGTTGGTGATATCAGGCTCCTGTTCTGCTTCAAATTCTTTTTGCTCATTATTTCCCAACTCTGAGACATCGGTTTGAATTCCATTTTCTTCTAAAACTGCAATGTCTTTTTCAATAGTTTGGTTCGCTTGTTTTGCGCGGTTTTCCTGTTTTGAACCGGGTGATGAAAACAACAGCGCAAGCACAATCGATATACTGATTAGAAATGTCATGATAATAAGATTTATTGGTTTAACATTTTTAACCTTATACCGGGCCCTGGCATTCGGGTTGTTTATAATAAGGTGTACCTTTTCAATGGTAAAACTGTTTTCCAGTTTTCTGAACTGCTCGAAAAACAGAGTAATATGCTGTTGGCTATATTCTTTGCTCATTGTTCGTGATTTAAAGTGTTAAAAGCATTACTGCCAACTGTTTTTGGGCTTTTGTGTTCAGCAACGAGAGCAACTTTTCCCGTCCCCGTTTCAGCCGCATTTTCACTCCAGATAAACTTCCTCCCTGAATACTGTGAATTTCTTCGATGGATAAATCCGTAATGTGATACAGAATCAATGTTTCCGCTATCCTCGGAGGGAGATTAAGCATCTTCTCATATACTATCCTGAAGTCAGTAATTTGTTCGGGGCTTTGGGAGAAATCGACAATTCGGCTCAATTCTGCAACCGAGAACTCTGCTCTGAATTTACTTCTTCGTAGCCGCATTTTGTTAAGGTTGCCTGCCACGTTGAACAGGTAGGATTTGAATGCTGCTTTGTCCTGAATTTTATTTAACCGTTCTATTACATTTAAAATGGAATCCTGTATCAGGTCTTCCGCGTCGGATTGATTACCGGATATTGCCCGGCAAAAACGGCAAAACTGATCATGAACAGGTTCATACAGCGCTAAAAATGTATCCTGGTCGTTTTTATTCACGAATTGGTTTTTATGTTTGATTCAGGTCTAAAAATTATAAAATTTTACTGACTTATGTTTATAGGTTGCACAAGTGAACCGAAAAGTCACATTTTATTTTGAAGAATTTATCAGAAAATCTAACCCTGGCTCAACTCACTTCCCGCTCCCTTCGCTATCGTACGATTTCATCTTATGGTTTAGAATAAGCAAATAATTGCTACAAACCACGCGAAAGTTTTATGCAGTATCGTGGGACAGGTAAGGTTTGTTTTGACTCTTGATGGTAATTTGCTACTTTTGAACC
>JAFGEV010000188.1 GCA_016931385.1 Prolixibacteraceae bacterium
AACCCTATATCGAGAAACCTTAACAATGTAATGACCGAATTCGTGAGTTCGCTCGACACGGTTGGAAACAAAACCGGTGTGGAATATCACCCCATTTTAACAACTTCACCATACTCAATGAAAGTACAAACCCCGGTTGAGGTAAGCCTGTTATCGGCCACTGCACCACCTGACAGCCGTTTGTTTAACCAGGGACAGATAACAATCGGGATTGCCATCGAAGGCAAAATCCAATCCGTTTTCAGGAACAGGATGACCAAACCGCTTGGAATAGAACAAAAAGAAATTATTGCCGAAAGTGAACAAACAAAAATGGTGGTTATTGCCGATGGGGGCATTTTAAAAAACAAAACCAGAAACCGGAATGGCCAGATTCAACTGCTACCTTTGGGTTACGACCAGTATTCGGGACAAACCTTTGGCAACCGCGATTTTATCCTGAACTGTATCGATTACCTGAACGATGACTCGGGCATAATGCAACTCCGGTCAAGGATTGTGAAATTGAGGATGCTTGATAAAACGAAAATCCGTGATTGGGAAACCGAAGTAAAAATCATGAACATTGCAGCCCCTATCATTTTATTGCTGATATTCGGATTAGCATTCAATATTATCAGGAAAATAATTTACACGAAAAAATAATTTCCGAACAGGCAATTATCAACCAAGGTTAATTCATTATCAATAAACTGCAAATTTAACGATGCCTTGCTGTTTTCCTGCGTTAACTTTCACAAAGTAAGTTCCTTTTGAAATACCTGATTTATTAACTGCCAGCACCTTCCTGTTTATTCCTGCCTGATTAAAATATTCTTCTGTCATGTAAATAAGCATACCCGAAATATTATAAACTGAAATATGAACCATTCCGGCACTCTGCAAGTTCATGTTTATATTCATAATATCGGTAACCGGATTAGGAATAATATCAATTGGAAATATATCGGGTTTCAGATATTCAATCCGGTTTACACCAGTAGTGTCGGTTTGAGATGTATCTTCCTCTGTCGCCAGGTATTGGTTGAAAAATGAATACAGCTTAGATAAAGATTCGCTGGTTTGAGGAACTGCATGTCCGCTTCCAAAATTTATCAGTGAATCAGTAGGTACATTAAATGATTCAAGCTTCATTTTGAAATGCTTTATCTGATCGATATAATAATGGCTATCGTCGGTATTGTAAAAGAAGAGAACAGGCGCCGACGCAGAAGAAACGACAAAATATGCAGCGCCCATTGAATTCCAAAGCTGGTAATTGTCTTCAAGTTTGCCCCACATATCGCGACAAAGTTCTTCAAGGTTACGGTCGCCATCGTCAATAAAATTGTAGATCTGGGTAAAATCAAAAACACCCGGACCAAGAGCTGCAGCCTGTATTTCGTCAGAAACACCAATATTGAAGCCTGCATTTTCAGTAATAAAGTCGGCCCTGTCGCCAACCGCCATCGAACCTGCATCGGATCCCCTCGAAAATCCATAAATACCAATTTCTCCTGAGAGCCCCAATTCTTCACCTAAAACACGCAGGGTACGTACTGCCGACTTAACTTTCTGGGCTGCATCAGGATTAACCTGAAATGATTTGTATTCGGCTGGTTGACCCCACGGGCAGTATTTCGGATGGTCGGCAATTGCCCAGGCCATTCCACTTGCAGGTGCCCCCTCAAGAAAGGAATCGTTGAACATAGCCAGGGTATATCCCAGAAACAACCGTTGGTGAATGTTCCCATGATAACTGTTGCTATATGAAAATGATAATACGACAGGCACTTTTTCAGAAGCATTTGCCGGGTAAACAATATCCATATAAAGTGAGTCGCCACGTTCGGCATAATAATGGTTATAAATGCGCGGGTTGTCAACAAAATATGGGACATTCCTTGCAATCCGGTACCCTTCGAACAAAACATACGATTGGTATTTTGAACAATCGACAAGGCCACAAAATGAACCGTTCGAAATTGAATCGTTAATAGCAATAATATCTAAATTGATTGTTGGGGCCACTGCGCTTGCATTGTTGGCATAATCAAGCTTAACAACCCTGTATCCCTGCAAAAGCAACCAGGCTACATCTTCGGTGTTGCTGTTCTGCCCAATTTTCCCAAACCCCAAATTTTCAAGATAAACCACGGTTACATAATTTCCATTCATATCTTTAACAGGCGATGGTGCTTCTGATGAAGTATAAACAATTTCACCCCCGGTTGCCCGACTATTCCAAATTCCTGTGCCTGCAATCGATAGTGTTGAAATACCCAAAAGGGTAAAACAGGTTAACAATAATCCCTTTTTCAAAGTGGAATATTTTTTATAATACATTCTTCGTTTCATTTCTTTAGATTATTCTATTAAAAAAAAGAATCCAAAGAAAGTTCATTTTTCGCTTAAAAAGATGAAGACTAAAGGTTATTATTATTGAAAAAACAAGTTATCGACAATATTTGATAAAATTTTCGACATTTCTTGCATTGCCAAAAGCGAACAAAAATATTTTCATGTATATTTGATATAATTTTTAAAACAAAAAAAAGCTAAAAATCTGATATAATGAAATTTGTAGTTTCCAGCACCGAGTTGTTAAACCACCTCTCTGCAATAAGCAGGGTTATCAGTACAAAAAGCACGTTGCCCATTCTCGATAACTTTTTATTCAACCTCGAGGACAATAAGCTTACAATTACAGCCTCCGACCTTGAGTCGACGCTAATTACCTGGGTTGAACTTGAAAATACCGAGGGAATCGGTGAAATTGCCATTCCGGCAAAATTACTTATCGACACGCTTAAGGAATTCCCCGAGCAACCCCTCACATTCCAGGTGAATGCCGAAACATTTGCCATCGACATTTTTTCCGAAAACGGGAAATTCAGCATTGTTGGGCAAAATGGTGAAGAATATCCTGAAGTCCCTGGTTTAAATAAGGCCAGTGCTACTTCACTTTCGATGAACCACGATGTTTTAATGAGTGGTATTGTCAAAACACTTTTTGCTACTGCCGAAGATGAGTTAAGGCCTGTAATGAACGGGATTCTGGTTGAGATATCGCCCGAGGACATCACCTTTGTGGCCTCCGATGCTCACAAACTTGTAAGGTACAAACGTTTCGACATAACAGCCGACATCGAATCATCATTCATCCTGCCAAAGAAACCGGCCGCCCTTATCAAAAACCTGTTGCCAAAAGAAGATTTCGATGTTAAACTTGAGTTTGATGAAAAAAATGCTGTTTTCAGTCTTACCAATTATATGATTATTTGCCGTTTGGTTGAAGGAAAATACCCCAGCTACAATTCGGTTATTCCAACCAACAATCCAAACAAACTTCAAATTGACCGGCTCGAACTTTACAACACCCTCCGCAGGGTATCAGTATTTTCGAACCAGGCCAGCAACCTTGTAAGACTTAAAATCGGAGGCAACCAGTTGGTTGTTTCGGCCCAGGATATCGATTTCTCTATATCGGCTGTTGAAAGGCTAAATTGTTCATACGAGGGCGATGAAATGGAAATCGGCTTTAAATCGTCGTTCCTGCTCGAAATTTTGTCCAACCTCTCTTCTACCGATGTGGTGATTGAACTTGCCGACCCCACCCGGGCCGGACTGCTGTTACCTGCCGAAAAAGAAAATGAAGACGAAGATGTGCTGATGCTTTTGATGCCAATGATGGTAAATGCCTAAGCAACAAAATATACAAACAGGCGCTGTAAAATGCAGCGCTTTTTTTATTTTATAACCATGGAATTGAATTTACGCAACCCGTTAATTTTTATCGATCTTGAAACTACAGGGATCAACATTGCTTCCGACAGGATTGTTGAAATAGCACTGTTAAAAATTAACCTCGATGGAAGTGAAGAAGAAAAGTTGCTGCGCATTAACCCGGAAATGCCTATCCCCGAAAAATCCATCAGGATACATGGGATTACCGATGAGGATGTGAAAGATTGCCACACATTCAGGGAAGTGGCAAAATCGCTTGCCGCGTTTATTGAAGGTTGCGACCTTGCAGGCTTCAATTCAAACCGCTTCGATATCCCACTGCTGGCTGAGGAATTTTTACGTGCCGGCATCGATATTGAACTCAAGAAAAAGAAGTTTATCGATGTACAGGCCATATTCCACAAAATGGAAAAACGCACGCTAAAAGCAGCCTATAAACTTTACTGCGATAAAAACCTTGAAGATGCACACAGCGCCATGGCCGACACCAAAGCCACATACGAGGTACTTAAATCACAACTCGACTTTTATAAAAACGTTGAATATGAAGACAACGAAGGAAATAAAAGTGTGCCCATTGTAAACGATGTCGATTTGTTGTGCGAATTCTCGGCATACGACCGAAATGTCGATTTTGTTGGAAGGATTGTATACGACGAAAACGACGTAGAAGTTTTCAATTTCGGTAAAAACAAAGGCCTCCCTGTTGAAAAAGTATTGAAGGAACAACCAGGATATTATGGCTGGATCATGAACGGTGATTTTCCTCTCTATACTAAAAAGGTACTTACCGCCATTAAATTGAGGGCTTTTAACAAGTAACCTCTTTACTCTGACTGCCCCAGTATTACTTTTTCAATTGCCTTTTGGCAAACGGGACAAAATTTGCCTGCCGCAGCTTCTTTCATCCAGCAAGTCATTACCGGGCTGTAAACCCCTTTTGCCTGGTAACCACCACCTTCGAATACGCCAACCTTATCAATGTAAACCGAATCGCGGGGAGTTGGTACTGGGATACCCGGTTCAATCATTGCCTTCCATTTTTGATCAAAATCGTGAAGGGTGGTAATGTTTGGTTCCCAGGGTTCCCATCCCGATGAGTAAAAATCATCGTTGCCGGGTTCGCTGTAATAATACTCATCGGCAAGGCCGGCAAAGGCGTGGCCAAATTCATGAATAAACACGAAAGGTGATTTTTCGTTATCGACAGTGCAAATACTGAAAAAATTGTAGAACCCACCTCCCCCATAACGGTCGGTATTCACTAATAGTATGATATGATCCCAGCCAATCCCGTCAATTGCATCATAAACTTTTTTCATTGCACTGGTGGTAAGGTAACGGTACGAACCAAAAGTATTGTAATGCGAATCGAAAGCCGTGTTCCTGAAAATATTTTTTGTTGGCATATCACAACCATCTTCTTCCGATGGCACTTCAACAGCAAAAATATTAAACCTGTTTTTGTAATTGCAAAAAGGCGCTGCCAGAAACATGCTGTCGGTTAAACGTTTTGCATCCCTTAAAAACTTATCCATGTTAAGCTTTGTATACCCTTCAGAAAGAAGGACCAGGTCGATTTTATCTGCACTACAACCATTGAAAGAAATTGTATCGATAATATTTGAATTTGGCTTTTCTTTGATAATCGAATTGTCTGAAATAAAAACCGTATCTGAAAAAAGGGTATTCCAACCATTTAATAAATCACAGTTTTGAATAACGACCTTCAGGTTATTTTCAGCTTTTGGGAAGTATGCTGCATGATAATACGA
>JAFGEV010000189.1 GCA_016931385.1 Prolixibacteraceae bacterium
AAGGAAGTTGCTCAAATTCCTTCGACCGATGTAGAACCTGTTTTTATCGATTTTGATGAAAAAATTGGTAAAGACCAACTTCAGGAAGGATGCAATTTTTACACCATTAAAAACGAGGCTAACGAACTCTTTTCACTTAGGTATATTGTTGATATGGGTAGCTGGAACGATTTGATGTTTGAACTTGCGGTTGGCTACCTGAAATTCATTGGCACCGAAAAATACAGTGCTGCCGATCTGCAGAAAGAACTTTACAAGTACGGGCTCGATTTGAATGTATCGACCGAAAATGAACGTTCTTATGTCACTATCAGAGGGCTCAACTCTTCGTTTGACAAAGCAGTTGAACTTCTGGAACATGTGCTTGCTGAAGCCAAAGCCGACCCGCAGGCTTATAGCGATTATGTTGCACGGATACTGAAAGACCGCCTTGACCAGAAATCGGAGCAGCGCACCATTTTAAACGAAGGCATGGCCAGTTACGGGATTTGGGGAGCCGATAACCCAAAAAAATACATCCTTACAGAAGAGGAATTAAACGCAGTCGATCCTGAAGAACTTACTTCACTGATCAAAAAAATATCCTCATTCAAACACGATGTATTTTACTACGGCCCTTCAGATGCAGTTGAAGTGAAAACTTTACTGAAAGAAAAACATATTATGCCGGAAATGCTTGCTGATGTGCCTGAACCAAGAAAATTCAACCAGGTTAAACCCGACCAAAGCAACGTGTATATTGTCGATTTTGACATTAACCAGGCGAATATTCTGCTGGTTTCAAACGGCGCCCAATTTTCGAAAGCATTAATCCCTGCTGCACGCATTTATAACGAATATTTCGGAAGCGGGCTTTCATCGGTTGTCTTCCAGGAAATCAGGGAATCGAAAGCACTGGCCTATTCTGCTTATTCTGCTTACAGGATGGCCTCAAAACCCGACCGGTTAAATACGCTTATCGGTTATGTTGGCACACAATCGGACAAGCTCTCAATTGCCACCGAAACCCTTATTGACCTGCTTAGCAATATGCCACATGCCGAAGAACAGTACAACCTGGCATGTGAGTCGATTGTGAAAAAGATCAAAACTGAAAGGATTACCAAGGAACAAATATTCTGGACATGGGAAACCAACATGGATCGCGGCATCGATTACGACATCCGCAAGGATGAATATGAAGCTGCAAAAACAATGTCTATCGATGATTTTGAAAAGTTCTTTAACGAAAACATCAAAGGTCAGGATTTCACTTTCCTGGTTTTAGGGAAAAAAGATAATCTTGATAAAAAAGCCCTTCAGAAACTTGGTAAGACTGAAGAACTAAGCCTCGAGGAATTGTTTGGTTACTAATCTGAAATCAATCAATCGGGTTACCGATTATATAAAAATTCGAACAGGCTGCGATTTGGTTTGCAGCCTGTTTCATTTTTATCCAGCAAACTAATCTAACATGCTTATCTGTATACCAAAAAATGCTTTGTTTGTTTCAATCCATCTGCTTCAAGGATAAAAAAATATACTCCTGTGGTAAGCGATGAAGCATCAAAGCTGACTGTGTGGTTCCCTGCAAATTGCTTTGAACTGAACAAAGTACTGATACGCTTCCCATCGTTGCCATATACTGCCAACATTACATCGCCTGAACTTGCCAGCCGGTAAGTTATAGTTGTCAATCCTTCAACCGGATTTGGATAATTCTGAAGCATTAATGTTCGTTCAAAGCTGTCGTACTGCACAGCATTTGCAGGGTTACATTCCCCGTTTACAATAGAGTATGGTCTGACAGATGTATTCTGAATACTGTTCTCATCGGTCACGGCCACTTCAAGCCCCCAACTGTAAAGGCTTTCATAGGTGCCTTCATCCGACATGTCCCATAATGGATTACAGTTGCCAAACCACGACCATGCAATGTAACCCACTTCGTTTTCCTGGCATTCGCGCAATATCGTTTTATAGGCAATCGAGTTGTTACTTGTTATTTCCCTTTCATCACAACTGCCGTGCATTTGTGAAAATTCTCCGACAATAAGGGGCAAGTCCATTTCAACCGACTGTGCAATTTCGTTTACAATGTCGTTTTCGGTAAAGCCATACATCTTTGGCCACCACATGTGTACCGAAAAAATGATGTTATGGTCAGGATCGGCCTCAATTATCGCGGGCCCTTCTGATTGCATTATGTTCACATTTTTGCCCCAGTCGGTGCCGTCAATTACCAGCGGGACATGAATACCGGCATCGCGCATGGTTTGAACTGCATCGATGTAACCATTCCGAAATGCTGCATTTGTTACGAAGTAGTCACCAACTTCATTGGCAATGTTTACCAAAAGATATTCCTGATGCTTCTGTATAACTTCAATCACATCATCTCTCACCCAGTAATCGACACAACTCTGTAACTTGTCCCATTCACCTGTTGCGTCGTGAAGTTCTATCATCGGGATCATTTTCTGGTCGATACAATTCTGAATAGCAACATCAAGTATTGTTGCCGACCCCCACGTCTGCCAAACGATGCGGACTACATTTGCCCCCGTCTTTTCAATTTCGCGGTAACGTATCCATCCGTCAGCCTCAAACCAGATATTCGGGTTGCTTACACCGCGCAGGATAATCTTTTCGCCACATTTATCGTAAAGATGCCTGCCGGAAACCCTCATTCCCGGAAGCTCCTGCGCATTACTGCTGGTTATCAGCATTAAGCCAAAAACGGCCCAAAACAATCGACATTTCATTGCCACTTTTTTGAAACAAAAATAGGACACTTAGGGAAAAAGCATGGGGTGAAAAACAAGCAAAACAAAAAATATTGGGGGGACATTTATAGGCTGCAATATAATATTTGCAGCTCATACAAAACCATTGAATTAAATAAACATCGAATATTTTCACCCATCCTGATACCCGGAAAAAATCTTTGACCTTGTAATGGGAATTGGATGTAAAAAATAAATTGCTACATTGTGGCCTCAATGAAGGGTTTTTAACGATATGAAGGCATTCGTTTTTTTTATTATTTCAATCCCAGTCTTTATATTACTGTACCTTTTCACATCCATTATGGTTTTAACAGTTGTACTGTTATCCTATATTGGAGTAAAACAGTTAGGGCCGGTTATCCGCTTTTGGGCAATATCGCTTTTCATGCTAATGGGAAAGCGAATTAAAACCGTGGGGTTTGAAGAGATCGATCAGAAAGGGAAGTACCTCTTGCTGCTTAACCATGCTAGTTTGTTCGATATACCTGCAGTTATGGCTATCTTCCCAACAGCCCTTTGGTTTGGGCGCGACCGTTTAACCAGAATTCCGGTATTTGGCAGGCTGCTTAAGATCATAAATTACATACCACGCACACAAAGCGGTTATAAAAATACCAGGTTGATGCTGGAACAAATCGTTAGCAAATCGAAAGAAGGGACTTTGGTAATCTTTCCTGAGGGCACACGCACCAAAACCGGTAAATTGAGCGCTTTCCACCGTGGTTTTGTAAATGTATTGAGGGCTTCCCAAACCGATATCCTGCCCGTTACTTTAAACGGCTTTTTTGCACTTAAGCCCAAAACAAGGTTTTCGATCGGGTTCGATGCCAAGCTAAGCATGGTTTTCCATCAACCTGTCTCGGCAAAATCGTTGATTGCAAAAAGTGACCAGGAGATCATTTCTGAAATAAAGAATATCATTGAATCGTCATATATTTTAACTTAATCGATATGGAAAAGGGGAAAAAAGAAAAATGGGTTTTTATTGTCAATCCAACTGCTGGGAATTATTTTGCTGAAAGTATTATTCCAAAAATCAAGCAGGAAATTGATAAATACAAAATTGATGCAGAGATATTGATTACTGAAAGAAAAGGACATGCAACCACTCTCGCAGCACAGGCGCTTGAAAAAGGCTATCGGAACATTGTTGCTGTTGGCGGCGATGGCACCCTGAATGAAGTTGGGAAAGCCCTTGTAAACAATACCGAGGCAATATTGGGTATAATACCGGCCGGAACCGGAAATGATTTCATCCAGATACTGGGATTTCCAAACCGCTTTTCGGAAGAACACTGGGACATTTTTTTCAGTAAAAACACTGCCCTTATGGATGTTGGGATTTGCAACGGAAATTTTTTCTTTAACGGGATGGGTCTGGGATTTGATGCACAGGTTGCCTCAAGGAACTATAAAGATGAAGGTGAAGTAAAAAAAGGCGGGAAAGATAAATACATCTGGCATATTGTTTCAACATTATTGTTTTATCGTGAAAAAAACATGAAGGTGCTTAACAATTCACATTCACATGAAACAAAGTGCTTTATCAATACCGTTTCGATTGGCAGGCGCTTTGCGGGCGATTTTTTCCTTACCCCCCAGGCCATAGCCAACGACGGGGAACTTGATGTATGTTCAATAAAAAAACTTTCCCTTTATCACCGCTTCCGCATCTTGATGAAAGTGCCTAAAGGAAGCCATGTTCAAGACAAAAGGGTTAACTATTTCAAAACAAAATCGATTGAGCTTGAATTTGACCACAAGGTACCTTACCACCTTGATGGCGAATTGCTTTTTTCGAACAAATTCGAAGTCAGCATTTTACCTCAGGCTGTAAAAACAATATTTAATCCCAAGGGAAAACATTTTTTTACTGA
>JAFGEV010000190.1 GCA_016931385.1 Prolixibacteraceae bacterium
CTGTAATCGGGTTTTGCCTCGGGTTCGTTATCGAGTTGCCAGCCCCAAACACTCGGGTTATTGCCATAGTGTTTGGCCATGGCTTCAACAATTTTAGCAGACAACTCCCTGAATTTTTCATTGGCCAGCGAATTGTTTTGCCGTGTGCCGTGTTCACCCCTGCGGTAATCGCTGTTCATCACGTATGTTTCGGGGTAATGAATTCCCATCCACACCGGGGTGGTTGCCGTTGGGGTGCAAAGCATCACCTTTAAACCATTTTTTGCAGCGAGAGATACTGCTTTATCGAGCCACTTGAAATCATATTTTCCTTCAACGGGTTCAAGAAAAGCCCAGGAAAATTCTCCCATATGAACATATTTGAAACCCATTTCGGCCATATTCTTGAAATCACGGTTCCACTGAGATTCGGGCCAATGCTCGGGATAGTAAAAAACACCAATAGTCATCAACTTCTTTTGTGGAAGAAAAGAAGAGGGCTTCTGCCCCATAACCATAAATGAGAAAGGAAAAAACAGGATCAGGAAAAAAACAGTTGCTCTCATAACAGAGAAAGATAGAAGGTTTATTGTTCAAAAAAAATGCAAAACAAATATAGCATTTAAAGGTAAAAATGCAATTAATTGAGAATGTGTACCCTTTGCCCTTAACCCTAAACCATTCATGTAACTATTGGCAATGCACCAGACTGGCTGAAACCTGCAATATTCTATTACCAGGCCTAACAGCCTGGCTTCAGGAAAAGCTAATTTTTCTTCTTACGCGTACTGATTTTGAAAGGCACATAAAGCGGACAAAAACCCAGCATGCTCGTTACCAAAAAAATACCGGCAACAACAAGCATCACAATGCCCCATGCACCTGTTATAACCTGGTTGAAATAAAGTATAACCAAAACAATGGCTACTACAAGCCTGATGATTATATCAACTGTTCCCATATTTTTCTTCATAACACAATATTTAAGTTTACAGTATAACAAATGAACCAGGGTATTGTTAAACCGAGCCCAGTTTTTTCCCTTCTACCGACGATTGTGCATCAACAACGGCTATGGCAACCATATCAACAATCTCTTGCTCGGAGCTCTGCATCTGGAGGATGTAAATCGGCCGGGGCAGTCCCATCACAATCGGCCCGATAACCTGTGCGTTTCCAAGCTCTTTCATCAGGTTGTATGCAATGTTGCCCGAATCGAGGTTCGGAAAAATTAATGTATTCACATCCATGTCCTTCAATTTTGAAAAAGGAAACTTAGCCGACCTTAACACGGGGTTCAGGGCAAAATGGGCCTGCATTTCACCATCAACAACTAATTCGGGATGTTCACGGTGTAATTGTTCAACAGCCTGGTGCACTTCGCCTGAACTTCCTCCTTTGATACCTCCGAAGTTTGAATATGATAATAGGGCAATGCGCGGTTCAATATTAAACGTTCTCACTTCTTCGGCAACCAATAAGGTGGTATCGACAAGAATTTGCCTGTCGGTTTTCAGGTTTACTGTCGTATCGGCAAAGAAAAATGGCCCTTTCCTTGTAAGCACAATGTACATGCCGGCAAAATGCTGCATTTGCTTTGAGGTGCCAAAAATCTGGAGCGCCGGTCTGAGTGTATCACTGTATTTTGTACAATACCCTGAAATAAATACATCGGCTTCACCAGCGTCAACCATCATCATCCCGAAATATTTTTGATTGAAGATTATTTCCTGAGCTTCCTGATAATTCAATCCTTTTCGCTGTCTCTTTTCATATAGCCGCTTTGCAAACCTTTCCCTTCGCTCATGTTCCATATCTGAATGGTGGTCGATTATTTCAACGCCTTCTAAAACAATTGAGTTTTTTACTGCCAAATCATTAATGGTTTTTTTGTTTCCCAATAAAACGGGTTTAGCAAATCCTTCCCTCACAACAATCTGAACAGCCCTAAGAACGGTTGGCTGACATGCATCGGCAAAGACTACTTTTTTGGGTGCTTTCCGGGCTTTATCCCGAATATTCCACAATAACTGATTATCGTATCCCAGGCGTTTATCAAGCTGGTGTTGGTATTCTGCCCAATCGGTTACAGGTTTCCTGGCCACACCACTTTCGATAGCCGCTTTGGCCACGGCCATGGCCTCCCGGGTAATCAGCCGGTGATCGATGGGCTTAGGTATGATATACTCCCTGCCAAATTGAATTGAGCAGGTATCATACGCATCAACAATATATTGAGGAACGGGTTCTTTGGCCAGGTTTGCAAGAGCTTTTACAGCTGCAATTTTCATTTCTTCATTTATTTTTGAGGCACGTACATCGAGCGCCCCCCTGAAAATAAAAGGAAACCCCAGCACGTTATTGATCTGATTCGGGTAATCGGACCGTCCTGTAGCCATAATTATATCGCTACGTGCCTGTGTTGCCTCTTCATAACTGATTTCAGGTGTAGGATTGGCCATGGCAAAAACAATGGGATCAGGCGACATTGTTTTGATCATTTCGCCTGTAACCACATTCCCAACCGAAAGCCCAAGGAACAGATCGGCACCGACCAACGCTTCAGCCAAAGTACGGGCTGGTGTATCGTTCACAAATTGCTTTTTAACATTATTAAGATCGGACCGTTCGGGGTGTAAAACACCTCTGCTGTCAAGCATAATCACATTTTTCGGATCAAC
>JAFGEV010000191.1 GCA_016931385.1 Prolixibacteraceae bacterium
ATTTCATATGTAAAAAAGGCGTAATTTGCCTGAAGATTCAGTCCGGTATACATAAAAGAAGCTAAATGCCTGTATGGATCTTTATCAATTTCAAATCTGATATTAGGTTCATTTTAACTGCTCCTGAAAGGAAAGGAAAGTTATGATAATTTAATGACAAACAATAAAATTGTTTAAACAATGAAATTCAAATCTAACTTAACGTGCATTTTTTTGGTTGTGTTTGCATTATTCTTTGCAAACCTTGCCTTTGCCCAGAAAAAAACGGTTACGGGTGTTGTTACCGATAAGGAAACGTCGGAACCTCTGCCTGGTGTAACCGTGGTTGTAGAAGGAACTACTACCGGAACTATTACTGATTTTAACGGAAACTATTCGATTAGTGTTGAAGATGAAAATGCCACTTTAGCTTTTTCCTACATAGGCTACACTTCACAAAGTATAGCTATAAAAAGTATAGCCATGAAAGGAGAAAGCATAATAAATGTCCAATTATCAAGCGAAGTAATGAATCTTGGTGAGTTAATCGTAATTGGATATGGTGTTCAAAGAAAAGAGGATAAAACAGGCGCTGTTTCGCGTATCACTTCAGAAGAATTGATTGGCGGAGCTGTTACCGACCCTTTACAAGCAATTACCGGTAAAGCTGCCGGGGTTGTAGTTACAAAAGGAGGTGGCAATCCTACCGACGATGCTAAGATTAAAATTCGTGGTAGTGCCGGTATCAGCGGTTCCACGAATACAAATCCGTTGTATGTAATTGATGGTATTCCGGGAGCTGATCCAAACATGATTTCACCAAACGACATTGAATCATGCGATATATTGAAAGATGCTGCCTCAACCGCTATCTACGGTTCACAGGGAGCAAACGGTGTAATCCTTATTACTACAAAAAGTGGTAAAGCCGGAGCAAGTTCTTTGAATTTCAGTTCTACTATTTCGATAAACCAACTTGCACGTAAACTTGATTTCCTGACTGCCGACCAGTATCGAGAATATGTTACCAAGTATGAGATGGATGATATTTTTGCAGACGGTGGGACCAATACCGACTGGCAGGATGAGATTTTCCATACAGCTGTCAGCCAGCAATACAACCTTAATATTAGTGGGGGTAACGATAAAAGCACTTATTATGCATCTGTTTCAAATCAGGATAACGAAGGCATCATAAACAATTCGTCGAGAAAACGTACAATCGGAACACTAAGCCTGACACACAAGGCACTAAACGATAAACTAACCATCAAAGGCGGCTTAAACGTTGCCTTTGAAGAAGATCATCTGGTTACACTTGGATCAAATTCAAGGGATGATATACTTTATCAAACTTACAGGCGAAATCCTACCGATTCTGTTTCCTTAGCAGATGGTTCTTTTGCTTATGAAAGGCTGAACGACAGCAGGGGTTTTGACTATGTAAATCCTGTTGCCATATTAAACGATCTAACCAGGCTGGATGTGAGAAAAAAAGTTTTGGGTAACCTGTCACTTGATTATGAAATTACTGACGGATTAAACTTTAAAGTTGCAGCCAGTTATTTATCATCCGACAAAGAATATACCTATTACAGGCCTACTGGCATGTATGGTGGACAAGGAAACGATAAAGGCGAGGGACAACGTTATTATGAAGTTACTGAACAAAAAACCATTGAAAGCACATTAAATTATACTAAAACCATTGCCGAACATCATAACCTGAACATGCTTTTAGGGTATTCGTGGCAGGAAAATCAGTTTTCCAAATTCGGTTTAAATGCCCGAAATTCGCAATCGACAACAGTTGGTACCGATAACCTAAAATCATTCATCGACTTAGTATATGGCGATGCGACATCAGAAGCAAACATGTCGAGGTTGATAGGTTTCTTCGGGAGGGTTGCATACAATTTCGACAATAAATATTATGTAGGCGGATCGTTAAGGACCGATGGATCTTCAAAATTTGGTGAAAACAATAAATGGGGTTTCTTTCCTACAGCTTCTTTAGCATGGAATATGCATAGCGAAGATTTTCTCTCCGATGTTGACTGGCTAAGTCAATTAAAGTTAAGGGCCAGTTACGGAGTATCGGGGAACCAGTCGTTTGGAGCATATTTCAGTAAAAGTGTTTTCAACCCGGGAGACATTGTATCCGATCCAGTTACAGGTAATGATGTATTGGTTTGGTCGACTGAACGTAATTCCAACCCTAACCTGAAATGGGAACAAACTGCAGAATTAAACGGAGGTATCGATTTTGGACTGTTCACAAATAAAATTTCAGGTACAATCGAAATATATAGCAAGAATACAACCGATATGCTTAACGAGTACTCTGTGCCCGTTCCACCAAATAAATACCCGAAAACATGGGCGAATTCAGGGTCAATGATTAATCAGGGATTTGAGATATTTGTTTCGGCCTATGCTATCGATAAAACCAATTTCAAATGGGAAACTTCGGTTGGACTGTCAAAAAATGTTGGCAAAATTACCGACCTCGGAGAATATTGGTCTGTTGACGATTCAAAACAAGGATGGATTTCAGGACAGGGCATTGTTGGCGGCGACAACTGGACAATGTTTGTCGATTCGGGACAGGGCCTTGGGAACATCTATGTTTATGAATTTGTAGGTTTCGTCAATGGAGATGCCATGTACCTCAACCGTTTTAAAGAAAAAGAAACTGAAGCCGACACTGTTAAGGCAGGAAAATTCCTTACTCTTGAAGACCGGTATATCGCAGGTAATGCCACTCCCGATATCGAAGTCTCATGGAGCAATCAGTTTACTTTCTTCAAAAACTGGTCGTTAGATTTTACATTAAGAGGTTTATTTGGTCAGGAGGTTTATAACCACACTGCAGCATACTTTTCTTCACCAATTTTCTTCCCAGATGCCAATGTAACTACCCGCGCTATGGACTACATGGACCAGGGATTTTTCGATCAGTTTACCGTACCTTCGGACGAATTTGTTGAGGATGCATCGTTTGTAAGGCTTGAATATCTCTCACTTGGCTATTCTATTGATTTTCAAAATAGTAGATATATTAAAAACCTGAAACTCTCGGTAATGGCAAATAATTTATTTGTTTTTACGAAATATACTGGAGCCGATCCTGAAATGACAATAGATGGTTTGGATTATGGAGTTGACACTTTTGGTTTATATCCAAAAAGTAAAACTTTCAGTTTTGGAATTAATGCAACGTTTTAATCTTTAAAATTGACTGTCGTGAAAAAATATTATATATACAGTTTATTTCTGATTGCTTTTACAATTGGATGTACCGACCTGGAAGAAATTTTGTATCAAGGCATCGATGAAACAAATTATCCGCAAACGGATGCCCAGGCAGCAGTTAGCCACCTTTCGAGCTACGATGCCCTTGCCGACCTATTTGATGATAACGGTTACTGGTTCCTAACCCAGGAAATTACTTCGGACGAACTGGTAGGGCCAACCCGCGCCGCCGACTGGTACGATGGTGGTAAATGGCTGGTGCTTCAGTACCATACATGGACAAACTCTTCGGACGCAGTTAATAACATCTGGAATAAAATTTGGGAAGGCATTGCCGAAGCGAATTCAATTCTGGACAAAACAGTCAGCACCGACGAAGCAGCTCTAAAAATACGTGCCGAAGTTGAAACGATCAGGTCGTTATATTATTTCTGGCTTTTCGACAATTATGGAGATGTTCCTTATCTTACTACCTATTTTACGGCTCCTGAACAACCGTTCCGCACAAAAAGGGCAGCAATATTCGATAGCTTAACAACCACGCTTGAAAACAGTTATCCTTTGCTGAATTCTGTCGAAAATCCGGCATATAAAAACTATGCATCAAAGGAAATGGCTCTGGCATTGCTTGCAAAACTTTACCTGAATGGGAAAGTATATACCGGATCAGAGAACCCTGAATACCATCAAAAAGTAATACAGTATTGTGACGAGTTACTATCTATGAGTTATCTCGAACTTGACGACAAAGTTATGGATATGTTCAAAATTGGAACCAGCGGTTCTTCAAAGGAAATGATCTTTACTATCCCTTTTAACGAAGAATCAAAACAAGGCTTCAGGCTACATATGCGTTCATTAGGTTACATATCTAAAAAGACGTTTAATATGACCGATCAGCCCTGGAATGGATTTTGTGTAATCCCGACCTTCTTTGACAAATACGAAGATACTGATGTAAGGAAAAGCGGATACTTTTTATACGGGTTGCAATACGACTATTTAGGTGCGCCAATTGTTGATACAAAAACCGAATTGCAAGTCGACTTTAATCCCAACATAATTATTCCTGAAATGACCACTGCTAATATGCAAATTGAAGGAATTGACAACTTTCACATGACACATGATGGGGCACGTGTACAGAAATATGAAATTTATGCAGCGGCAAAACAAAACCTGACTGTTAACTTCCCGGTTTTTCGACTGGCCGATGTTGTATTTATGAAAGCTGAAGCCGAGTTGCGTTTAAACGGGTCTGTATCATCGGGAACCATGAGCTATGTTAACCAGATTTGGGCGAGGGCAAATGAAACGCCTCCAGCAGAAGGCTTAACCTTAAATAACATTTTGGATGAAAGGGGCAAGGAACTGTTTGCCGAAGGGCATAGGAGAAATGATATGATACGTTTTGGCACTTTCGATAAACCTTTCTGGGCCATGGGACAAACCAACATGACCGGTGTGCCTGAACCAAACGATGTTCAAAATATTTTCCCGATACCACAAAGCGCGATAAATGGTAATCCAAACCTTGAAGCAGCACCTCAGTAGTCACAAAAATTATGAGATAGAATTGCGAATTACCAAAACAGCGTACCCACAGAGGTACGCTGTTTTATTTAAAACTTAGACGAATTTTATTCAAATTGATATGGTTCGAATTGTAAGCATAATCTTCTTAGTTATCCTGATATTTTCATGCAACTTGAAAGAAAAAATATTTCAAACATCCCCCGATGGCAAAGTTGGAATTGCTTTAGTTTTAACTGATTCAAGTACCCCGGCATACAAGCTAAGCATTAACGATAAAACACTTATCGACACTTCTTGCCTTGGCTTCGACTTTGCGGGTATCGATGATTTCAACAGTAATTTTAAAATAACCGGCATTGATAAAAATTCTTTCTCCGAAACCTGGGAAATGCCATGGGGCGAACGCCGATATGTAGAAAACAATTACAACCAACTTTCAATCGATTTAAAACACAAACCCACAAAAATTAAGCTGAAGCTGGTATTCAGGATTTTTAACGATGGAGTAGGTTTCAGATACGAATTCCCTGAACAAAAAGCGGTTTCTGAACTGATCATCATGGATGAAAACACACAATTTAACCTTACGGGCGACCATACCTGCTGGTGGATACCCGGCGATTGGGACATATATGAACATCTGTACAATACAACGAAATTTTCTGAGATCGATGCCCTTTCAAAACGTAACCACCCCAACCTGGCTCAAACATACATTCCCGAAAATGCGGTTAATACACCAATTACGATGCGTACCGAAGAAGGCATACATCTTTGTTTTCACGAAGCAGACCTGACCGATTATGCCGGGATGACATTGAAAATCGATCCTGAAAAGTTAATAATGACCAGTGAACTGGTCGGATCTGAAATAACAGGCTACAAAGTAAAACGAACGCTACCTTTCACTACACCCTGGCGCACAATCCAGATTTCGGAAAACGCAACGGGTTTGATCGGATCGAATTTAACCGAGAACCTGAACGAGCCAAACAAACTTGGCAGTATCCCGTGGTTTCATCCCATAAAATATGCAGGTATCTGGTGGGAAATGCACCTCGGAAAATCGACCTGGGACATTAGTGGATCTCAGGATTCAAATAGTTTCTCACCCGATTCTGAGACACCTTCTTCACGTCATGGGGCAACAACCGAAAATGCCAAACGGCTCATCGATTTTGCTTCGGAAAACAACATTGGAGGCATTCTGGTCGAAGGTTGGAACACAGGCTGGGAACACTGGATTGGTTTTGAAGACCGTGAAGGGGTTTTCGATTTCATTACCTGTTATCCCGATTACGACTTAAAAGAAGTTGTGCGCTACGGAAAGGAAAAAGGTGTTGAACTGATTATGCACCACGAAACATCGGGCGCACCCCGAACTTACGAAGCCCAGCTTGACACTGCCTATTCATTGATGAAAAGCCTGGGTATTCACACTGTAAAAACCGGGTATGTCGGGAACATTATCCCTGTAGGCGAGCACCACCACGGGCAGTGGATGGTTAACCACTATCAAAAAGTGATAGAGACTGCAGCAAAATATAATATAGCCGTGAACGCTCACGAGCCCATTAAGGCAACCGGGAAACGAAGGACCTGGCCGAATATTATTTCCCGTGAAGGTTTAAGGGGGCAGGAATTTAATGCCTGGGCTTCCGACGGGGGAAATCCACCCGAACATTTGCCCATTATAGCTTTCACCCGTATGCTGGCCGGCCCGATTGATTACACCCCGGGAATTTTCAACATAAAGCTTAAACCATACAAACCCGACAACCAGGTTAACACCACACTGGCGCAGCAACTGGCGCTTTACGTGGTCATCAATTCACCTGTTCAGATGGTTCCCGATTTAATTGAATATTACGAGGGGCATCCCGCTTTTCAGTTTATTCGCGATGTAGGTGTTAACTGGGAACAAACCCTGGCATTAAATGGCGAAGTTGGCGATTATGTTACCATTGCGCGCGAAGAACGCGAAACTGGAAACTGGTTTGTTGGCAGCATTACCGACGAAAATCCCAGGATGATCAACCTGAAACTCAACTTCCTGACAAAGGGAGAAACTTACGATGCTACCTTATTCCTTGACGGCGCAGACGCTCACTGGGATAAAAATCCTACATCATACAAAATTGAACATTTAACAGTTACTAATTCTTCGGATGTTGAACTTAACCTCGCAGCCGGAGGCGGCGCAGCAATAAGTATCATTAAGACAAATCCTGAAATAGAATAAACTATGAGATTACATCTTTACATTGCTGGAATTATTCTTTTACTTTTTGTGAATGGGATTAATGCACAGATTACAACCGAACCGGCATTCCCAATTGCCAATGAAAATGTCAGGATTATTTTCGATTCGAACAAAGACAGCCGGTTGGGATATTTCACTCAAGATCTGTACGCGCATACCGGTGTTGGCATTGAAGGAGAAGGCAACTGGCAATACGTAATCGAAGGCTGGGGAAACAACAATACCCAGCCCAAACTCACTTACCTTGGAGATGGAAAATATGAATTGCTGATTACTCCCGACATCCATTCTTTTTACGGGGTACCAACAAGTGAAAAAATCATCAATATTTCATTCGTATTCCGTTCTTCAAACAGCAACCAGCAAACCAACGACCTGTTTGTTGAAGTTTACGAAACGGGATTAAATCTCGACATGACATTCCCTACGCTAAATGCAATACTCGAAACGGGGCAATCATATAATTTCGAAGCACAGGCAAGCAGCACAGCTTCACTGAAGTTTTATATCGACAATGAACTTGCAGGGGAATCAACCGGGGAATCGATCATCATCAGTATGTCTTTTAACGTTCCCGGCGATCATATTGTAAAAGTAACTGCTGAAACGTCAGAAGGACAATACATAGCTGATTCAACGTTCATTTGTGTTATGGGAGAAACACCTGTCGCTGCGCTCCCCAATGGTGCGAAAAAAGGCATTTCCTATCCCGATGAGCAGTCGGCCCGACTGGTACTGTGGGCGCCAGGCAAGGAGTTTGTTTTTTTGCTTGGTGATTTTAACAATTGGAGGCCTCAAAACCAGTACCTGATGAAAAAAGACGGCGATTATTTCTGGCTTGAAATCCCCAGGCTAGAAAGCGGCAAAGAATACATTTTCCAGTATTTCGTCGATGGCGAAATTCGCATTGCCGATCCATATGCCGAAAAAATCAGCGATCCATGGAGCGATGATGACATATCTTCTTCAACCTATCCCGGCTTAATTGCTTATCCCGAAGGAAAAACCGAGGGCATTGCCTCGGTGTTGCAACCCGGACAGGAACCCTATGCCTGGGAAGTTGAAAACTTTGAAATGCCCCCACAGGAAAACCTTGTTATTTACGAACTGCTCATCAGGGATTTTACCAGCGAGCATACTTACCAATCGGTAATCGACAAACTTGATTATCTTGAACAACTTGGAATTAACGTACTTGAACTGATGCCGGTAAACGAATTTGAGGGGAACATCAGTTGGGGGTATAACCCTGCCTTCTATTTTGCCCCCGACAAATACTACGGCCCCAAAAACGACCTGAAAAAACTGGTTGACGAATGCCATATACGGGGCATTGCAGTTGTAATTGATATGGTTCTGAACCATAGCTTTGGGCAAAGCCCGTTCGTACGGATGTACTGGAACGAAGCAGCCGGAAGGCCCGCTGCCGATAACCCCTGGTATAATGAAACGTCGCCCAACCAAACCTACTCGTGGGGCTACGATTTTAACCACGACAGCGAATACACCCTCGAACTGGTTGACAGCGTAAACAGTTTCTGGATGAGCGAGTATAAAGTTGATGGTTTTCGTTTCGACTTTACCAAAGGCTTTACCAACACCCCGGGAGATGGTTGGGCGTATGATGCCGACCGCATTGCTATTTTGAAACGAATGGCCGATGAAATGTGGAAACGCAAACCCGGATCGCTGGTAATATGCGAGCACCTGGCCGATAATAACGAGGAAAAAGAACTGGCGAACCACGGGCTGCTTTTGTGGGGCAACATCAACCATAATTATGGCGAAGCTGCAATGGGATACGTGCAGGCCAGCAACTCCAACCTTTCTTGGGGTTTATATAAACAACGTGCCTGGAATGCACCAAACCTCGTTACCTACCAGGAAAGCCACGACGAAGAACGGCTTACTTTCAAATGCCTTACCTGGGGAAATGCTTCGGGTGAGTACAACACGAAAGAGCTTGAAACGGCACTCAAGCGAATGGAGTTAAATGCTGTGTTCCATCTTCCCCTACCCGGGCCTAAAATGATCTGGCAGTTTGGCGAACTGGGCTACGATTACTCCATCAACACCTGTGATGACGGAGTAACAATAAATAACGACTGCCGCCTGGCCATGAAACCAATTAAGTGGAATTACAGGAACAATGCTAACCGGGCAAATCTCTTCAGGGTAATGGCTTCGCTGAATTTCATTAAACACATTTACGAAGAATTTTCTACTGCCGATTTTAGCTATTCACTTACCGGTGCACAGAAAAGATATACGCTTTCGGCAGGTGAAAACCATGTTGTGGCAGTGGGTAATTTCGCACTTGAAGAAGCTACAGTATCGGTCACTTTCCCCAAAACCGGGAACTGGTATAACTATTTTGGGGAATCGGAATTTAATGTCAGTCAGGAGTCAATGGATATTACCCTTGCAGCAGGTGAATATTTTTTACTGTCGACACGCGAGTTTGAGCATCCCGAAATTTCGATTTCTGCAATTGAAGCAATCAAGCTAACTGAACAAGAGCTTAAAGTTTTTCCAAACCCGGCTGAAAGTGAAATAAACATATCAGGCAAGTCGATAAGCACGCTAGTGATTTTTGACATGAAAGGGCATAAGGTAAAAACTGTTTCAATGGCTAAGCCGGTTGATGAAACCACAATTTCGGTTGAAGGGTTACATCCAGGATTATACATTATTCAATGCATCACTACTAATAAAATCGTTTCAGGAGTATTTTTTTTAAAGGAATAATTTAACTGGGCTTTCAGCCCGATAATTATTTGCTTTCAAATTCCCCAAGGCTTTGTTGCTGAGCTTTGCCCAAGTATTGCCTTGGGCTGAAATAACAAAGCCTTACAGGCTTATCCTTTCAAATCAAAATAATTTTTAGGTTTTTCCTCTCAATTTTATACTTTTAAAGTCATATTACAGTTTTTAAAGTATGATTGGTGTACCCTAAACATAATACGATGAGAGCCTATAATAAAGCCAATTCCCTGCTTAAAACAGCCAGTAGTTATCATCGGCAGAAAGACAATCGTTATGATTTTTTTAAATCACTTTTTAAGTGGTTACTGTTTTTAACCTTTACAATTCCGATGACACTCTCAGCTAATAATCTAACAATTACAGGAACAATACTGAACAACAAAACAAACGAACCGCTTGCTTATGTCAACGTTGCTGTCGAGGGTACGTATTATGGTTCGGTGAGTAATGAAAATGGCAGGTTTAAACTGGTAATCCCGGACAAATTGGAAAACAATTCCATTTCGTTCAGTGCCATAGGATTTGAAAGCAAATCAATCCCTATAAATAAAATATCATGGAATATAACGGTTAAGATGGCTCCGGCCGAATATATGATCGGGGAAGTTACAGTTATGCCCGACAGCACCCTGAGGACATTACTTAAAAGGGCATACGAAAAAATCCCGGAAAATTACCCCGACTTCCCTACACGCAGCTCAGGTTTTTATCGTGAATGCGTAAAACAGAAGGATGCCGGGTACTTGTATATTTCCGAAGCTATTCTCGATGTTTACAAAACATCGTACAAAAACGATGAAAGCGGGCAGGTAAAAATTGTAAAAAGCCGTAAAAATATTGCCCCCGGTTCAGACACAATCAACCCGGTTCGATTTTATGGCGGAATTCATTATCCGCATTATATCGACCTGGTAAAAAATCGTGCCTCAATACTGAAACCCTCAAAAAAATATAAATATATATTGAAAGGCCAGGAAATTTTTAATGAAAAAGAAGTTTATTGCATTTCCTTTTCACCAAAGGAAGAGTCAAAGAAAGGGATTACCGGCAAATTTTATATCGATAAAGAAACACTTGCCTATTTAAAATTTGAGTATAACAGCAACGATGTCAGCATCGCAAAAAATGAAAAAGGAAATCCAATAAACGGGATTGTTTTTTTGGGTAACCTGAAAACCATTAACTACGGGGAAATCGATGGAAGATATTACCTGAAATCAGCATTCACAAAACAAGCTATACATAATAAAAAAACAGGCTATTTCCTCGACATATCATCGGAATATATCCAAACAAAAATAACGGCCGTTCGGGCCGAACCAATACCCTACGAAGAACAAGCATCCCTTTCGACCGTTATATCTGAAAAGGCCGAGGAATATGAAATATCTAACTGGAAAGATTATACCATACTCGAAAACGAATCGGTTCAGACTGCCTTTGTTAACATGCAACAAGCCGACAGTTTGTTAAAACAAGTAAACAAACCAACGAAACAACAGGTGCTGGGGAAATTTCTGAAAATTATTTTTCGTATTGAATTTGAAACTAACCTAACGGCATACCCCTTTTCTACCGTTCAGGGGAATTACCTTTTGCAACATAACCTTCCTGATAGCCGACAACTAAAATTCGCAACTGATTATGAAAAGGATTTGAATAGCCTTCATTTGGAGTTTGCAATAAAATACAAGTTGACAAAAAACTTAAAATTGCTTTATTTGGAAAGTGATGGTCTTTTAAGTTCTGAAAAATCGAAATTTTATTTTGGCGGGCTCGAGTACGAGATACCTTTGAAAACCTATGGGAAAAAAATCTTTTGTTCGGCCAGCGCGGGTTATGGCTTTCTGAAGTTTATGCAATCGATGGGTACGATCGAAAATCCAGAAGCGTTTAACTTTGAAGGAAAAAACTTCGATTCCAAAGAAATCGAAGCCTTCAGGGGAATTGAACTTAATGGGCCCCGCCTTGGAGCTGATTTAAGCTTCCAGATTTCTAACTTCTTGTATTTGAAGATATATGGTGGCTGGCAATTTAACTTAAACCAAACAGAAAAAATCAGAATAGAAGAAAAGGATGATTTCTTTATGAGTGGGAAATCAGCCGAAAACGGCCTGATAAGTGAAGGAACCAACCTCTATTTTAACGGGGAAAAAATCTTATCTTCTCAACTCAAATTTGAAAATTACTTTTTTGGAATAGGGTTAAAATTTTCGTATTAACTTCACAACTTATAACGAACTGCATTCTTGTTTAAAGGATATTTTAAAAAACAGGATAATCGCCCCGTAATGTTTTGCTCATGGTTCCCCTTCCTGTGATGGGTTTTGGGGCCTTTACCTTGGTTCCCCTCCCTGGGAGGGGTTAGGGGAGGCCTTACCTTTGTTCCCCTCTTTAGGAGGGGTTAGGGGAGGCCTTTATTTCATCGCCACAAGCGCACTTGCGCCAACTATAGCTGCAGTTCCCATTTTCAATTTCGAGGGCAAAATCTTTACTTTGTTTTTAAACACTGGCATCAGATGGCTTTCCATCGATTCGCGGGTTGGCTTAAACAATAACTCACCTGAAGCAACCGGCCCGCCAAACAGGAATATGGCCTCGGGGCTGAAAATATGTACATAATCGGCCAGGGCATGGCCAAGTATGTCGCCTGTAATTTCAAAAACGGCCAGGGCAATCGGGTCGTCCTGTAAAGCTGCCTCATAAATATCTTTCGATGTAAGTTCCCTGAAGGTTTTGGTAGCCAGCAGGCTGTCGGTTGCATTGTGGTGCGAAAGCAGTTCAAAGGCCGTGCGTACCATTCCAGTGGCCGAGCAATAGGTTTCGAGGTGTCCAAACTGCCCGCAACCGCATTCACGCCCCTCGGCTGTAACGGTTATATGCCCAAGTTCGCCGGCAAATCCATCATTTCCGTAAACCAGTTCTCCATTCACAACAACGCCGCCGCCTAAACCAGTTCCAAGGGTAATCATAATGAAGTTTTTCATCCCTTTGGCACCACCGTAAATCATTTCGCCAATGGCTGCCGCGTTGGCATCGTTGGTCAATACAACGTTTTTACATTCAGGGAAATTTTCCTTTAGCATTGTAGTAAAAGGAAGTATCCCTTTAAACGGAAGGTTGGTTGCATGTTCAATTGTACCTTTGTAAATGTTCCCGTTGGGTGCGCCAATGCCAATACCCAGGCATTCATATCCGTTGAGTTGCCCCAATAAATCTTTTATGCCCTTTGAAATATCGGATATATATTTGTTGATGTCGTTCTTTTTTGGTGTAGGGATTTCACCTTTTGCAATTACTTTTCCGTCCTTGTTAACTACGCCAAAAACAGTATTTGTCCCGCCAATATCAATACCAATTGCTACCTTATCCATTTTCTGAAATATTTTAATACCACACTATACTATGAAGGCACAAAACTATACAAAGTTTGCCACACTATAAAATTTGGATATTGAGAAAAGATTTAAAATTCTAAACGAAATTGTTCCAACATATCCTCTTTGCAGAATTCCATTTTTTGTGGCAAGCCAATTTCTTTCTGAAGCAGCGAAGCTTTCCGGTAAAGCTCGTCGGCATTGGGCGAATTGCAGATATAATTCTCCCCAAATGTATCGATGTATTTTTGTTTTATTCCTGGAAAAAGTTTGTCGAGTTTCTGGTAAAAATACTCCCTCGAACCTTTGCGTAACGATAAACCGGGCCAGAAAAGCAAATATTTTGCACCCGCTTCTTTCGACAACACGATTGTTTTCTCAACTTCCTCCCATGTATCGTTAATAAACGGTAAAAGGGGCATGTACATCACACCTGTATAAATGCCTTCGGATGCCAGCTTTGAAATGGCTGCAAACCGTTTTGAGGAAACCGGAGCTCCCGGTTCAATCATTTTCGATAGCTCATCATTGGCGGTTGTAATTGTAAATGAAGCGGCAGCATACTTTATTGACAGTTCTTTAAGCAGATCGATATCCCGTAATATCAGGTCGCTTTTGGTAAGCATGTGCACAGGGTAATTGTACCTGACCAGAAGTTTCAGTGCACCCCGCACCAGTTGCTCATTCACTTCAACCGGCATGTACGGATCGTTCATACTACCAAAGCCCACGGTAGCCCGTTTGCGTTTTGTTTTCAGTTCCCGTTCAAGAATTTGAAGGGCGTTCTCTTTGATTCGAATATCGGCCAGATCGCCCAACTGGTAACATTCGCTGCGCGAATCACAATAAATGCACTGGTGCTGGCAGCCCCGGTAAAGGTTCATGTTGTAGGTTATCCCAAACCATTTATCAGGAGCGTTTTGATATTTTGATAAAATGGTTTTTGCGGATATGTAACGGTCTTTCGACATTGAAAAATTCAGTCATTAATTCTGCCAGAAAATAGGTGAAAAAAACGGATTATGCAATTCAAAACACATAAATCCCCAAACTGGCCGATACTGAAAAATACCTTATCAGGTAACGGTCGTTTTTAATAAAGTTGGTGATGTTGTTTGAATACTCAAGGTTAAAATAAAAACCTTTCCAGAAATCGAAGCCCAGACCGCCTACATAGCTAAGGTTGAAATCGTTCATGCCCTCAAAAATCGACTCGTTGTTGTAAAGTACCTCATCGTCCCATAAAAGGAAGTCGGTGCGAAGACCGCCATACAGGTAGTATTTTTTTGTTTTCCCAAGGGGCAGATAGTATTTCAGGAGAAAATCGGTTGTAATAAAATAGAACCGGGTTTCGGCAATGTTGCCTAACTTTCTAATCGTGTCAGGCACATCTGGATAAAAAGAATAAGCATCTTCTACCAATCCCCTGATTTTTGTATATCCTAATCTTGGGTAGAAAGCAAACGACTTATTTAATGGGACATTCGCGGCAAGCCCGAGAGATGCATTCAGTGCTACGCCAACCACTTCGGTATTTTCATTATAGTCGTAATAATCATCAAGTTTGTAATAATGGGTTGAAAAAGCATGATAATTCCCTTTTGTAAAAAACGAAACATTAAACCTGTTGCCTTTTTGCGCGAACACATTCACAGAAAATACGAGCATAGAAATGGAAAGTATTGCAATTTTGATTTTCATGGTTTCATCGTTTTTAATGTTTTTATTCAACTTCCATCAACTGAACCAATTCAATCTCGCCCAGCCAAATTCGCCCATTTTCGAGCAACCGCTCTTCAGGACTAGTAAACATATAGGTTAGTCCCGGAATTTTCATGTGAATCCGGTACAAACCCGGCTTTAATGGATCCATTTTTTCAAACACCTTATATTTTGTAGTGTATGTTTTCGATCCCCCTGATTCAATCAAGGTTAACCATGAAATGTCCCATTCTTCGCTTCTATGCCACATTCCATCGTAGTAAGGTTCTGTCCAGAAATAATTTATGGCTTCAGTATTGCGTAACTTAATGTAGCGGTAATGGTTATAATAGTAATCGATTGGAACTTTTTCAGGATCAAGAAAATAATAATTCCACGGATCGTTGTTTGAAATTGTATAGGAAGCAGTAAGTTCATTTTTCCCTGTGATTTCTAATGAATGAAGCGTACACTCAAGCCCGTTGTAATAAAGTCCCAGCTCCTTTAAGTTGTCAAGAAAAACCTTGTTTTCGCGATATTCCTGATAAATTGAATTGGTTTTCTCGTAATCAACCAAATTTCCAAAATGAAGGACAAACCCGGGCAGATATGGATATTCATAAACCAAAAACGAATCACTTACACAAGAACATGAAAATGTTGTAATGAAAATACCTTCATAAATAACATTCAAATTGTTGGTTATCCAAAACTTGGAGTAATCGAAATTGGTTATCCAATCATTTATGGGTTTTTTGAAATAGAAATAATGAGCCGAATGGTCGTAATACTCAATGTCGTCTTCGGTAAACAAAATACTGTTTCCAATTTGGATGTTCAGCCCCTCGGTATTTTCAATTTCAGGTTTTAAAATTGAATCATCGCACGAAATGAGCAACAAAAAAACAATTGGAAGAAAGTTTATAATTGATCGTTTCATAGCTTCGTTTTTTACAAGGTGAAAACAATACTGAGTGTTGAATAAACCGATTGAAAGCTGTATTCTTCCATGCCGGCAGTAGGAGAAATCCAATCTTCATATCCGTTGGTCTTTCCGTTCAATCCTTTACCTAAGCTGAAATTAAGCCCCAGTTTTTCAGTAAAAGAATAAGATGTACCTGCAATGATCAGGAAATCATTGAACCGGTTATCATATTTATTTTTTTTATAGTAGCTGTTGCATGAACAATTCAATTCGGTATGATATAAAAAATCAGAGAAACTGAAAGAAACTCCCACATACGGTTTCCATTTAGCAATTCGATAGCTTAGCTTTAAAGGGATAACCAGTTGTTTAAATGGCTTATCAAAAACACCGGTGTTGAGTTCATTGATTATCACATCGGTTTGAATCTGGGCAAAATCGCGTTCGATATACGGCAGTGTTTCATCAATGGCCCTAATTTGTTTGTACTCACCGGTTGGGAATACGAAGTGCAGTTCCAATCCCGTTGAAACAGCCCATTTCGGGTTTTTCAGCGGAATGTTTAGTTCGTATCCCATGTGAGCACCCAAACACATGGGGTTGCTTATGGTGCTTGTATTATGCTGAAACCAATGGCTGGTAGTTCCTGTGTAAAAATCTAGAGTTGGCTGTGCACACAAAATGGTTTGCATTGAAAGCAACAGTAAAGTGAAAAAACCTTTTTGTTTCATTTCCGTTTGGTTTTTGTTTCCACCCATTATGATGCGGTTAATGGGAATGGTTGCACTTGCGCCGTTGGAAAAAATTACCAGGTTGGCTTTTTTCTGTATGGAATCAAAGAAGAGCGTTGCACATTCAATCGATTGCAACTGATCAATAACCATTGTGTCGCGGACAGGTTCGGGTTCAACCCAAACGGTATCGGTTTTGTAGATGTACTCGTATACAACAATGGTATCGGGCTGTGCTTTTGCTATTGCAGCCGATAAAAGGAGGATCGAGAGAGCATTAATTTTCAATAGGTCGTTCAAGGCGAATGGTATCATGGATTACAATTTGTTTTTTTACAATCACCGGTGCAACCGTGTTTTTGCCTGCCGAATCAGTTATAACATTTTTAGCCGAAACGGTTTCTTCAGGAAGCAAAGCCTGTTTATCCACGTTCAAAACAGTATCGATATCCACTAAAAGTTCCTGTTTTTCAGGCAATGCTTTATTTGAAAAATTTGGGAGAACAATGAAAAAACCGGCGGCTAAAAAAGAAGCTACTATACCTGAAATGATAAGTTTTCCGGTAAGCGTTATACCTTGCCGAACAATTGTGTTTCCAATTGAATTGCCTATTTGAGGAAAAGTATTCGCCGGAAGCTCATAACCCCGAAAACCTTTTCTGAAAATTGAATCAATCCGGTTGGGGAACAGGAATAGAAGAATAAATATCAGGTTCCTGCGTTTCTCTTCAGGATCCTTTTCCATAGCCCGGGCATAAAGCAGTTCCTGCGCTTTTTTCCGGGCCCTGGCCAGGTGCGATTTGGAAGTGCCGGGGCTGATCCCAAGCATTTGTGAAATTTGTTTGTGCTTGTAGCCGTCAATTAGATGCAGGTTAAATACTGTTTTATGGTGCGTGGGCAATGCGTCAATCACAGCAAGCAACTCGCCGGTTGTAAACGAAGCTTTCTCAATTACATATCGAACATGATGGACAGGTGTTTCCATTCCGGTTTCATTTTGAACATTCGAAACAATCTTTTCAGAAAGAACCTCATTGGTTTTCAATCTACGCAAATACATCAACGCTTTGTTTACGGCAATACGGCGTATCCAACCATCAATGTTCCCTATTCCTTTGTAATCCTCAATTTTATTCATGGCCGCAACAAACGTGTCCTGCACCAGGTCGCGGGCAACCGCCTCGCTGCCGGTATACCTCCGGCATACCCCAACCAGCAACGGCGCATTTTTACGGTAAAGTTCGTCCCAGTTTATTTTTTTCAAAACGGATGGTTTTATCGATCGATTCAATAGTATGATACCAAAGTTAAAAAAGGTGGCAGATTAAATTCATTTTTTTTGAGTTTAAAAATTTTAATGTTTATACTGACCGGGGTAAGAATGGAGGTGATAATAAAGATAAGGTTAAGGTTGAGGTTAAGGTTGAGATCTTTGCCAGATTATCATTGTTGTTGGGTTTGATAAACTTTGATGTGTTGTAGAAGCTAACCTGTCAGTGTCTTTAAGACCTGACAGCATTTATTATCAAATATCACTAAAAGAAATAATTTTAAAAAAGGCTCTTAAACCCGATTAGCTGTTTCACCTCGTTAAGGGTTTGCAGTGCCGATTCCCGTGCACGTTCCGATCCCTGGCGGGCTACTTTTGCCAGGTAAGTTTCATCTTTCAGTATTTCAATAATCCGGTCCCTGATGGGTTCGGTATAGCTGATGATGTCCTCGGCCAATTGTTTTTTCAAATCGCCATAACGAATTTCGCAAGAATTGTATAATCTTTCAAAATGTTCAACAACATCGGGTTTTGAAACAATTTTCATCAGGGTAAAAAGGTTTTCAACCGCTTCCGACTTCGGACTGTCAGGTTCAGTTGGGCCGGTATCGGTCACGGCGCGCATCACCTTTTTGCGGATCGATTTCGGGTCTTCATAAAGGTTGATGGCATTGCCTTCCGATTTGCCCATTTTTCCGCTCCCGTCAAGCCCGGGTACTTTAATCATATCTTTCCCGTCGAAAGTGAAAGGGCGTGGTATCGGGAAAAGTTCGCAGTTGTACATGCGGTTGAAGCGGCCCGCAAATTTGCGCGCCATTTCAAGGTTTTGTTCCTGGTCCTTCCCAACAGGCACAAAATGTGCTTTATGGATAATGATATCGGCAGCCATAAGAACCGGATATGTAAGCAGGCCTGCATTTACATTCTCGGGTTGTTTGCGTGCTTTTTCTTTAAACGAAGTTGTCCGTTCAAGTTCTCCAAGATAAGCGTTCATGTTAAGAAAAGCGTACAATTCCGATACTTCAGGAACATCGCTCTGAATAAAAATGGTTGCTTTTTCAGGGTCAATGCCACAAGCTAAATACTCGGCCAATACCTGTTTTACCCCGGCCTGCAAATTTTCAGGGGTAGGATGCGTTGTAAGGGAGTGTATGTCGGCAATAAAAAAGAAACAGTTAAAATCTTCCTGCATTTTTATAAAATTCCTTACCGCGCCAAAGTAATTTCCCAGGTGCAGATAGCCTGTTGGCCTGATCCCGCTTACAACCGTTGGTTTGTTCATTGTTGAAATGTTTTATAAACGTTTTTAATGAGCCACAAAAATATAAAAAAAAAACGGCGGGTACTTCTTTTATAAAAATGAATAGAGGTTTTGCCTGTTTAAAGAAAAAATATTTTAAAAGAATTTAGTTTAAAAAAGTAGTGTAAATTTGCAGAATAACATGAAAAAATCAGTAAAATGAAAAAATTACTTATTGTTTTATTGTCCCTGTTTGTAATTGTTTCGTGTAAAACCACAAAAAAAGCAGTGGAAGAAACAGAACCTGTTATTGAACCTGTTGTTGAAGTAATAGAAGAACCTGTTGTTGAAGAGCCCGTTATTGAAGTGGTTGAGGAACCCATCGTTGAGGAACCCATCATTGTAAAAGAAGAAGAAGTTGAAGTGATTGAGGAAGAAAAACCTCCTGTTAAACCAACATTCGACTTTTTCGTGATCATCGGAAGTTTCAAAAATTCTGATAATGCCGGGCAATTCAAAACCAAAATGGCTGAAAAAGGGTTTTATCCGGTATTGCTCTCAACCGATTCGGGCTTTATCAGGGTGGCCGTTGATCAAACCAACTCCGAAGCCGATGCCCGTTCATTTATAAAAAACATCCGGGCAAAATATGCTGAGCATAAGGATGTTTGGTTGCTAAAGAAAAAATAGCCTTTTAAAATTCCAGGATAATGCCCAGGGTTGGCAAAACGGTACCAACTTTATTATCAACCCTTCGCAACTGGTATCTTAGCCCGTTGTCGGTTTTGATAAAGTTGCCGGCGGCGTCTTTTTCCCTTACAATTATATCGTTGCTTTCGGCCTGAAAGTTATAGGCATTTTGTATGTCGATATAAACTTTTAGTGTTAGCTTTTTCAGGTAGAACGCTTTATCGGCCCTGACATCGAGCTGGTGAAAAGCCCCGAACCTTTCGCTGTTAATATTCTCATAATCGAAAAAAGGGCCGCCAAGTGCATCCCAGGCAGGCACAATTTCAGAAACTTCGAGGTCGTAAGGTGTATAGGGCAATCCGCCAACGAAACGCCATTTAGCGCCAACTGTCCAGTTACCTTTTAGTTTATAGGTGAAAAAAGTAGTCAGTAAATGACGGCTGTCCCAGGTTGTTGGGATGTATTCGCCTGTTTCGGGATCTTCAAATTCACTTCTTACATAAGTATAAGAAATATTCCCGTTCAGGTTTTTCTGGTTGTTAACGCGGGCAAACAACTCAAAACCGTAAGCCCTTCCTTCTCCGGTCGAAATAACTTCTTCATCGCCCAGCACGCCATAATCAGCTCCTTTGTTAGCCAGGCTTATCTGGTCGTTAACTGAAAATGGGTACTGGCTGTAATTTTTCAGGAAACCTTCAATTGAAAACTGAAACATTTGCTTCGGCTTATATTCAAACCCGGCAATGAACTGGTCAACCCTGACATACTTCAGGTTATTTTCCTTATTCACAAAAACATCGTCGCGTTTGAAACCAAGAGATGTATATGGGGGCAGTTGATAATATCGGCCCGTGTTTGCGTTAATGCTCAACTGGTCGGTAATGCTGTATGAAACCGAAAGCCTTGGCGAAAACTGGTCGAGCGGGTTAGACATGCTTTCCGAATATGTGTTCCCATCGAAACGTGTACCAAGGGAAACCACAAGGTCGTTGGCCAAAAAGTTTTTGCTCACCTGTGCAAACAACCCATATTTCTGAAGGTTGATATCGGTGCTGTAATTGATCTCGTTAAGCTTTCCCCCGAAAAACCTTTTCTGATAGGTATTGTTCGTATACCTTACCAGCTCGGCATTAAGTCCGTAATTAAGTTTAAACGATCCAATCCGGTTGGTATTTTCAATCCTCAGTTTGTTTTCTATTTCTTTCGATTTATAATCAAGGGTAAGGTTTTCAGTATCCGATTCATCGTTGTCGAGGTATTTGTACGATTCATTGTTCAGATGATTCCGGCTAAGTGCAACGCTCAGAAAGCCATTTTCATGAAAGTGCTTGTAAATGCCTCCAATGGTGTAGGTCCACTGCTCGTTCACAGGAATCGATGTAAGGATGAATTCCTGCTGTTCATCGGGTTCTTCAATGCCCAGGTTCAGGGCAAATTCATCAATGGCTCCTAATCCGATAAACGTAATTTCGTTTTTTGGGTCGATGCGGGTTCTCACTTTAAACTGAAAATCGTTGAAAGCAGGCAGGAAGGGGAGTTCAATCAGGCTGAACAGAAACTGCAGGTACGACCTGCGGGCTGAAGCAATGAAGGTTGTTTTTTCACCCAGCGGCCCGTCAAAAGTGGCACTAATTTCAGAGGCTCCCAGCGAGGCGCGGAATTTCAGTTTCTCGCTGTTCCCGTCAACCTGGTTAAATTCAAGTATGCCGCTAAGTGCATCGTTCCGGTTCGAAGGAAAAGCACCCGCATAATATTTCACTTCGCGAATGAAATCGGCGTTGATGATGCCTACCGGCCCGCCTGATGATCCCTGAGTTGCAAAATGGTTAATATTGGGCACTTCAATACCATCGAGATAAAACACACTTTCAGAAGGGCCGCCGCCCCTTATGATAATATCGTTACGGAATGCCGGTGTGGAGGCAACTCCCGGGAACGACTGGATCACTTTTGATATATCGCGGTTAGCTCCGGGATTGGTCTCAATTTCACCTACGCCAATGCTGCGTAATGAAACAGGGCTTTCTTCGGTTTTCCTGAAAGGGCTGGCCACTACGGTCACTTCGGCAAGTTCGGTATCAGCTTCTTTCATGGTAATTTCAATATTGGCAATGTTAGAATTTGTTACCTCAATTTCATCAGAAACTGCGCTGTTGTAACCAATAAATGAAGTAGTAAGCCTGATAAATCCGGGGTCAAGGTTAAACATCTGGAAATTCCCGTCAAGGTCGGTAACTGCCCCTTTGAGAGTACCCATTACAACAACGTTTACAAAGGGCAGAGGTTCGTTCGAATCGGCATCAACAACACGGCCTTTAATAATACCGTTTTGCGCAAATACAAGGTTGCTTGAAAGAACCAAAAAAAATATAAGTAGATTTCTCATTATCAAATGCGTTAATTTTGTACCAAAATTTTTTAATTAAAATAAAAACGTGATTAACCCTATTGCTTTGTATAGCAATTTCATTTCAATGTTTTTTTGCTTAGCAAAAAACATTTTACTTTTTTATTACGACTTTAACTTTTGAAACAATGCCCAATGCAGTAGTAAAAGTAGAAAGGTCGGTATATAACCAGCCGTCTTTACCGGCATAATGGCCATGCCCAATAGGGTTGAGGTAATATTCGTTAAAAGGCCCTTCGAGGTCAATCGTGGCAGCATACACAAGCGAGGGCTGGCATGAGTTGTTGTAATCGGGTTCGCCGGGGTATTTGTCGTTATGCCAGTATTCGTTCCAGTCCCAGGGTTGGTTAATCTCCATCAGCAAAACAAAACGTTTCGGCAATTCAACAGGGCTGGCAGTACTTAACGAGAAATCGCCCTTTGGTGTTGCCGCTGTTATTGCATCGGCCACCGGGTAGTCGGGCGTAGGCAATAATACTTTTTGTTTTGTTGTAGGCATTCGTTTATGCAACCAGTATGGTAAAGAAGAAGGGTTTTGCGAAGGGCCCGGGGTTGCATCCCATTTTCCGTACTCGGGCCTTCCATGCCCGTATATCCCTGTCCCTAACGACTTGGTCACATACAATGTTTGGATATAATTACCTTCAAGGTCTTCAATCCAAAAGGCAAATGTTGGGTGGTTATGGTACTTACCCTTTTGAAACTCAATTTCGATGGGCA
>JAFGEV010000192.1 GCA_016931385.1 Prolixibacteraceae bacterium
AAATCTTTTTGTTTTCATAATTACAGTTTAAAATTAACGCTTATTTGTCTACTTTTAAACTGTCCAGTTTTCGGGGGAGCTTACAGATCAATCCCCGAGGTTGAAATGACAACACAGGGAGCTTTACCTCCTTTGGATGTCACTAATGTTATAGACGCAGAAAGGGCATGTACAATGAAAGGAAATGTGCGAATTGAAAAGGAGAATGATAAAAATGAAAAGCTCAGTCAAATGGAAAATGGAGACCAGGCCACCTATAAATACTTAGATTTTGGTGAGGGTATCAGTTCTGTTTCTATCAGGTATAATACCTTAAATAACTGCAGATTGTTAATCTATGCCAGTGAAGGTGGGCAAACGGATACCATAGCTGAAGTTGCGTTAAAACCTGCTCATGATAGTTTCTGGACAGAAGAGACTTATAATGTTCAAATGACCAAGGGGATTAAAGCATTGACTTTTGAAGCTGTTGGGGGAGAGGGGCATCTTTGTGATATTGATTGGTTTAAATTCAGTGAGACTGTGATTTCAGGCATGAAGTGAACTGGAATTACTAAGTCGAACTGATCCCGAGCGAAGTCGAGTTATCTCTAAGGGTAATATTCCCCGCTCTTGGGGGCGATAAATGAATAAAATTCCTTGTTGATACCCCGTCTGCTTGCAGCGGGTTAGTTCATTTTTCTAAATGATACTAATATAAGGCACGAAAACACAACACGCATTATACGTATGCCGGGTGTTGTTTTTGAAATTTATTACATTTACTCAAACTTGTAACGGTTTGAAAAGTTGCAGTCTCAATATCCCGGTCTACGCATAGCGCAACCGATTAGTCGGAACCTACAGATACTGCAAAAAGAAAAACTCGAAATATTAACGTTATGCAAATAAAAGCACAAAATTCTAATATTGGACAATTTAAAAATAGTACTTCAAGCAAAACTATTTATTGGCTGGGTGGATTAATAAGTATGATTTTAATTGCATATTATCTCTGATCCAGCATAAATTAATAATGTATTTAACCAAGGAATTTTATACAATGAAAACAAAAATTATTTCAATTCTGAGTTTGTCATTTCTTTTTTGCTCATTAAATCTGTCTTCCAATAATTACAAGGGAGCCGAAATTTATTCAACTGATGCTGTGTTATATGGCAGATTTGAAATGAGCATGAAAGCCTGTAATGGCAGTGGGATTTTATCTACATTTTTTTTATATAAAAATGGTTCTGAAATGGCTGGTACATTCTGGGAAGAGATAGATATTGAGATATTTGGCAAGGACAATGCCCAAACTTTTCAATCGAATATTATTACCGACGGTTTATCGGGTGGCACTACCAATAGTGAAGAGGAACATCATTATAATTTTTCGCTATCAGATACTTTTCATATATATGCCGTTGAATGAACCCCATATTATGTTGCATGGTTTTTTGACAGCCTTGAGGTGAGAAGGGATTCTACTGAACAGGTTGCAAGCCTGATAAATCCACAATCGTACCGTTTTAATGCCTGGATATCTGGGGCAGCCGGCTGGGCAGGCAACTTTAATCCCGGCGTTCTTCCACAGAACCAATATGTCGATTGGTTAAAATATTACAGTTACAACGAGGGCAGCGAAGATACTTTTCAACTGGAATGGACTGATGATTTTGACACCTTTAATACCCAACGTTGGTCAAAGGCTAACTGGACATTTGATGGAAACTTAGTAGATTTTTCACCAGGTAATGTTACTGTCGAAGACGGGTTACTTGTTTTATCCCTGACAGATGAAACGCCTTCAGCAGTATCTGAAGATGTGTTAAATTTTACTGCAAAATGTATTTATCCTAATCCTGCAGACAATGAACTATTTATTAGTCAGCAAGAAAACTTTGTGTTCGAACATGTATGTATTTATAATTGTATGGGAGTTTTGGTAATTCAAGAAACATTAAGATTTGAAAAACAGAGTATTGACATAAGCTCGCTTACCTGCGGTACTTACATAATAAAGATGTATGGAAAAAACAAAGAAGTTGTTGACCTCTTTATTAAGGGTAATTATTGAATCACTTTCCTGGAAAATTATCATGATTAAAAAAAACATCTCATCGCTGCTAGGCATAAAACGAAAGGGACTAAAACAATTTATGCAATGTTGGGCGATTGGTTTGTTTGGGCATGTTTAATTGGACTTTTATTTATAATTGGTAGAATATATTTATTTAAAAAAGATAGATAGATAAAGGCCAGTGCACGGAATATACAAAACAGGTTTGATAGTTTAAAAAATCAACGGTAGTAGCCTGCATCAGAATTATTGGTGTAAACCTATTGATTGATCTTATTTTCAGTAACTCTGAATAAACTCCGACTCAATCGTAAAATTCCCCTTATCATCTTTACCTGCCAGATCGATCATACAGCGGGCAATCTGGAGTGCACTTACGGGTTTCATTCGTTTCAGTTTTCCTACCATCAGCGGCGACAGGACTTTTGATGCATAGTAACCCATTTCTTCGGCAAAGCGGAATTCTTCGCGTTCGCCTGTTATTAACGAAGGGCGTATAATGTAAACCGTTTCAACCCCGGCTTTTTTCACTGCTTCTTCCATTTGCCCTTTGGTGCGGAGATAGAAGAATGATGAATTGTAATTTGCCCCCTGTGAGCTTACCACGAGGAATTTTTTAATTCCGGCTTTGCTGCAGATATTGGCCAGTGTTACCACGTATTCATAATCAACCTTCAGCATGCCTTCACGGCCCGATTTACGCTGTGTAGTTCCCAGTGCGCAAAAACAAACATCAATTTTTTCAGGAAGGTTGGTTTCGTTCAGCCTGCCAAAGTCGGTAATGATCAACTCAAGTTTTGGGTGTGCAATTGAAAGTTCGCGGCGGGCAACAACAATAACTTTCGAGTAAGTGTCGCTGGCAATCAGTTCCATGATCAGGTTTTTGCCAACAAGTCCGGTTGCGCCTGCAATCAGGGCTGTTTTCATAATGTTGTTTATTATATTTTTTCAAGCGTACTTTTCAGTAGCCAACCGCTGTTCCCATCGGCCAGCTTAATCTCGAACCAGTCGCCCAGTTCCTCGGTAATTTCAACCTTTAGCCCTTCGTGAATTACGAACAATGGTGTACCGCTCTCGGCCGGCGAGGCTTTAACCGTTACCGTAGGCGATAAAATAATCGCATGGTGCCTATTGATAATTTTCATTTTTTGCGAACCTGAAAATCCAAAGGCAAAGAGCGAAGCTATGAGGAAAATTATGGCCAGTGTAAACCCCAGCTTTTTCAGGCCAACCGAACGTGAAAAGATATAAACAACAGCAAAAAAGAGTGTTACTATAAATGCTGCAATACTGATAAGCGCCCAGTCGTTTGATGTGTGAAGGTTGATAAGGCTTTGCCACCAGTTTACAAAAAACGGGCGTGGCAAAGGTTCAATTTTATCAACCACGAACTGGTTAACCAAATCGAGGTTAAACTGAATGTCTTCATCGTTAGGGGCCAAAAGCTTTGCCCGTTCATAATTAAGAATGGCACTGGTTAGTATGCCATTTTTATAATAGGCATTTCCCAGGTTAAAGTACAGAGCAGCCGATTCATAACCCTCGTTCAGGATGTTTTCATAAAGGGTTATGGCCTTCGGAAATTCTTCAGCTACATAGTATTCGTTGGCTTTTTGCAATGAGTCCGAAGGTTCAGCTTTCATTGCCAGAAATGCACATAATAGTATGAAAGTTGTGATAAGCTTCTTCATCATTAAACTGCCTTTTTACGTATTTGTTTTTCGAATTGATTGATCAAGCGTTCACCTTCCTTGTAAAGGGTTTTTATATCATCGGTTACAGCTGCCGGTGCGTAGCGTGCCATCTCGCATTTATCCACAAGCTCGATAAACGAATCGATGGTTTCGTTCTTTACACTATGGTTATTGAGGGTTGCCCTTGCATTTTCGCGGTTAAGTTCGGCCACCGGTATGGTGAGTTTGTCGCTAAGGTAACCCCAGAATGCTTTTAACAGCGCCTCGAAGAAATCGTCCTTGTTGTTGTTCTTCACACAGGTTGACGCTGCCTTCAGGTGTTTACGTGCCATCTTGCTGGCTTTTTTATTTCGCATCAGCGCGATGTTGGCATTTTCTTTCAACCTTTTTTGCTGAAGCAATACGAAAAGGATAAAAGCCAGAAACGAGCCGCCATAACTCAGGAAGAATGGCAATGTGCCGTACAGGATGCTGTTAACAGGTTTTAGTTTGCTCCCACTTTGTTTGATATAGCGGATGTCCTTCCCGATAAACCGTACGTTCTCTTTGGTCATTGAGCTTATTACCGTAGTGTTCTGGTCGTCTGAGCCCTTTTCAACATGAATGTCGAATTGCTTTGTTGAAAGTGTTTTGTATTGCTTTATTTCCGGATCGAAATAAACGAATTTCTGTGCAGGTATTGAAAAATCGCCTGCATAGCGTGGGATAACAACTTGTTCGAAACGGGTGTTTCCTATTATTCCTGCCTCCGAAGCTTTAAAGTTGTACGATGTCTGGGGGTCGTAAACCTCGAAGTCGGCAGGGAAATCGAATTTTATCGGGTTGATGTGTTTCAGGTTGCCGTTACCGGTAATGGTAACATCAATCGTTAATGCTTCGTTGGCTACAATGTTGGTTTTATCGATATTCGATGAAACCGAAAACTTGCCAACTGCCCCGTTAAAACCTGCAGGTGGCGATGGAAGGTCTTTAACGCTAATGGCAATGCGTTTCGATTTGGCAATGGTGCGCACATTCTGGTACGAACCGAAAAAGTCGTCGAAAATGCTTTGGCGAGCGATCCGTTTCTGCACGTTGAAAACCATCTCGGCCGGCTCAATATAAAGCGTGCCGGTTTGCTGTGGTATGATAACTTTTTTCTGAAGGGTGTACACGTTGTATATTACCCCGTCAACAGCTTCGCGGGTCCTGGTTTGATCGGCTTGCGGAATGTCAATATCCTGTGTCCAGAAACCTTCGAACGAGGGCAGAGTCTGGTCTACAACCGAGAGCCCGACCCTGCTGTAAAGCTTGAACGTTGCAGAAATCATTTCGCCTTTGTACACATTTCGTTTATCAGTTTCGTAGCGGATAAAAAGTTCTTCGGCAGATGCTGCAGTTGTCTGCTGGTCGTTGTCACCCCCTGAGGGGGTTCCTTGTTGTGCCTGGTTGTTTGTTGCGGGCTGCCTGCCTTTGATTACTTTTATCGATACAGGGTTCGATTGGTAGATATTTCTACCCGACTTTATGGTTGCAGGGGAAATTGTAAAGGTTCCCTCGCTTTGTCCGCGCAATATGAAAGTGTAAGAGTATTCAACCGTTTGGGTGGTGCGGCCGTTAACAATGCTGAAGCTTCGGCTGCTAGAGGTACTTGGCCCCATTAAAATGTCGAAATTTGGAATTTCGGGCATGCGCAAATCTTCACCTTTGTCGTTGAGGGTAAGGGTTAAGCTGAATTGTTCACCAACGGCAACGATTTCGGGCGCCGACATGGAAAATTTGACCTCGTCGGCAAATGAGGCAATGCCAGCCAGCATAAATAAAATGAGAACAAATTTTTTATACATCTTAACCAATTTTATGTCACAAAAATAGTAAACCTCTTTTAAATTATTTCTTTGTCCCCCCTCTTTTGGAGGGGGCAGGGGGAGGCCTTACCTACCAATCCTTATCAGGCCTGTTTTGTTTAGCCTTTGCAGCCTGGGCCTTTTTAACTTTTTCCTGTGTTTCTTTTTCATCGTTTTGTAAGGCTTTCAGCATTTGCTCGGCATTCTGGCGCGATATTTTGGGTTGTTGTTGCTGCTGTTGCTGATCCTGGTTTTGCTGCTGATCTTTATTCTGATCCTTATTCTGGTCCTGATCTTTTTTATCCTGTTGCTTATCCTGATCGTTGTTTTGATTTTGATCCTGGTTTTGCTGGTCTTTATTCTGATCCTGGTTTTTGTCCTGATCCTGATTTTGTTGTTGCTGTTGTTGTTGCTGCTGTTGTTGTTTCATTTTCCTTGCAAATTCAAGGTTATACTTTGCCTCTAAATCTGAAGGATTATTTCGCAGCGCGTTTTTGTAGGCTTCAATGCTCTCGTCGAGTTTTTGTTGTGCCAGCAGTGAATTTCCATAGTTGAACCACGCCTTTCCTTTATCTTCCTTATTAGGAGCTGTTTCAATTATTTGTTCAAACTGGTTGCCCGACTCAAACATTTTGTTTTGTTTGAACATGGCATTGCCAATGTTGAACTGCGATTTAAAATCGTTCGGTTTTTTTTCAAGTGCCTTTCTGTATTCAACTTCGGCATTGACAAAATTGATCGAGTCGAACCGGGTTGTATCGGTGTTTTCAATTGCATGTTTATAAAAACGGTTCCCTTTTCGAATATATTTTCTTTCCTTTTGACCCAAGGCCGAAAGGGTTATAAATAAAAGTGCAAATATGAAAATCGATCGTATCATTTCCCTTCCTTTTTACTGAATAACCTGAAATTCTTCAATAATTTATTTTTCCTTTCCAGCACCATGAACTCTATAAGGATCAGGGCAAGCGCTACCGCGATGAAATAATAAAACTGGTCATTGTAGTCGGAATAGACCCTCGATTCAAGTTCGGTTTTCTGCATGCTGCTAATTTCATCAAAAATGGTGTTAATGCCTACTTCGGTGTTGTTTGCCCTTACATATTTCCCGTTTCCGGCTACTGCAATCTGTTGCAGCATTTTTTCATCGAGCTTGGTTACGACTACATTCCCGCTTTTATCTTTGCGGAAATCTTTCTGGCCGTTGGCATTGTACACGGGTATTGGCCCTCCTTGTGGTAAACCCATTCCAATGGTATGGATAACGATGTCGTTTTCGGCGGCTATCGTGGCCATTTCAACAGCGTTGTCCTCGTGGTTTTCGCCATCGGTGATTATGATCATGGCTTTGCTGCTTTCGGTTTCGGGCGTAAAAGAGCGCATGCTCAGTTCAATTGCTGCGCCAATAGCTGTTCCCTGAACAGGTACGATATCGGTACTGATTGACGACAGGAAAAGTTTGGCCGAAGCATAATCGGTTGTGATGGGTATCTGGGTATAGGCATCGCCGGCAAAAACGGTGAGCCCGATTTTATCGTTGCTAAGCCTTTCGGTAAGGCGCGATATGGCCATCTTGGCCCTTTCCAGGCGGTTGGGCTGAATATCCTCGGCCATCATGCTGTTCGACACGTCGAGGGCAATGATGATTTCAACCCCTTTTCGTTTTATTTTCTGAAGTTTAGAGCCAAATTGCGGACGTGCAATGCCAACAATCAAAAAGGCCAGTGCGGTGCATAAAAGGATGAACTTCCAAGTAGGGCGCGACCTTGATACATTGGGCATTAACGGGGCAAGGATTTCAGGGGTGCCAAATTCTTTTATGGCCTTACGCCGTTTAGCCCTGAAAAAGGCAAACAGGATTATCAGGGCCGGGATTACCAGCATCGCGTATAAATATTCCGGATTTCCGAATCTGAACATTTCCATTTTTAAGCAATTAATCTTTCAATTATCAACTTCATTTGCCTGTTAATGTTAAGGAATATTCCTGAAAACCGAGACCTTCAATAATATTCCGATAATCATCAACAGCATTGCTGCCAGGGCGTAAGGTTGAAACTCCTCTTGTTTTTTACTGAATTCCTTAACCTCTATTTTTGACTTTTCAAGGGCATCAATTTCATCGTAAATCGATTTAAGCTTTTCATTGTTGGTTGCCCTGAAATATTTTCCGCCGGTGATGTTGGCAATGCTTTGCAGCGATTCTTCATCAATTTTTACCTGTACATCCTGAATGCGCGTGCCAAAGGGAGTCTGCACAGGGTAGGGGGCTGTGCCTATTGTTCCCACCCCGATTGTGTAAACCCTTATGCCAAAAGTTTTTGCTATTTCGGCTGCCGTTAACGGGGGAATTTCTCCCCGGTTGTTCTCACCATCGGTAAGCAGAATGATTACACGGCTGATGGCATCGCTTTCTTTCAAACGGTTAACTGATGTGGCCAGGCCGTTACCAATTGCAGTGCCATCCTCAAGAATCCCGGTTTGTGTGCCCCTGAGTAAATTAGTTACCACGGCATGGTCGGTGGTAAGCGGGCATTGGGTAAACGATTCGCCGCTGAAAACCACCAGCCCGATACGGTCGTATGGCCTGCCTGCAATGAATTGCGTTGCAACATCTTTTGCAGCTTCGAGCCTGTCGGGGCGCAGGTCGCGGGCAAGCATACTGGTCGAAACATCTATGGCCATGACAATGTCGATCCCCTCTGTTGAAACATTTTCCCAGCTTTCCGATGACTGTGGCCGAGCAAGGGCAACAACCAGCAAAGCAATCACGGCAAGGGTAATCACAAACAAAGAATGCCTCAGGTAATGCTTCCAACCTTTAGCTAAACCTTCAAAGCTTTGTGTAGTGGATATCTTTAAACTGGCTCCGCTTTTCCGGTACCTGAAAATGTACCATACCACCATTGGTACCATAACCAATAGCAGGTAAAACATTTCAGGATTCGCGTAATTATAATTGCTCATTGTTTTCTATTTTTCTGCAATTTCCCTTCAATATCAATTCTTTCACTATCACTTTCTCAAAGTCTCTTTTCAATTTGCCTTTGCGTCTTTGTGTCTTCGCGGTGAAAATTCACTTCAGAATAACATCATCCCCTTCACGGTCATCGACAGGTTCTTTTACTTCCTGCACTTCCACAACTTTGGTTTTATTAATAAAGAAGTATGAATCGACCAGTGCAAGGTTATTATCATCGGGCATCGGCTCAAATTTTGCAAACTTCACAAGGTCGGCTTGTATCAGTATGCGTTTCAGGTTTTCGAACGACTTTTCGTCCATTAACGAACGCCTGTATCTGAAAGCTGCAATTGTTTCATCGCTGGTTTGTTCAAGTGCCGGAATCTCAAAACGTTCTTCAATATACCTGCGCAGCACTTCGGTTATTTCGCTGTAATATAACTTGATTTTTCCCTGTTGCCATATTTTTTCATCTTTGATCCTGTCGAGTTCTCGAAGAGCAACAACATGAGCCGGTTCTTTGGGTTTCGATGGCAATGAGAAAAGCGGCTGGTTATTCTTTTTTCTTTTTATGGAATATAACAGAAGAAAGATCAGACCGAAAGCCAGTAGGCCACCAAGTATCCATGGGGCAACTTCTTTTATGGTAATTGGCGCTTCGTAGGGCGACTTAATATCGATGGGCCCTTGTAAAGCCCCCATTAATGAGTCGATTTTGGGGATTGTGAATACATGCAGCATAAGCTGATTGGTGGGAACCGAATCGATCAATCCCTGATAGTGAATGTTAAACCAGAATGAAGGAATTACATGCTGGCCGGTGTCGAATGATGTAATCAGGTATTCCTGCGAAATTAGTTTTCTGTCGCTGCCAATTAATACCGAATCGACTTTTGACCTGTCGAGAATTTCGATGAATTCGGTAAGTGAATCAGCAGGTGTTGGAAACTGTATGTCGAAATCGGCCGGATATTCAACCTGTACACGTAAATGTACCTGATCGCCAATCAGTATCACCGAACTGTCGAGCATGGCCATGGGTTTGATCTCCTGGGCCTGAACAAGGTTTTCGGCAAATGCCAGGAATAAAAATGCAATTATTTTTATGTAATTTCTCATAACCGGCTACCTCTTTTTTTGAACAGTGACATTAATGACCTAACATAGTCTTCACGTGTATTGATGTTCACATAATCGACACCAGATCTTGTAAAGGCAATGTCGAGCAGGTTTGATTGTTCTTTCCACCAGTGCTCGTAGTATCCCCTTACGTTACGGCTTGATGTATCGACCCAGATGTACTTTCCGCTTTCGGCATCTTTAAGTTTAATCATGCCAATAGGTGGGAGCTTTGTTTCACGGTCGTCGTAAATTCTTAATCCAACCACATCGTGTTTGTTATTGGCAATGGTCAGTGCCCTTTGAAGTTCTTTATTATTGTCGATAAAATCGGAAATTACAAAAGCTGTACAGCGTTTTTTAATGGCATTTGTGAGGTACTCAAGGGCAAGCTTAATATCAGTTCCTTTATTTTCGGGTTCAAAGTCGATCAGTTCGCGGATAATGTGCAGGATATGGCTTCGCCCTTTTTTAGGCGGGATGAATTTTTCGATTTCTTCAGAAAAGAAGACCACCCCAATCTTATCGTTGTTTTGAATTGCAGAAAAAGCAAGAATCGCTGCAATTTCGGTAATGATATTCTTCTTATATCTTTCAAAGGTGCCGAAATCGCGCGAACCACTCACGTCGACCAATAACATTACTGTCAGTTCCCGTTCCTCTTCAAACACTTTGATGAAGGGTTTGTTGTAGCGGGCCGTTACGTTCCAGTCGATGTTACGGATGTCGTCGCCATATTGATATTCCCGTACTTCACTGAAAGCCATACCCCTGCCTTTAAACGCCGAGTGGTATTCACCTGCAAAGATGTTCCGCGACAAGCCCCGCGTTTTAATCTCTATTCTTCGTACTTTTTTTAATAAATCTGTGTGTTCCAATGTCAAAAAATTTAAACTTTTCCCTAGATGGTTTATAGCTGATGGCTATTGGCTGATAGCTATTGGCTGATCCAGTATCCAGTATCCAGTATCCAGTATCGAGTATCCAGTGACCAGTGACCAGTGACCAGTGACCAGAACCCAGCGACTAAGGAACTTCTACCGTGTTTAATATTTCACTGATAATCTCTTCCGTTGTAAGGTTTGTTGCCTCGGCTTCGTAACTAAGTCCAATACGGTGGCGCAGTACATCGTGGCATACAGCACGAACATCCTCGGGTATTACATAACCCCTGCGCTTAATGAAAGCATATGCTTTCGATGCCTGGGCAAGGCTTATACTGGCACGAGGCGACCCGCCAAAGTTGATCATGCTTGTAAATTTCTCAAGCTTGTATTCGGCCGGGTTACGGGTTGCAAATACAATATCAACAATATATTTTTGGATTTTCTCGTCCATGTATACTTCGTGAACCACATCGCGGGCCTTTACGATATCGGCCGGTTTTAATATGGTTGATGATTTTGGAAACTCTTTTAACAGATTTTGCTGGATAATTAGTCTTTCTTCTTCCTTTTTCGGATAATTGATCACGACTTTCAGCATAAAACGGTCGATCTGTGCTTCGGGAAGTGGATATGTACCCTCTTGTTCAATCGGGTTTTGGGTGGCCATAACCAAAAATGGTTCATCGAGCGGGTAAGTATGATCGCCAATGGTTATTTGCCTTTCCTGCATGGCCTCGAGCAGTGCCGACTGAACTTTTGCAGGTGCACGGTTAATCTCGTCGGCCAGAACAAAGTTGGTGAAAATAGGCCCTTTTTTAACCACGAACTCTTCTCTTTTCTGGCTGTAAATCAATGTGCCTAAAAGGTCGGCGGGCAACAAATCGGGTGTAAACTGGATGCGGGCAAATGCTGCATCAATGGTATTGGCCAGGGTGTTAATGGCAAGTGTTTTTGCTAAGCCAGGAACACCTTCAAGCAGAATGTGACCATTGGATAATAATCCAATTAACAAACTTTCAACCAGGTGTTTTTGCCCAACAATCACTTTGTTCATTTCGATGTTGATCAGATCGACAAACTGGCTTTCGAGCTGAATCTTTTCGTTCAATGCTTTAATATCTGTACTTATTGTCATATTGCTATTGAATTTGATTTTTATTATTCACTTTTTTGAACCACGAAAATAAGCCTTTGATCATATTTTTAGAAACACAGTGCAGTTAAAAAATGTTAAGTTAAAGATTCGTAAATGTAATTATATCTTTCAGAATTACAGCAAATTAAAAATTTACGGTATATAAATTTTAACTTTGATTAAGAAATGGGATTTATTGACTTTGCCAAACCCTGTTTGATGTCAATGAAAAACAAGAATTTCCTGTCGATACAAGGTTAATTTAAATTCTGTAAGGATTAATATATTTAAGCCCCTTAATATCAATAAAATCTTTATCGTTGTTGGAAATTAGCGTATAGTCATTGGCTATTGACGTTGCGGCAATAATTGCATCAGGAGTTTTGATTTTTTTGTTACGGCGAATTTTTACACAATGAATGATAACATCGGAAGAAATGCCCATTATTTTACTATCATTGATGAAATCTTTTATTGCTAGTTCTTTATGAGCTTCCGTTTTCCAGCATAGCAGCTCAATTTGGGTAATGACCGAGAGGTTTGGAATGGCATCTATAACCGAATCCATAAAATGTAAACCATTTGCAGGAAGTGAAGCCGAGAAATAATCGGAAATTACATTGGTGTCAATTAAATACTGTTCCATTCGCTGCGAACCTGGTTAATATGGTCATTTAATTGTTGTCCTTCTTCTTTTGTAATAAAACCTTTGTATTTTTTGGACAATTTGGGCTTATCAGGATCGTTACTTGCCTTTAAAACCTTGATCAGATGAAGTTCTTCCAATTCGTGCAAAAGCCTGGCTGCTTTTTGATTGGTTAGCTGTATTATTAGTGTATTTTCCATTCGTCAAATTTTTTAGCGTGAAGAAATGTACGAATCTTTATAAAGCAATATAATTGAATTTATATTGCAAAAGTAGCATAAAAATCAAGCTTTAACAATATTCTAAATAGTTGATTAAAGTGTGCTATGATGTGTTTGTTTTGTTAAAAACCGTATCGTCATTCAATTTGAATAGGAATAGAAGAAAAAAGTATAGTTTAAATTAGTGAAGTGGGACTACAACCCGGCTGGGCCTTAAAATGCCTGTCGGAGTTTGAGGTTAGGTATAAAAAACGTTTTACCCTTGCTATTCTTCCGGCATAGATTTCTATTTTTGTCTGAAATTTATAAAACTGAATGTGGAGCAATCATTAATTGTAAAATCAGGCGACAATATCATCTTCACCAGCCATGGCAAATGGCTTTACCCGCTTTTTGAGCTTGAAGATTTTCTGGCAGAGAAGAATATGCATGCCGGGGATTTGATCCTTCAGGATAAAATTGCCGGGAAAGCAGCAGCTTTTCTGATTGTGAGGCTGGGGTTCAAAAAGGTTCATATTATACTGGCAAGCCAGGGAGCCGCTGAAATATTTAATCGGTTCGATATCGATTTTACATACGAAAAATTGGTTCCGAAGATTCAGTGCAAAACAGAAGAAATTGTAAAAGGCGATGAAACTGTTGAAGAAGTATGGCAAATGCTCAGGCGAAGAGCTGGAAGGGTAAGTGGTTTGGATGTTTCCATTGCAGGATTGACATACCGGATCGAAAACAGGTTTCTTTTGAATAAACTCTCATTGTATGTAAACAAGGGCGGCCATGTTTTTATTAAAGGCCAGAACGGCGTAGGAAAAACAACCCTCTTGAAGTTAATACTTGGTTTAGAAAAAGCTGCCAAAGGTGAAATAACCATTGGCGAATATAAGGTAGGCACAAAAAGCTGGAACCGAAACAGGCATATTACGGGCTATGTTCAACAGGAAAATGTAAAAAACACTTTCCCTGTTACAGCAAGGGAGGTTGTTGAAATTGGCCTTGCTGCGCAAAAAATTCCAAAAACTGAAATGGAACACCGTACTGAAATCTCGATGCGCCGTACAGGTTGCTGGCATCTGGAAGGAAAATCGTATCACCATCTTTCAGGAGGAGAAAAGCAACGTGTTAACCTTGCACGTTGTTTATGCCAACAGGCTAAAGTGCTGCTTTTCGACGAACCTACTTCTTACCTCGACCCGGGTGCAAAAGAAGAATTGTACGATATGCTCAACGAACTATGGGCCAACGAAGCGCCAACAATAATCATCGTATCACACGACGAAAACTGGATTTCGAAATTCAAATGGCCGGTTTACGAACTTAGCAACGGAGTATTATGTTAGAAATATTGACATATCCGCCTGTATTAAGGGGCTTTGTGGTATTGCTGCTTTCAGGCATTACTTTTCCGGTAACCGGTGTTTATCTTTTGCGGATGAACTTGTTGCCCCTCAGGTTTATGCTTATGCACGGGGCATTATTGGGCGGTGCCATTGCCCTGGCTTTCCGGATAAATCCGTTTTGGACAACCATGGCGGTTAACCTTTTGCTGGTATGGTTTATGATTCGCGCAGCCCGCGGGCTTAAAGCCGATGCAGGTTTTATAAGCATTTTCATTATGGTGGCAGCCATTGGACTGGCTTTTGTTTTTATCTCGGCATACAATGTGCCCGCGAAAGACACAATGGGCTTGTTGTGGGGGAGTATTTTCACAATCGACAAGTTACTGGCTGTTGGTTTTGGTGCAATTTCCCTTTTGATTGTCGCATTTCACCTGTTGTTTTACCGAAAGCTAAAAGCTGTTTTTTTCGATCCTGCGATTGCCCATTCATCGGGGGTAAACGAAAAAGCCATTTATAACTTTGTTGTTTTGCTAACTGCTTTAACAGTAGCAGTTGCAATGAAAATTATTGGGGCATTGCTTATCGATGCCGTTATCATTTTACCCGCGTTGATAGCAACCCTTCATGCGAAAAGCTTTAAGGGGGTTGTTATATGGGCATCGGCATGGGGAGGTATATTCTCCTTTGCAGGTTTTTTTATTTCATACTGGGCAAGGGTGCCTGCCAGTTCAGCTATTGCTTTAATTGCTACCTTTGTATTCATAGGAATTTACCTGATGAAGAAAATTAAGAAGTGAGGACTTTTTTTTGCATCTTTTTTGTGACAATTGTTTTTGCAGCCACAGCACAGAAAGATTTAAATACATTGGCTACAAATTCATGGACAGCTGCATATGCCGAAGCAGCCGGGCTTACCAATGTCAAAACACTTGCACCTTCATCGGTGTTGCACCCATCGGAATATGAGTTGACCATTTTCGATATGAAAAAGATACAGAATGCTGAAATATTGATTTACGCAGGATATGAAGTAGCTGTTGCTCAAATGAAAAAGATGCTCATCCTTGAAGCGCAAAAATATTTTCAGATTGAAACAGGTTATACCGAAGAATCATTAACACGTGCTATCCGAAAAATTGCTAACCGGGCAAATACAAATGATGTTGCTGAGCAGTCAATTAAACAAATAGGAGATTTTTTTTCCCTCGCGCGCAACTACATTGAACAAAACGGACTGAAAGGAAAACCTGTAATTGTCCATTTTTTCCAAAAGGATTTTGCAAAAGATTTAGGCTTAGAACCTGTCGCAATTATTGGCCCGGCCCCACTCGAAGTTTATCAGATTGTAGAACTGGCACAAATGAAAGAAGCTGTTATGATTATTGATAACATTCACAATCCGGTAAGCAAGCCACTGAGTGAGATTTTGTCCGGAATTCCTGTTGTTGAATTGATTAATTTTCCCGGGCCTGAAGGTACTGCATCGCTGCATTCGGTGCTGGAATACAACCTCTCGCAGATAGTCGGGGCAATAAAATAGCCTATGCAAAGGTATGTTATACAACTATCTTATAACGGATCGGGCTATTGCGGTTGGCAAATTCAGCCCAACGCGTTATCTGTTCAACAGGAGCTGACCAGTGCATTGCACACGTTAACAAGAAAAAAAGTTGAAGTTACCGGAGCAGGAAGGACTGATGCAGGGGTACATGCGTCTTTTTACATTGCCCATTTCGACTTGCCTTTACCCGTTGATAATTCTGAAAATTTTTGTTTCAAACTGAACGCAATTTTATCGAAAGATATTTTAATCAGAAAGATAATTCCCGTTGAAAACGACTTTCATGCCCGGTTTTCAGCGCTTTCACGAACTTATCAATATTTCTTATCGAACCGGAAAGAACCGTTCAGGAAAGAGTTCGTGAATTTTTGCCCCTATGATCTTGATGTAGATTTGATGAACAAAGGTGCAGAAATGCTTAAAGCCTATACTGATTTTACTTCGTTTAGTAAACTTCATACCGACACGAAAACAAACAATTGTAAAATTGAACAGGCATTTTGGGTTGAAAAGAACGGTTTGCTGGTTTTTGAGATCACTGCCGACCGTTTTTTACGGAATATGGTTAGGGCAATTGTTGGTACGCTTATCGATTTGGGCCGGGAAAAAATCTCGCTTACAGACATTGCCAACATCATTGAATCAAAAAACAGGGGCAGAGCTGGGGCATCGGTGCCGGCAAATGCACTTTTTCTGACCAACATTGTTTATCCCGGTGAGCTAAACAACCGGTTTTTCAGGGAGCCATCAACCTGTATCTTTCAGTTCTGAAAGGTTTTATCCGCCAAAAATGTTTATTCTTTGTGATAGTATTTACTATTCACTTTTTTAACCATAAGATTGACAAAAAATGCAACAGCTAAAAGCGCTGCCATCGTATACATGGTTGAATTGTATAAGCCCGAAGTCGGATCGATTGTTCCGGGGGGTGCAATTTCCATCAGTTTCGATAAACTCACTGTTTTGGTTTCTACCAGTTTGTTTAAGTGAGAAATGGGTTCTCCAAATTTTTCCTGAAAACGTGCGGGGTCAATTGTAGCTGCAATTTCTGTTATGGCTTTATTAATTGACGACCCGCGTAAATGCGATATCAATACCGGTCCCAGTATGCCTGCTGTACTCCATGCAGTGAGCAGGCGTCCATGAATACCGCCAACATGAAAAGAACCAAACAAATCGGCCAGATATGCCGGTATTGTAGCAAAGCCTCCTCCATACATTGTAAATATGATCATGGTTGTTGCGTAAAAGAATATCAACCAGATTATATTTGTGCTGGCACCTGCCTGAATGGCAATGAATGGAATAGATAAATAAAGGATAACGCCGAGGATGAAAAAAATTGAATAGGTTCTTTTGCGGCCAATATAGTCCGATACCGATGCCCAGATGAAACGTCCGCTCATGTTAAATGCACTGATCATTAGTACATACGTTGCGGCAAACGATGCGGTAACTATGTTGCTTAAATTACTGCCGAAAATTTCACTGATCATTGTTTTTGCCACACCTATCACTGCAATACCTGCGGTAACATTAAAGCAAAGCATGATCCATAACTGGTAGAACTGGGGGGTACGGATTGCTTTGTCGATGTGTACGCTATTGGATGAGATCAGTTTCTTTTCCGATTGTTTTTCACTTGGTGGTGTCCAGCCTTTTGGTTTCCAGCCGGGAGCCGGTATCTTGTAACTAAGCGATGCTATAAGCATGACAACAAAATATACGATTCCCAGTGTAACGAAAGTTCCAAAAACGCCTGTGTTTCCTGTACCAACTGCATAAACCCCTTCGGGGCTGTTTAAGTGCAGTGAAGCCATGTCGGAGGCAGAGCTTACAACAACTTCAATATTTTCTCCGGCAACATTCACAAAACGTTTTCCGGCCTCGTTAAATAAATTCAGCTCATTTACTTTACCCAGATATTTTGGGATTTCAGCAAAATGTGTAATTAATTTCGATTTTAAAGGGGCTGCAATCATGGCACCGCCTCCAAACCCCATAATGGCCATTCCCGCTGCCATCCCCCTGCGATCGGGGAACCAACGTATCAAAGTGCTTACCGGCGAAACATAACCCAGGCCTAAACCACAGCCGCCAATAGCGCCGTATCCTAAGTATATAAGCCAAAGCTGATGGTATTTTATGCCAATACTACCAATAAGGAAACCTCCGCCCCAGCAAAGGGCTGCAAGCATACCAACAGTACGTGGCCCCACTTTTTCAAGCCATTTGCCGGCAGTGGCAGCAGCTAATCCCAAAAACACGATGGCTACCGAAAATATGGATACCACCGATTTGAAATCCCAATCTTCGGCTGAAGGGGCTACCACTCCTAATTCCCTTGTAAGAGGGATGTTGAATATACTCCAGGCATACACCGAGCCAATGCACAAATGAATGGCTATTGAGGCCGGAGGTACCAGCCAACGGTTAAAACCTGGTTTGGCTATGATGCTATTTATCGAAAAAAAATTGGACAGATAGTTTGATTTTGCTTTGATCATTCGATTATAGGTTTAGCCGGTAAATATATAATTTTTTACAAAAAAAGGGACTGCCTCCTGACTTGTGACATTTAGTGCGGTAATAAGAACTATTTTTTATGAGTATTATACATTTGTCTTCGAGCCAGACGGGCTGTTACTTTTCCTTAGATGAAAAGTAA
>JAFGEV010000193.1 GCA_016931385.1 Prolixibacteraceae bacterium
GGAGAGGGAATCCCGATGATCCCGATGAGAATCGGGAGATATCGGGAAGCCCTGGCAGGACATCAAAGAGAGTTCCGTAATATATGGGGTTCTCATTTTTTTATTTCTCCCTTTTTCTTTTTATTTTGCGGTTGTTCTATTGTTTTTTTAATTCCATTGGAAGCCGGGTTTAAGCAGTCTGCTTTTTTTGTTTCTAAACACTATCAAAAATTTCGTTGTCTGTATAAAATCCATTCACCGGATTATTACTGATTCTGTTTCCTTAATGGGAGGGAACCTGTTCGTTCCCGCATGTTATAATTCTGAAACACCCGAAAATAATGAGTTGGATCGATCTGTCAATTTTTTGTGTTTACCTTCTGGCCATGCTTGGCGTGGGCGTTTACTTTATGCGGCATAACAAAACTACCGACGATTATTATGTAGGGGGCAGGCAATTGAAGAGTTTTCATATTGGCTTGTCGGTTGTTGCCACCGATGTTGGCGGGGGGTTTTCGATCGGGCTTGGGGGACTTGGGTTTACCATGGGGCTTTCGGGAAGCTGGCTCCTGTTTACCGGCCTGCTGGGAGCATGGCTAAGCGGGGTACTGTTAATTCCCCGTGTTGCTGATCTGGCACGAAAAAAAGGTTTTCTTTCCTTCCCCCAGTTTCTTGAATATATATTCGACAAAAGGGTTGCCATGATTGCCGGCATAATATCGGCTATAGGCTACCTTGGATTTACAAGCTCACAGATACTGGCCGGGGCAAAACTGGCATCCTCGACATTTCCTTCGCTTACGCTTACAAATGCTCTTTTGGCTATGGGTGTAATTGCCGTGACATATACTGTTTTAGGCGGACTGAAAGCAGTTATTTACACCGATACCATTCAGTGGATTGTTCTCATGGCCGGCCTTATTTTAGTTGGATTACCTTTTGCGTATGTTAAAATCGGTGGTATTGAAGCAATAAAACAAACTCTTGCACCATCGTTTTTATCTTTAAGATCAGTTAGTTGGCAACAAATTACAAACTGGATGTTTACAATCATCCCGATCTGGTTCATTGGTATGACTTTATACCAGCGGATTTACGCATCGAAGGATACAAAAACAGCACAACGGGGCTGGTTCATTGCCGGTCTGTTCGAATATCCGGTGATGGCATTTATCGGGGTAATATTGGGAATGTTTGCCAGGGTGGCTCTCGAAAACGGCATGTTGCCCGGTTACAACAGCACCAACCTCGATGCCGAAATGGGTTTGCCCGTGTTGCTTCGTACCGTTTTGCCGGTGGGATTTTTAGGCATTGTCCTTTCAGCATATTTCTCGGCCATCATGTCAACAGCCGATAGTTGTTTAATGGCCTCATCGGGGAACATACTAACGGATGTGCTTAAAAAGCACAACTCAAAACACAGCTTACGGTATTCCCAGCTTTTAACATTGCTGGTAGGTATTGTAGCATTGTTCCTGGCACTGAAAATGAATAGTGTATTAACATTGATGTTGCATTCCTATTCGTTTATGGTCTCGGGAATGATTGTACCTGTAATGGCTGCATTGTTCTCAAAAAGGCCTGATCCGGTGGCAGCCTTGGTTTCAATGATTGTTGGTGGTTCCGTTACATTGATATTGATTATTTCAAATGTATCTCTTCCATTTGAACTGGATGCAAACATTTATGGAATTGGATTCTCACTGATCATTTATCTGATCATTTCAGGAATAAATAAAAAAGCGGGACGTTAAAACAACATCCCGCTTGCAAAGGGTTTATGGTAATTTATAAAAGGGACGTTAATTTACCCTGACTAAATTGCCAACACTCGTGTCGCTGACATTTACCACGGGATTTCCTTTGAAAAATACACTTCCGGTACTCGATATGATTGCATTCAGGTAATCGGTTACATACACATGGGCATCGCCCGTACTGCTGGTTTCAACCCGGCATTCTTTCGACATAAGTTCGTAGGCATTGTAATTGCCGGTACTGCTGATATCAACCCATTGTTTTTCACAAGTTCCCGTTATTTTTACATTCCCGGTACTGCTCTGTTTTACATTTACTTCAAAAGCATCGGCATTGATTGATATATTCCCGGTTGAGCTTGAACGGATTGAAAGCTCTTCGGTAATGTTAAACTGCCCGTAACATACAATGTTACCTGTACTGTTGCTTGTGAGGTCGAAATATTGCATTGGGCTGAATTCTTCAACGGTAATGTTCCCTGTGCTCCCAACCTCAACCGATTCAAGTTCGGGAACGGTAACAAATATCTTCATCTGAAAATTGGAATAGCTACCGTTTTTCAGGTCAACAATCAGGCGCCCATTGATTACTTTCAGTTCGAGAAAGGACATTATGTTCTCGTGGCCCTCGGCAATAACCGATTGAACATCGCCCTGTACAATGTCAATGTCAATCACGGTTTCACCTGCGACCGAATTAAATTCAGCAACTGTGAACTCCTCGGTCACAATTGGCCCGCTGCCAATTATATGTCCGTAAGGTTGAAAATAGCATGAGCTAAAGCTTGCAATTAAAAATGCAAATACAAATAATTTAATTAGTGTTTTCATGGCTTTTTTATTTTTAATGTTAATCTCTTTTGTGAATATTTCCTGAACCCGTTATGGTTGAATTTATCTTGGGCGAACCCGTGTAGTTAATATTGCCAGCCCCAAGTATCCAGGCACTTAAATAGTCTGCTATATGAACATAGCAGTTTCCAAAACCTCCCATTCTGACATTTCCATACCTGGCTGTCAGAAGGTTTGCCCGCAAGTTCCCGGCTCCGGTAATGATCGTGTTTATTTCGGTTAATGTATCGTTGCCGGCAAGTGTGATATCGCCATTTCCGGTAATAATTGCTTCGATGCTCTTGCATTTCAGGTTTGCAATGCTGATATCGCCCGAGCCAGTTACATAAAGTTCAAGATGCCCGGTTTCGATAGGTTTTTCAGCAAATATATTTCCTGAACCTAAAATGCTTAAACGGTTAATATTGGGTGTGATAACTTTGATTGTGACAGGCCCCGGTTCAAAACAACTGAACCACATATCATGAAAACTATACCTGATCATGAGCCTTTCATCCTCGATATTTGCAATCAGTTTATAAAGGGTTTGCGGTTTTGCTGTAACCTCAATTGAATATTCATCCCCCTGTTCGATATAAAGTTCAGCTGATATAAGCAGCGATATTTCATTAAACGGGCTGGTTTCCCTTTTTTCAGTATCGCCATATACATTCTGAATAGATATTAAAACCATCAACAATGTGATGTGGAAAAATCGTTTCATGCCAAATAAATTAAAAAACTTACACCCTATTAGACATGAATTTTTTTAAAGCGTTGCTAAAAACGATTAAAATTTATTTGATTTTTTCTAAAATCGGCTAATTGAGGTCGTACAGTCCCTCGGGATATTCAACAGTGATGGTTTTTTGTTTTTTGTCAACCGAAATAATGAGTTTGTCATTCAGCGGGAGTAAAACTTCTTTTTCTCCAAAAACAACTGTGGCTACAATATTACCTCTATAGTCATGAATTTCGCTAATTATTCCGGCCTCGCCAATAATTGGATCAATTACTGAAAATCCTTTCAGATAAGAAGCGCCTGCTTTTTCATGATTTTTGATAAGTAGCTGGTTGTCGATGAAAACCCTGCAGCCAACAAATCCGGCGGCTTTTTCTTTCGATCCGATCAGTTCGAAAAGAAAAGAAGCCGTGTCGTCGCCCCTGAAATCAATTTCGAGTATTGGAAACGGAACAAGCAAACCTTCAATTTCGAAAAAGAGAAAATCGGTTTCTTCAAGGATTTCATCCAGGCCCTTGTCGTAAACTACCAACAATTCCCCTTTAATCGCATGGGTTTTTTTTATAAAGCCTATTTGTGTAAAATTGCCCTTTTCAATTTTCTTTTTCAAAACGATCGATTTTGGGCATCAAAGATACAACTTCAATTCCCTAATAATTCCATATCAAATGAACATTATTGATCAAAATTTGTGTTTGAATTTTTTCTGGGTATCTTTCATCAAAAAATTAAAACAAAAAATATGCGTGTTTTCAAGTTTGGAGGCGCATCGGTAAAAGATGCGCCAGCAGTGAAAAACCTGGCCTCTATTGTTTCAGCTTCCGAAGGGAACCTTGTGATAGTGATTTCAGCAATGGGCAAAACAACCAATGCACTTGAGGAATTGATCAGGCTTTATTTTAAGCGTGATGAAAAAAAGTGGGAACAATTTTCCTTAATCAGAAATTACCATGACCAGATAATAAGCGGACTTTTTCAAAACGGCGACAGCATATTTTCTGAAATTGACACACTCTATTATAAAATTGAGGAACGACTGAACCGTTTGCCTTCGCTCGATTTCGATTTTGAATACGACCAGTTTATTTGCTTTGGCGAGTTGTTGTCAACAAAAATTGTAAGCGCATACCTGAACAAAAACGGGATCAGGAACAAGTGGATGGATATCAGGTTTTGCCTGAAAACCGACGATAAATGGCGCGAGGCAAATATCGACTGGGAGCTTTCAGATGATCTTGTTAAAGAAGCTTTTACTTTTGGAGAAGAAAGGATTTTCATTACCCAGGGTTTTATTGGCGCAACAATATCCGATTTGACAACCTCGCTGGGGCGTGAAGGATCGGACTACACCGCCGCAATTTTGGGGAATATTTTAAATGCCGAAAAGGTTGAAGTATGGAAAGATGTGCCGGGTATTTTAAATGCCGATCCTCAATTTTTCAAAAACCCGGTAAAAGTTGACGAGATGAGTTACCGTGAAGCTGTAGAACTTACTTTCTTTGGGGCAAAGGTAATTCATCCAAAAACCATAAAACCACTAAAAAACAAAAACATTCCCTTGTACGTCAGGTCGTTTATCGACCCATCGTCAAGCGGCACAATAATTGGCCCCGGCCAAGACCGTGAATATATAAACCCATTGCCTGTTTATATTATGAAGGAGAAACAGGTGCTGATAACCATTTCACAACCCGATTTTTCTTTTATGAATGAAAAGAGTATGGCGTGGGTATTTGCAATTTTTTCGGAACTCGAAATGAAGATTAACCTGCTTCAACTTTCAGCCCTGAACCTTTCGATATCGATTGATGTTCCCGAACACGGTGTGATTGAACTGATTGAAAGGTTGTCGGAAGAATTCGAAGTGCGCTACAACGATAATTTAAGCCTTATTACAATCAGGCATTTCACACCCGAAGCAATCGAGAAAGAGATTAGTCACAGGTTGGTTTATGTTGAACAACGCACACGCCGTATAGCCCGTTTCCTTGTAAAAAGGGAATAAGGCAAAACCGATAGTCTGTCCAATAATATTCTCCTGTTAATTCAATTCATTTAATCTTTCTGTATCATCAAACATCCAGCATCCAGTATCCAGCATCAGGGTTCTCTGTATATTACTGCATTGATATTCATGCCGGCGCCAACCGAAGTAAATATGATGTTATCACCACTTTCAATTTTGTGACCATCGAGTTTGCCTTTCTTAATCAGGTCGTACATGGTTGGGATTGTGGCTGCCGATGTATTCCCCAGTTTATTTATGGTCATGGGCATAATGTTATTGGTCGATCCCTTTATCTTGTATAATTTCATTAAGCGCTGGCAAATAGCTTCATCCATTTTTTGGTTTGCCTGGTGTATCAATACCTTTTTAATCTCGTGCAATTCCAGTCCGGCTTTTTTCAGGGCATCCATTGCCACGTTTGGCACATTTTGAAGGGCATATACATATACTTTGTGCCCCTGCATGTTAATGTATCTTTTAGTCTGGTCGTGTTCGGGGTTAAGCGACGGTCCCTGCACGAGCAGTTCCGACCACTCAACAGCATCGGTCCTTTCGGCATGTGACAATACGCCAACAGGGGTTTCGCTTTCGGTTGCTTCAACAATTGCCGCCCCTGCACCGTCGGCAAAAAGCATCAGGTCGCGGTCGAAGGGATCGCCAACACGCGAGTTCATATCGGCCCCGATAACAAGCCCGCGTTTGTATGTACCCGATTTGATAAACGAGTTGGCGATGATAAGCGCCTGTACCCATCCCGGGCAACCGGCTAAAACATCGAAAGCCACAATTGACGGCTTTATGATGTTGAGCAGTTCTTTAACCCGGGCAGCAACATTTGGAATAAGCATGCTTCGTTGGGTATCGTATTCCATGTCGCCAAAGTTATGGCCAACAATAATAAAATCGAGCGAGTCGGGATCAATGCCTGAACTCTCCAGCGCATCTTTTGCGGCAAGGGCTCCAAGGTCGGAGGTCATTTGTTCGGGCTTTGCCCAACGCCGTTCTTCAATGTTGGTTATCTCGAGAAATTTTTCAATGATCTCTTCATTTGATTTATCAAATAATTCGCGGTTTTTTGGATCGAAAAATTTGTGATCCAAAAAGTCTTCGTTCTTTATTAGAATTTCCGGTATATAACTTCCGGTAGCGATGATGGTTGTGTAAAGCTTTTTGCTCATAACAAATAACTAATCAGTTAAATTTTTTTGTGAATATATTTTTAGCTCAACTTTATCCCCGTCAAAAACGGCATATGAATAGTAATTCAACCACTCTCCAAGGAAGAAAAGCTGGCAATTTAAATCAATTTCTTTATTAACAAGTATGTGTCGATGACCAAAAATAAAGTAGTCGACTTTTTTGTTCTTGATATAATTTTGTGCAAATAAAACATTTGCTTCTTTTTCAATATCGTTTGTTGTTTCCGCTTCGGTCCCTTTTGCAATTCTGCTTTGTTTGGCCCATTGATGCCCAAACCAAAGCGCAATGTTTGGATGCAGTTGTGAAAAGAAAAACTGTGCGGTTTTACTTGTAAACAGACGTTTGAGCATTAAGTACCCTTTTTCTTTGGGATCGAGCCCGTCGCCATGTGCCAGGTAAAATGTTTTCCCGTTTATTGATTTCACCAAAGGCCCGCGGTGAAGGGTTACGCCTGTTTCTGAAGGCAGATAATCGTAAACCCAAACATCGTGATTCCCGGTAAAAAAATGCACAGGTATGCCCGAATCGGTTATTTCCGCAATTTTTCCAAGTGTACGGACAAACCCCCGTGGTACAACTTTTTTGTACTCATACCAAAAGTCAAATATATCTCCCAGCAGGTATATTTCACGGGCATCTTTTGCTGCATCGTTCAACCAGCTAACAAATAGTTTTTCCCTCTCGGAATTATTTTTTAAAGCGGGTGATCCTAAATGGACATCTGAAACAAAATATGTTATTTTATTTGCCAACCTTATTTTAATATTTCAGCAAATTTTATTGCGCCTTTTTTAAAAACGGGCGCAAGTTAGAAAAATTCATAATAGATGTATAAAAAAACGTTTAGGTTTAAGTAAACTTTACGTGAACTATCGAATATTAATAATGTTTAGTTCAAAATTTCGCTCAAAATATTGTAAAGAGCAGGCCCTTTTAAATCCTTTGCAAGTATGCTGCCATCTTTATCGAGTAAATAATTCGAGGGGACTGACTGAACATTGTACATCGAAAGAGCCTGAATAGAGCCCTTCATATCGCCTACATTAGCCCATGTAAGCCCATCAGCCTTTATTGCATCCTCCCAAGCAGTTTTCGAAGTGTCGATACAAATCTGATAAATCTCAAATCCCTTAGGGTGAAACTCTTTGAAGTTTTCTTTCAACACGGGGTTCATAATTCTGGAATTCCTGTCGAATGCCGACCAGAAATGCAACAAAACAACATTTCCCCTGAGCGATACGAGTGAAATATCCTTGCCTGTTGGGTCGGGCAATACAATATCGGGGGAATTCGCACCGGTTTTCTCAATAAATTCCCTGATTTCCTGCGTCCTCAACGACTTCATCATTTGTTTTGTATCCTCGTATAAGGTTACTGCGTGTTCCGATTCCGGATACATGGAATGCAGCGCCGAGGCAGCAATTTTTATGGTTTGCAGATCCTGTATAATGTAGCTCCCGTCGTTAAATTTCTGGTAAATTGCCAGGACCGAAGCCAATGAAAATGGATTTTCGTTAATAAATTTCTTCGAGAAATCTTTTTGGTCAAGATATACATCTTCAATTTCCTTTTTCCAGGCATCGGTTTTCGCTTTGTTAACAGGCGAGATGGCATTAATATTTATTAGCGACTGAAGAGAATCGATTTTAGAATTTGAACGCGCCAGCTTTTGGTTCAACTCCTGAACTTTTAATGAACCATATGAACCTTCAACATGGTAATCGTTTGAGTAACTGATAAAGTCGGCTGAAAAACCAACATTTTCGGAAGAATCGATTAAGAGCGTGATAAATTTCTGATTATTTATTTTTAACAGGAAGAAGGTTGGATGGCTAACATTACCCTCCAAAAAGAACCTTCCTTTGTTGTCAATCTTTGAGGAGTCGAAGGGTACACTGCCATTTATACCAAGCTTTTCGAGATAGATCTTCGATGAAGGGCAATTGGTAACTACCCCGCTAACACTAATATTTGATGGTTTTTTACAGGAAAAGGCCAGAAATATTAATGCGGTAAACAGAATAAATTTATGCACGTTTTGAATCATTTTTTTTTAATTTACTGCTAAAATAATAATTTGAAACAAAGCGCTTAATTTTCTAACATTTTTTAACCTGCATTATTTCCTTAATTTTGCCACGCATTTTTAGTTGTTAAGGTTTTGAAAATTCATAACGATATTGACCGGTTTAAAGCCTCCAAACCGGTTATTACAATAGGTACTTTCGACGGTGTACATTTAGGCCACCGTAAGGTCATTGGCCAATTAAACGATATTGCCCGCCGAACAGGCGGGGAAAGTGTTGTATTTACTTTTTATCCGCACCCACGGTTGGTTGTTTCGCCCCACGAAGCCAACCTGCGTTTGCTTACCACCCTTGATGAGAAACAAAAACTGCTCGAAGCGGCAGGTGTGGACCACATGATTGTTTACCCTTTTACCCGCGAATTTGCTTCATTAACTTACAGGCAGTTCATTGCCGACATCCTTCTAGAAAGAATGAACATGGACACCCTGGTTTTTGGCCACGATCATCGGCTGGGGAAAGGTCGCCAGGGCACTTATGAAAATATTGTGGAACTTGCATCTGAAATGGGATTTTCGGTTGAAAAGATTGATACCTTCATCGTAGATGAATCCCATGTAAGTTCTTCAAAAATCAGGGAAGCACTTCTGAATGGCGAAATTGAAGTGGCAAACATACACCTCGGGTATAGCTATTCAATACCGGGAAATGTCACCCTGGGGAACCAAATCGGCAGGAGCATAGGTTTTCCAACAGCCAACATCGAAACCCTCGACCCTCACAAATTAATTCCCGCCGAAGGGGTATATGCAGTTACTGTAATGCTTGATGGAAAAATCTATAAAGGAATGTTGAATATCGGGTACAGGCCAACCCTATATAAAAATGCCGACCACCGCACTGTTGAAGTTCATATTTTCGACTTTTGCGATGATATTTATAAGAAAGACATCGTTGTTAGTTTACACACTCGCATCAGGGACGAAAAAAAGTTTGATTCAATCAACCACCTGAAAGTACAACTCACTGCTGACAGGGAATATGCCATGAAAGCGCTCGCTAATATAAAGTTATAGACAAAAACATCTTTTAAACAAACGCATTGGCTTTTACGTTTTTTTATGAAACCTTGTTGCATTATATTTGCACCTTAATTTATTAATCGATCATTGGGTTACGCCATGATTAATTATTTTCAATAATAAAGATATAAAAAGATGACTGTATTGACCAAAAAGAAAACCGATTATAAAGTTGCTGATATTTCTTTGGCCGACTTTGGAAGGAAAGAGATAGAGATTGCTGAGAAAGAAATGCCCGGGTTAATGTCGCTGAGGGAAAAATATGGGCCTACAAAACCCTTAAGTGGCTCCCGTATTATGGGATCGCTTCATATGACCATCCAAACAGCCGTGTTAATTGAAACACTTGTGGAACTTGGCGCTGAAGTGCGGTGGGCAAGCTGCAATATTTTTTCAACTCAGGATCACGCTGCTGCTGCCATTGCTGCTGCGGGCGTTCCGGTTTTTGCCTGGAAAGGCGAAACCCTGGCCGAATACTGGTGGTGTACCGAACGCGCGCTCGATTTTGGGAACGGTTTAGGCCCTCACACAATAGTTGATGATGGCGGAGATGCAACTTTGATGGTTCATTTAGGTTATGAAGCCGAAAACAATCCTTCTTTTTTGGATGATGAAATTGAAGCCGAAGATGAAATTCAGTTATTTAAGATACTGAAAAAGATTCTGAAAGATGATCCGGGCCGCTGGCACAGTATTGCCAAAGATCTCAGGGGGGCTTCGGAAGAAACCACTACCGGTGTGCACAGGCTTTATCACATGAAGGAAGAAGGAAAATTATTATTCCCTGCAATAAATGTAAACGACTCAGTCACCAAATCGAAATTCGATAACTTATACGGGTGCCGCGAATCGCTGGCCGATGGCATTAAGCGCGCTACCGATGTAATGATTGCCGGTAAGGTTGTTGTTGTTGCCGGTTATGGCGATGTTGGAAAAGGTTGTGCCCGTTCGATGAAAGGTTACGGGGCAAGGGTTATTGTGACCGAAATTGACCCGATATGTGCACTGCAGGCAGCCATGGAAGGTTTTGAAGTGAAAACCATGGAAGAGGCCCTTGAAGAAGGCAACATTTTTGTAACCACTACCGGTAACCGCGATGTAATTACCGCCCAACATATGGCCGCTATGAAAGACCAGGCCATTGTTTGCAACATTGGCCATTTCGACAACGAAATCCAGGTAAGCAAACTTGAAAAATGGCCGGGTATCGTGAAAACCAACATCAAACCACAGGTCGATAAATATACTTATCCCGACGGGCATTCATTGTATCTGCTTGCTGAAGGAAGGCTGGTTAACCTTGGTTGTGCTACAGGCCACCCCTCCTTTGTAATGAGCAACTCGTTTACAAACCAGGTTTTGGCACAAATCGAACTCAATACCAAGGAACATGAGCTGGATGTATATCGTTTGCCTAAAGAGCTTGACGAAGAAGTGGCCAGGTTACATCTTGAACAAATCGGGGTAAAACTAACCAGGCTCACCCCCGACCAGGCACGTTACATTGGCGTACCGGTTGAAGGGCCTTATAAGCCTGAGCATTACAGGTATTGATTTTTCCTTTCAGTGAATATGCTGTTGTTGTAGATTATCACAATGATATAAATAACAGGAAACGGGGCTTAAAGCAATTTTTGCCCCGTTGTTTTTTTTCGCTCTTTTGCTAAACTTCAGTTTTCGTGAATCAGTTAAAAAAGTTGAGGAGATGTAACAAACCGCCTCAGGCAGAGGGCTAGCCTTCACGCCTGCGAAACTGCGGGAATTCATCCCTGGCCCGGCGGCCGGCCGGCGTAACGGAATAACACCCTGGCCGAAAACAGTCATAAGGAGCCTGGCAAAGCGCTAATCTGCGTTTATGCTAAAGCATAATTTGTGCTTTTATCGCAGCAAAATCCAGGAACGTAATCCTTGAATTACATAACAATTAGGGAATACAATCACTAAAAATTAGTACATTTGTTAAAAAAAAGATGTATAATAGATATTTAATGGATAGAATAATCAAAAGAATTGGTTCAGGAAAAGCTGTTGTTGTAATTGGTCCACGCCAAGTAGGAAAAACCACAATGATTGAATCAATATTAAAATCAAATGATTATTTACTTCTTGATGGAGACGACCCAAAAACTCGAACATTATTAACAGAACCAACTACAGAACAAATCAGATCAATTCTTGGCAAATATAAGTATGTTTTTATTGATGAAGCACAACGTATTGAAGGAATTGGATTGACAATGAAAATCATTACAGATAGGTTCAAAGATGTTCAACTATTCACGAGTGGATCTTCCTCATTTGATTTGTCAAACAGAATAAACGAGCCCTTAACCGGAAGAAAATGGGAATATCAACTCTTTCCTATTTCTTGGGAAGAATATGAAAACCATCACGGCTACTTACACGCAGAACAAGATATAGAAAACAGATTGTTATATGGATTTTATCCAGATGTCTTAAATAATGTTGGAGATGAAATTAGTATTTTACGGAATTTGGTAAATAGCTATCTATACAAAGACATCCTTTCGTTTGCATATATTCGTAAGCCAGAGATACTTGATAAATTAGTTCAAGCATTAGCTCTTCAAATAGGAAGTGAAGTAAATTATTCAGAACTAACCCAAATAGTGAATGTAGACAAAAAAACAATTAGTAAATATATCGACATATTACAAAAAGGATATATCATTTTTAAACTTGGTAGTTTTAGCAGAAATGTGCGAAACGAAATAAAAACCAATAAAAAGATTTATTTCTACGACAACGGCATTAGAAATATGGTAATTGGAAACTTTAACCCCCTTAGCTTAAGAACAGATAAAGGTGCTCTTTGGGAAAATTTCCTTGTTTCGGAGAGAATAAAACAAATTGAATATAAACAATCATTAGCACGCACGTATTATTGGAGAACAAGACAACAGCAAGAAGTTGATTTTGTGGAAGAAAAAGGAGGTAAAATATATGGTTATGAATTTAAATGGAACAAAAAAAGGACTCAAAAACTACCAAAGACTTTTACTGAAACATATGATGCTGAAACAAAAGTGATTGATAGAGATAATTTTAGAGAATTCGTAACGATAAACAAATAAATGCCAATGCCTAACATTTGTAGCCGTTGCACAACCCCATGAAAATTTCTCATTTTGGACCAGATTTCTTTTTTATGAAAAAACATGCCTGGTTTTAAGGGATTTCAATCCAATGCCTTTTTTACAATACAATTTCAGGGTTTCTAAAAAAAAGTGTCTCAGAAAGCCTTATAACAAGCCGTTCAAAGCGTGTTTTTTCAAAAACAAAAGCCCTTCCGATTTGTCTTTCTTCGGCTTGCGGTCGGCTTTGTTCATTATTCTAACCTTGCAAAGGTGTTCGTCGAGCTTTTCGGCCGGGACTTTAAGTTCAAGGCTGTCCATAGAGGCATTGGCCTTTACCAGTGCCGAATCGATGCTCTGGGTATGCCCGCTTACCATCCCTTTATCGATACACATTTGCAGTACCCTTTCAAAGGATTTTTTAAATACTTCAACCGGGAAAAGCTGGCGGGTACGGCTCAGGGTGCTGTGCCAAGGGAACGGTTCGTCGGTTAATAGATAAAAGAAATTAGTTATCAACACTTTAACGGATATATGGGGATTATGGTTAAATTAGCAGTTGTACAACAGGCACACAACGCTTATTCCATTGCGGTTTTTGTGGGATACGGGGGAAGGTAAAAAAATCTTAAATAATATAAATATGAGAAAGAAATTTAATTTAAACCTACTTTTATCCATAAGTATTGTTGTTTTTGTATCGACTTCATGTTTACAGCCTTCTGCAAAATCTACAATCAGTAATGCTGCTCAGATTATTCTGAATATGCAAGCTGGATTTAATTTGGGAAATACATTTGACAATGGTATTAATCCTACTGATCCTGAGACCATAAAGCCAATCATCGATTTATATGTGGATCAGGGAATGAAACATATACGCATACCTGTAACCTGGATGGAAGGATTTAGAGGTGACCCCTTAACAGATTCTTTGGGCAATGTAAATTTTGAGCATAGCCGCTTTTTACAATTAAAAGAAGTTGTAGATTACGCATTAAATAAAGGTTTGTATGTAGTCATTAATGCCCACCACGAACGTGAATTTAAAAAGCATTATGATGATTCACCAGAGTATAATGCCAGATTTCAAACGCTTTGGACTGGCATAGCTAATTATTTCAAAAATTATAATCAAAAACTGATTTTCGAACTACTCAATGAACCTGAAGGAGCATTTGGACGATCGGGCGGAGAGAGAGAGCCAACTGATTCGCTCGCAATTTATCTAACACAAAAAGTGTTTAGAGTTGGAAATGAAGCAATAAGAAAAACAGGAGGTTTGAATAACACACGAATAATAATGATCACGACCAATGGTATGGGTAATCAGGAGTGGATTGAAGAAGTTTACCCCACTAAAGAGACATTACCTGGTGGAGGTACTGATTCATGTATTGCGATCCAGGTGCACACTTACGATCCCTGGAGTTTTTGTGGCCAAAATGGAAAAAATGAAAATTATCCTGGAAGAGAAGCAATAAGTAATTCCATATCGAAAGTAGCATTACATGCTCAATTTCTGGGTGTGCCGGTTAACTATGGTGAATACGGTGTTGGTCGGTCTGACAATAGGAAGGAGAGAAACACTGATTTAGTACGCGAGTATTACCATACATTAGTGCAAACAACTTTTGAGCATGGTATGTCATCCACTGTTTGGGATGATCGTGGTTGGTTTGGACTTATAGAAAAAAACAAAACAACTGATGAATGGCAGTTTGTTTATAACATTGTACCCTTAATGTTAAGTAAATAAGCTATTCAAAAGAACTCCCAAACTGTTAGGCTTATATTTTAAAAATGCAAAAGATTCTTTATAGGAAAACCAACTTCAAAAAATGAATCATGTTAAATTATTTGACACTCTGTGTATGATAAATTTACAATGTCTTTTACAAGAAGAAACAATAAAGCATTGGATATGCTTAGATTACAATTTCAGCATCGTATTTGAACTTGATGTATTCGTACTAAATCAAGTATAATATTATGAAACGAAGTATTGGCTTTTTTACTCCTTATTTTAAGTTTTTTAGAATTCTTATCAGCAAGATGGCCATATTGAAACCGAACAAGAAATTTGGTTGATGCGATGATGTATGAATAAAACGAATTTTGAATATTAAATTAATAATAAGGAAAAAAATCTTTAACCATTTGGCCATGAAACTGAAAATTGCATTAAGAAATCTATTCAAAAATAAGGTTGATACATTTATCAACATGAGCGGACTGGCAATTGGGATTGCCGTCTTTTTCGTAATTACCATGTACTCCACACATGAATTGAGTTATGATAAATTCAATAACAATTATAAAGATATCTTTCAGGTCAATATCGGTAAAAATTTTTACACAACTGCTCCGCTTGCCAATTTAATGAAGGAAAGCATACCGGAAATACGGTCTGTTACCCGGATTGATTATTATGCGGGAGGAGGTCAATCTCCTTTTATTGAGGTTGATGAAAATGGTGGATCATCAAAAAAAGTGAAAGTTGAAAATGTTGCTTTTGCCGACAATACTTTTTTCGACCTTTTTAGTTTTAAGGTAATCTTTGGCAATCCAACCACTGCTTTAAATAATCCATATTCAGTTGTGTTAACCCGGAATACGTCACAGCTTTTGTTTGGAACCGATAATTCAGTAGGTAAATCCATCCATTATATTGGAGACAGGTCTGACCTGCCCGAAATGGATATGACGGTAACCGCAGTTATTGAAAATATTCCAGACAATTCATCGGTTACCTTTAATGCCGTAGCATCTTTCGCAACATTAATCTCCATTAAACCAACAGGAGTGGATATGGATTCAGACTGGTCAAACTGGATGTATAGTACCTTTGCTTTATTAGATAATAACAACAGTAAAGTCGTCGAAGAGAAATTAGGCAAATTATGGGATGAATTGGAGACAATACATTTAGCTGAAAATGAACATCAGGAAATTGGTATTGTTTCGTTGTCGGATATTCCGTTTCATAACAATAATAAACGACAATTAATTTTACTTATTCAGCTTGTCGGAATATTTATTTTAGCCCTGGCAATTGTTAATTTTGTTAACCTTACTATAGGTAAATCGTTATTGCGTGCGAGAGAAATTGGTATCCGAAAAGTTATTGGTTCATTACGCTTCGAACTCATCAAACAATTTCTTTTTGAATCGGTACTTATCGGTGTTTTGGTTGCACCCGTTTCATTATTAATGATCAAGCTTAGTGAGTCTTACTTTATTAAAATTACTCATGCTCAGATTTCATTTGATATTATCCATCAACCATTACTGATTGTATACTTTGCAATAAGTATCCTTGTAATAGGTATTATTGCGGGCATTTATCCTGCATTTTATCTATCATCTTTTAAAATAACATCTATTTTGAAAGGAGAAGCCACAAAAGGGAAAAAGAGGACCTCTTTACAATTTGGACTTTTTGTTTTTCAATTTGTTATTTCAATTTCTCTGATTATTTGTACGATAATGATCTCGAAACAAATTGATTTTGTGAAGGACAAATCCCTGGGATTAAATACGGCGAATATTATTGACTTTAATCAGAGTAAACAAATTGGACAGGAGTATGACGTATTCAAACAAAGGCTTCTAAATAACCCAAATATTTTATCGGTAACACGATCGAATAACGGACTAGCGAAAGATCTTCCTATGACTGCGACATGCGAGTATAATGGAACAAAGAAAACATTTACTGTTACAACTGTCGATCCTGATTTTATTCCAACGATGGATATTGAGATGCTCGATGGCAGAAATTTTTCATGGGAAATTCAAGGCGATAAGCAAGGGGCATTTATTATAAATGAAACCTTTGCTAAAGAATTAGGACTAAAGTCAGTCGCGAATGCTGAATTTATACTTTCCAACAAAAAAGTGAAAATTATTGGTGTGACTAAAGACTTTTTTTATGATTCTTTCCGCCAAACACTGAAACCATCTGCTTTGTGGTATGTCGATTGGAATTCACATATTCACATTAAAATCAACAATCAAAATACAGCACAGTCTATAAAATATATTGAAGATTTATGGAATGAGCTTTCGCCACAAACACCTTTTGAATACGAATTTCTGGACAAAATTTATGGTCAGTTATACAAGTCGGAAGAAAATTTACAAAAGATATTTACCACCTTTTCTGTAATTGCTATTATTATTGCTTGTCTTGGGTTGTTTGGGTTGGTTTTAAATAGCATTCAGCAACGTTTGAAAGAAATCAGTATCCGCAAAATAAACGGAGCTAAAATATCAGAAGTTATGATAATGCTCAACAAGGATTTTATAAAATGGATAGTGATTGCATTTATAATTGCCTGTCCAATAGCTTTTTATACCATGCATAAATGGCTTAATAATTTTGCCTATAAAACTGAATTAAGCTTGTGGGTATTTGCTTTCGCTGGTTTGTTGGCATTGGGAATTGCGTTACTTACAGTAAGCTGGCAAAGTTGGCGGGCAGCAACCAGGAATCCGGTGGAGGCACTGAGATATGAATAAGCAAAATAAGTCAATATGATAAAGAAATAATATTGATTGTATATTTTATTATTTTGGAAAAATAAACCAGAATTAAAATTTTTATTCTTTTATACATGTGCAGGATTTAGACTAATTACCTTTTTTGTATTTGTGTAAGTTCCCCTTTTTATGGGCACATAATAATTAAATTTTTTCTTCATAATCAAATCTTATAAACTTCCGGAGTAAAGTTCTCTTATAAAGGTATGTTCCCGTGCTTTTTGGGTGGGTTAATTTCCCGTTTTCCCTGGGTCATATCCAGCGCCTGAATAAGTTTTTTCCGTGTTTCTCGGGGATAAATGATTTCATCGATATAACCCAATTCGGCAGCTTTGTATGGGTTGGCAAAATTTTCGCGGTAATCCTCAACCCGCTTTGCGATTGTTTCGGGGTTGTCATCGCCCCTGAAAATGATATTCACTGCACCGGCAGGCCCCATCACTGCAATTTCGGCTGTTGGGTAGGCATAATTAATATCGGCAGCCAAATGTTTGCTGGCCATTACATCGTAGGCCCCTCCATAAGCCTTCCTCGTAATTACTGTAATTTTTGGAACAGTTGCTTCGGCATAGGCGTATAAAAGTTTAGCGCCATGCTTGATAATCCCCCCATATTCCTGTATGGTCCCGGGCAAAAATCCAGGCACATCCACAAAGGTTATCAAAGGAATATTGAACGCGTCGCAGAAGCGCACAAAACGTGCTGCTTTAAGCGATGAGTTTATGTCGAGTACCCCTGCAAGGTGGTCGGGCTGGTTGGCAACAACACCCACTGGTTTTCCTCCCAGCCGCATGTAACCTGTAATTATATTTTTTGCATAATGTGGCATTACTTCAAAAAAGTGTTTCTCATCAGCTACCGACTGGATGATCTGGTGCATATCGTAGGGTTTGTTTGGGTCGGGGGGGATTAACGTTTGAAGCTCATTGGTCAACCTGTCAACAGGGTCGGTTGTTTTTTGGACAGGTGCATCGTCGAGGTTATTCGAAGGCAGGAAGCTAAGCAATTCTCTGATCATCATCAGTGTATGTTCGTCATCATTGCCAATAAAATGAGCAACACCGCTTTTGGCATTGTGGGTCATTGGCCCGCCAAGTTCATTTTTTGTCACCTCTTCGTGGGTGACTGTTTTGATCACATCGGGGCCTGTAACAAACATGTAGCTCGAATCTTTTACCATGAAAATAAAGTCGGTGATGGCAGGCGAATAAACGGCCCCACCGGCGCAAGGCCCCATAATTGCTGAAATCTGGGGGATGACGCCCGATGCTTTGACATTAAGGAAAAATATATCGCCATATCCTGCAAGGCTCATCACCCCTTCCTGGATGCGGGCTCCGCCCGAATCATTGAGGCCAACAACAGGCGCCCCCATTTTAAGTGCCTGCTTCATTACTTTAATAATTTTATCGGCATTCGAGCGGCTGAGCGAACCTCCGAAAACGGTGAAATCCTGTGCAAAACAAAATACCAGGCGTCCATCTACTTTTCCGTATCCTGAAACAACTCCATCGCCTGGTATAACTGTTTTTTCGATGTCGAAATTGTTACACTTATGGGTAACCATTTTATCCATTTCAACAAAAGTACCAGGATCGAAAAAAAGGTTTATCCTTTCGCGGGCAGTAAGCCTTCCTTCTTTTTTTTGTTTTGCAATACGATCGGGGCCTCCTCCCGATTCTGCTTTTTTATTGGTTTCTTCAAAACGGGAATAAATCTTTTCAAGGTCGCTCATAATATTTTTTTAATAATTAGTCAATCGTCATTAGTGAATCTGTCATTGGTCATTATTGTCAATATTCATTAGTTTTTTTCCGATAGTTAACAGCCAAAAGCTAACAGCCCTTGCCTTCAGCCTTTTCCGAAACCGGTTCAATTTCAACAAGGGGCTGGTTCCCAGTTATTGTATCGTTTTCGTTCACAAATATTCTGACCACTTTTCCACAGACAGGGCTCTTGTATTCACTTTCCATTTTCATGGCAGCAACAATAATAACCGTATCTCCCTTTTCAACTTCAGCACCTTCCGACACAGGAATTTTCACAACTTTTCCTGGCATAGGGGAAGTAATTATTGTATCTTCTCCCTCAATTTCGCTTTTACTGGCAGCAAGGTATCTCGACCGGGCATCAATTACTTCAACAGTATATTCATTGCTCAAAGTATTTACAATGTATTTATTCGATGTATCACCTTCAATCATTTCCATGTTAATTGAATGATTCCGGTATAAAAGCGAATATATGCCTTTAGCAACTTTGGTTATATCAACCTCGTACTCCCGCGCCCCAATCCTTACCCTGTAAAATGTATCTTTTTTTTCCAGGATTTCCACTTTCGCTGTCCTGCCGTCAATTTTTAATTCTACTGGCATAGTGTAAATTTTATAAACGGATAATGCTGTTTTGTTTTGCAAATTTTTTCCAGGCCGATTCCTTTTTATCAGAGCCGTTCAGGTGAATATTACCACCCATTTTTTCCATATAATCGAGGTAAGCAACTAAAATGGCAAGGTCTTCACAACGGTCGTTGCAACCTTCGTGAGTTAAAAGGTAATTTTCATTTTTCTGAATGAAATGGGTGTCATATGTCCCGTTAACAAAATCAGGTGTATCCATGATCCTTTTTAAAAAGGGGATTGATGTTTTCACACCGGTAATTTTATATTCAAAAAGTGTACGTTTCATTCGCTGTATGGCTTCATCGCGGGTGAAAGCCCAAACAATGAGTTTAGAAATAAGCGGGTCGTAATAAATTGGGATTTCATAGCCTTCGTGAACATAGCCATCGGTACGTACGCCCAGCCCGAGTGGTTCGGTAATGTGCCTGATTAGGCCCGGGCTTGGCATGAAATTATTTTCAGGGTCTTCGGCATAGATACGGCATTCAATGGCATGTCCAAACTGCCTGATCTGATCCTGGGCAATGCTTAAAGGTTTACCCTCGGCAATATGTATTTGTTGTTTCACAAGGTCTATTCCGGTTACCCTCTCGGTTATTGGGTGTTCAACCTGAAGGCGGGTGTTCATCTCGAGGAAATAGAAATTAAGGTCATTATCAACCAAAAATTCAACCGTACCTGCCCCTTCGTAGTTGACCGATTTTGCAGCGGCAATAGCTTGCTCTCCTATTATTTCCCTTAACCGGGGTGTCATCAATGGCGAAGGTGTTTCTTCAACAACTTTTTGATGGCGCCGCTGTACTGAACATTCCCTCTCACAAAGGTGGATCACATTGCCGAACCTGTCGCCCAGCACCTGAAACTCGATATGATGGGGCGATTCGATATATTTTTCGATATAAACCGAATCGTTTCCAAAAGCAGTTGCAGCTTCCGATTTTGCCATTTTGTATGAACGGCTCAGCTCATTTTTATCCCTTACCAGACGCATGCCTTTCCCACCGCCGCCGGCTGAAGCCTTTATCATAAGCGGGTAGCCTATTTCTTCGGCGACTTCGTACAATTCTTCGTCAGAGTTAAGATTTTTATTCGTGCCGGGAACAACGTTAACACCTGCTTCGAGCATAATTTTACGGGCAGTTATTTTATCGCCCATTTTGGAAATTGCATCGGGCGAGGGGCCAATAAAAATAATGCCGGCCTCGTTAACTTTCCTTGCAAATTCTGGGTTTTCGGAGAGGAAACCATAGCCCGGATGAATGGCATCGGCTTTCGATTTAATGGCAACAGAAATAATCTTGTCAATGTCAAGGTAGCTTTCCGACGAAGGTGAGGGCCCAATATAATATGCCTCAGTGGCATAGCGGACATGTAAAGAATTTCGGTCGGCTTTTGAATACACGGCAACACTTGCAATATCCATTTCGCGGCACGAACGCATAATGCGTACGGCAATTTCACCCCGGTTAGCCACCAGTACTTTTCGGATCATAATAAAAAGGTTTCGTTCAAATTCAAAAATTAGCACACCGTTTGGAAAAGGCAAAAAATTGCTTCCAGATTTAACACATGCCATTTTTTTAAAAAAGCAAGTAAGAATTGGAATAAAAAAAGTGCTTCTTTGTTTGTGGTTGAATATTAACTTTTAACCTGTATTAAATGACATAGGCTAATGTGGACGTGCTCTCCAAATCAATAAAATGAACTTTTGCGTTCAATGTTCGGTAGTTTGATAAAAAGACATATTTTAGAATTTTTTTTTAAGGGCTTATTTAATATTTCTTTCTATTTTCGCCTGTTATTATTAATTATTCAAGCTATGTTTTCAGGAATTATTGAAGAAGCAGGAAAGGTAGTATCTATTGAAAAAGATAAAGGCAACGTACATTTTACATTAACCTGCTCGTTTGTAAACGAACTAAAAGTTGACCAGAGTTTATCCCATAACGGAGTTTGCCTTACGGTAGTTTGGGTCGACATTGAAAATAAGTTGTACAAGGTAACTGCCATACAGGAAACGCTCGATAAAACGAACCTGGGCAATTTAGAACAAGGCAGCCTGGTTAACCTTGAGCGGAGTATGCTGATGAACGGCCGCCTTGACGGGCACATTGTGCAGGGTCACGTTGATCAAACGGCTACCTGTACCAGAATTGACGAAGCCGACGGCAGCTGGTATTTTACTTTTGAATATGAATTCGATCAGGAAATGGCAAAAAAGGGCTACATGACTGTTGAAAAAGGCTCGGTAACGGTTAATGGCGTTAGCCTTACCGTGGTCAATTCGAAAGATAACAGTTTTCAGGTTGCCATAATCCCTTATACATACGAAGTAACCAATTTCCATTCATTTGAAATGGGTACAAAAGTGAACCTTGAATTCGATATTATTGGCAAATACCTGAGCAGGTTGATGTCTTATAAGTAATCTGCTTTTTGGGTACACTCTTGTTAATTTACCCTCATTTCAATAAATTGTTGAATATTTAATTTATGTAAATGGGATACTTGAGGGAAAGGTTTGGCTTTAACAGGATCGCGCTGGGGAAGGAAGAACGGGCTGAGATTATCAATCAGTTAAAAATTAACGATCGGAAAAGGATTAATCTATTTTCGTTTATCACATCGATTTTGGGTTTTTGCTATTTATTTCTCGACATTTTTATTTTTAATGATTCCAACCAAAAAGGGTATCTCTTCTTCGACAGTTTAATGCTTTTCTTCTCACTGTTAATTGTTTTGAACGTCATTTTTTTTCGAAATAGGGAATCGAAATTATTTAATGGATTTCGTCATTTTAGTTATTCCTTATACCCCCTGATACTTCTGTTATGGGCAACGGGGATTGTTACTTTCGATCCTGAAAATTTCATGAATATTATAGCTTTTTTTATCCCGTTTTTGATTGTTGTTTTTGCTGCATTTTCTTCTTTTCGTTTTTTATTGCTGCATTATGTTTTTGTCCTTATCGAATATTCTGTTCTGGTGCTGGTGTTTGAAAAACCATTTTTGAGCCAGGCCATTGCCCTGGTTCTGGTAACAATGGCTTTTAGTTTGCCTTTTTATTATTTGTTCAGGCATACAAAGTTTCAGCATCAGTGGGCTTTAAACAAACTCGACAAACTGAATCATTCGCTCGAAAAAGAAGTAAACAACAGGGTTCGTGAACTTCAGTACCTGAATATTAACCTGAAGAATGAAATAGGGCAGCGAAAAATTGTAGAGCAGAAATTGCGTGATGCACTGAAAAGGGCAGAATCGAGCGACCAGCTAAAATCGGAATTCCTGGCAAATATCTCTCATGAAATCAGAACCCCATTAAATGCAATTATTGGTTTTACCGAAATGATTACAGAAGAAGGGGTTCCCCATTATAAGAAAAAAGTTTTCTTCGATTTGATCGGTTCTAATACAATGTACTTACTTTCAACAATCGACGATATTTTTGATGCTTCATTGATTAAAACACAACAGCTTAATCCAATAAATAAAACGATTAGAGTTAACAGTTTCCTTTCAGGCCTTTTTTATGAGATAAACAGCATAAAACTTAAATATCAGAAAAATGATATTGTACTTATAACAAAAGAACCCGACAATGAGGAATTAAAAATTATTAGCGATGAGTTTTATCTTAAAAAAGCAATGATCAGGTTAATTGACAATGCTTTTAAATTCACTCAAAAGGGTAAAATTGAAATTGGGGCCAGGATGAATTCAAAAGCGCTTGAATTTTTTGTAAGCGATACAGGAATTGGCATAAAAGAAAAGGAAAAAGACAAGATTTTTCAACCCTTCGTTCAGGGCGATGGTTCATTTTCGAGAGGTTATGGCGGCTCAGGCCTCGGCCTGGCAATTGTTAATGGAATTGTAACTACCCTCAATTGCAAAATGGAATTCGTGTCAAGGGAAAACAAAGGTTCAACTTTTTCAATTTTGTTCAAAGAATGGTTTATTGAAAAATAAATCATAATGAAAGCTTTTTATTATGAATATTTTACACAACCTAAATTTTGACAATGAATAATTTTTTTGAAGAAAGGAAATAGTTGGTGGAAACAAATCACAGAATATTACTTGAACATAAAATTCTGCAGGCAATGAATCTGTTATTTTTGGCCATTGCCATTATATCAACAGTTTTTGACATTATCCTGGGCTTGAATGTTTTTATAACATCAACAACTATCTTTTTCACGATTTTTTATCTTATCACTTACATTTTTCTCAAAAAAGGAAGGTTTTTAAAACAAATAAAGATATTGCTCACAATATCGATATATGTTGCCTTAACACTGACGTGGTTTTTCAATTATGGCTCAAAGGGCCCTGCCGGTTTTATTTTGCTTGTCCTTTCAGTATTTATTGTGATTGTGTGGGGGAAAAAACCGGCAATGATTTTTTTGGCAGCTGGAATATTAAATGCTTTGGTTTTATTTTTTGTTGAGTTAAGCTTTCCAGAAATTTCAGGCCAATACCCTTCGAATGTTTCCCGGATTGCCGACCTCCTCTTTGGAGTTATCGTTGCTTTTCTGATCATCTCGTATTACTTGTTAAAAACGAAAGAAAACTATTCAACACAGTTTCAACGTGCAATGGAGTCTGATATGTTAAAGTCTCTTTTTTTACGGAATATTTCGCATGAAATCCGAACCCCGTTAAATGCAATAACCGGTTTTTCCGAATTAATTGCCCGTGAAGAAACTCCACAGGATGATAAAGAAATGTATTCGAAAATAATCGCCGATAATTCCAATTCACTGTCAAACCTGATAAACAACATTCTTGATGTATCGAACCTGGAATCGAACCAATTAATTTTAAAATACAATTGTTTCAATGTTGCCAACATGGTAAACCGGATTGTATCGGAAGAAAAATCATTGCTTGAAATGTATGGCAAACATGAAATTGTTATGAACTGCCATTTCCCTTCTTTCGATATTATTTTAAATTCCGATGAAACGAGAATTGAGCAGATAATCAGGAATCTTATCGACAATTCAATAAAGTATACACACGAAGGAACCATCGATGTCTGGATTAAAAAAGAAAATAATAAGTTCTTTTTTTCCATAACCGATACAGGAATAGGAATAGGGAGCAAGCATATCGAAAGAATATTTGACAGGTTTTATAAAGTTTCTGAAACGGACACCCCCTTTAGCCCGGGCACAGGAATTGGCTTATACCTTGTAAAAGAGTTATTAAAATTGCTTAAAGGCGATATTACTGTAAAATCGGAACCCGGTATGGGAAGCACATTTACTTTTTACGTGCCCGATTATGCTCCTGAAACCGGTTTTAAACTATAAAAGGTTTCAACGTTTTTATAAACTTTTTTCTTGTTTCTAAAAGATGTTTAAAGGGAATGTTACCCGATTTTGAATTGCGATTATATTTTAAACGGTTTAGAAAATGCAACCAAGCCTGCCCCGATTCCCAGGCAACAATACCCAGTGGTACCGAAGCAACAGCAAAAAATGCTGATAATGCCAGATTCACCCCGAAAGCAAAGTAGATAAAAAATTGTATGATTATCCAGACAGGGAGTAATATCAATGAGCCACCAAAGGAGAAAGAGCTGACAAACTGAGGGTCGTTTACTTTTCGGGTTATCCCATAAAAAACCATATAGAACAACCAGCCATTAACCAGCAGGCCTGTTAATGAAAAGGGGGTCAACAATAACTGCAAAACAATAAACCCAATTGCCTGTGTAAAAGTTATTTTTCCTTTTTGCAGGGTTCTTTCCGTCAGACCTGAATTATTTTTCAGAAGGTTGATTTCATTTGTATAATCTTTCAATTTATTTAATAAATCCGGGTCGCTCCTTAGCACCTCTTCAAGCTTAACGATTAAATACTGATAAGTTAAAACCGCGTCAGCAGGTTTATTTTGCTTAAATTTTTCGTTTTCTATAAATGGTTTTAAAAGACTGAAGGCCATTTCATATATTGGATAGTTTTCTTTATCGGGCACATGTACGCAGCATTTCGATACTTCTGTGAAAATTTTGTCTCTAAGTGCAAATGTTGCCTTAGTTTCCCCTTCGGTTTCAATCATTTCGAAGTATGGCTTAATTGCAACCGGGGGGCCATAGTGCACGATCAAATCACTTCGGAAACGTGAATAGTGGCTGTAGAATATTCCTACCGGCACAACCTGCAGGTCGATGGTATAATTGGTTTGGCTGCCAGCCAAAAAAGCCAGCCGTGGAATTGCCTTTTTATGTGGAAGCATGCTTTTCATGCCTACATGCGCCGCTTCAGGGAAAAGACATAAAGGCTTGTTTTTTTTCAATATCCTTATACATGTTTCAAAGGTTTCATTGTTTTTGTTAAGCTGATCTTTTCCGTCCCTGATACGGTAAACTGGTAAAATTTTAAAAAAGCGAAGGATTGATGCAATAAACCTTGACTTAAATATATCGGCACGAGCCAGAAAAACGGGTTGTAATGGGGTGGTAAAAACAATGGCCAAGGGATCCATCAGTGCATTCTGATGGTTGGGGGCAAAAATTATAGGTTTTTCTTTGGGGATATTTTCACGCCCTTTTACAATTATATTTCGGTATTGAAGCCGGTGAACCATGCCTATCAAGGGTTTGACAAGAGCATATCTGGCTGACCAGTCTTCAATATTTTTGCCCATTAATTAAGAATATTATGTTTCTTCGGGGAGTGGTTTTTTCCCCCAAATAAATGCCATGATCAGGCCCGATATGATGTGCCATATCCCCCACCAGGCAGCAACAACAGCCATTCCGCCGAGTTCGAAATCGGGAGGGAATATTTTGGGGTTAAACATCAAGGTTAGTGCGAGCCCTGAGTTTTGAATGCCGGTTTCAATAGATATTGCCCTGCGGTCTTTCCGCTTCAGGTTTAGCAGCGAAGCAAACGAAAAACCTGTACCAAGCGCCAGTGCATTGTGTAAAAATACAATGATGAATATCAAATGGATGCATTCCAGAAACTGCTTGAAATTATTTTTCAGCATAAAAGCAACCATCAAAACAAAGAAGAATACAGAAAAATGCTGAATAAGCTTTTTAATTTTTGCAGTGACTTTCGGGAAGTATTTGGCAAAAAGAATACCTAAAATGACCGGTATGCCCAGAATGATAAAAACGGTAATGAAAATCTGGCCAGGATCAATTTCAAGGGGCCTTAAATACTGCCCGCCAATTTTATTGTAGTAATTTACATAAATCCCTCCCCAGAAAGCAAAATTAAGGGGAGTTAAAAATATGGCCGACAGGGTCGCCAGGGCTGTGAGCGTAACCGATAGTGCTGCGTTACCTTTGGCCAGTGAACTTAGAAAGTTTGAAATGTTGCCTCCCGGACACGATGCTACCAGTATCATTCCCAAAGCTACCGAAGGGGTTGGCCTGATAATCATTATTAGCAAGAAGGTTACAGCAGGCAGAAGTAAAAACTGGGAAATATAACCGGTAATGGCTGGCTTGGGATTAACGATAAGTTTTTTAAAATCACTGAATTTTATGTTTAAGGCAACACCAAACATTATAAATGCAAGCGAAATGTTTAAAAATAGTAAACCTCCCTGGCTGAAATTAAGCCTAACGTGATCTAAAACTTCTAGTGATTTAAACATGAAAACAAATATAATCAGCCATTTTTAACTTCCAAATTTTCAATAAAGGTTTTTTAACAAATCTAAAAAGGGATGCCTTTAACGACATCCCTGAAATATTGGAATAGTAATAAATAATACAATGTTTTTGGTTACGCTAAATTTCTTACATTTTATTCATTCTTGCTCAATAGAAGTTTTTCAATATTGTCGCGGAACATTTGTTTGGTCTGTTCTTTATCGCGGGCAATCCCCGATGTCATTGTTGGCTTTCCATCCATGGGGCAATATAAAAATGCCGGGATACCCGAAATACCAAACACCTGCGAAAGTTCCTTTTCTTTGTCAACATTAACTTTATAAATGTTCACTTTTCCCTTATATTCCCTGGCCAGTTCTTCAAGTATTGGCGATGTAATCCTGCACGGGCCGCACCAATCGGCATAAAAATCAACCAGGCATGGTTTATCGCCTTTATAGACCCATTGCGTTGGGTTCTTTTCATAATCCATTATTTTTTCCAGGAAATCGGCCTTAGTCATTTGCGTGGTGGCCTTTTCTTCGTTTCCGGCAGGTGAGGTTGGTTGGTGGGCAACCAATATTACAGGGAAAAGAAGTGCCAGCATAAAAACTTTTATAATCCTTGTATTCATAATATTTTAATTTTTATTCCTAATAACTTATTTATTTCTTGTGTGTTGAAACCAACAATCATTTTTCTGTTCATGTTTGTTTGGAGAACTCCCTGATTCCAATTCTTTTTGCAACGACTGAAATTTATCAATATTCCTGAAGAAGACTGTTAAATTCTTTTTTCAGAATATTTTCAATTTGATCTTTGCTTTGAATACTGGTTGTAGCTGCAACAGTTTTCCCGTTTTTATAGTAAAATGTGAAGGGGAGCCCCATAAAGCTCCTTGCTTCGGGAGCATTCCTTATCACTGCCGCATCAGGTATATCGAAATCCATATCGGCAAAAACCACATTCGGGTATCTGTTTCTCATTTCGGTCATGGCTGCATATACAGGAATACACATGGGACCCATACGGCCGCAACATACCATTACATTTTCATTTTCTGAGATTGTTTTTTCAAAATCTTCTTTCGATAAAATATGCTTCAAATTTGTGTGTAACATAAAATTCCTTTTTTGATAATGTTACAAAAATAAAACCGGCTGTTTGCATTGTATGTAACAAAGATCACACAAGGGTATATGTTCTGAAAAACAGTGCCAATAATGAAAATACTAAAACCTATGTTTTCATGAACAAAAATGCATTTCTTATTTTTCAGGAATGTTTTCATATAGACTAATGCGATGCCATTGGGGGGCATTATTGAGCAATATAAAAAATTAGGCCTTGAATATGAACCCTGAATTACAAGATGGGGAAACTGAAAATCCTGAAAAAATGATTTTATACCTGAACAAGCTGCGATAACGTGTTAATCTTCATCACCATCATCATCGTCTTCGAAACTACTATCGCCATAATCGTCATAAGTATCGTCATCGTCGGCAATCTGGCTCATTTCTTCCTGTAATTCTTCCATTTCTTCAGTATACTTGCTTTCGTATTCAACTTTTATGGCTTCTTTCAGCATACCGTCGTCATCAAAATCATCATCGTCTTCAACAATTTTGATTGCCTCGCCAACCGTCATGCGAACCATGTAATAACGGTCCTCGGTTTCAAAAGGAAGTGCGCTTACGATGAGGCCGTCTTTATTCGTGAACCTGATGAGGTAATCGCTAAAACCGTAGGGATATTCAAGTTTGATCTTTTCCTGAATCTCAACTGGAAGTTTATCGTAATCTTTTATTATTTTAGGTTTTCCGTTACTCATTTTCAAACAATTAATTTTGGTTAAGCAAATTTATTTCCAACGTTATTATTATAAGAAACAAGAACTTCGTCACTCAAAAAGAGCAATCGTTTTTCTTGGGCAAAATACAAAACTTTTATTTATATCCACACCAAACACAAAAAATCTTAAAAAAAATTCAAAACAAGCATCAGGTATTTAATGAATAGTGATTCTATGTTGAATTAATTCAATTTTATGTTTTTCCCAAATCAAAAGATAAGTTTTCATTGTTGTTTAAAAACAAATACTTTTGTGGAACATAAAATGATAACAATAAACACGATAAAATGATGATAAAAAGAAAAGCGCTGTTAATGATCCTTGACGGATGGGGTATAGGCAAAGGCGATAAAACCGATGTAGTTACTACAGCGCCAACTCCTTTCATGGATTCCTTGGTAAAGGAATACCCACATTCAAAACTTCTGGCATGTGGTGAATATGTTGGATTGCCCGACGGGCAAATGGGCAACTCTGAGGTAGGGCACCTGAACCTTGGCGCCGGCAGGGTGCTATACCAGGATATGGTGAAAATAACCCGCGATATCAGGGACAAATCCCTTTGGGAAAATCCACAAATTCTGAAAGCATATAATTATGCCCTTGAAAACAACAAGCAGGTTCATCTGGTTGGTTTGATTGGCCCTGGTGGTGTTCATGCCCTTAGCGCTCATATGATAGCGCTCTGCCAGATAGCAACAGATATGGGGCTTCAAAACATATTTGTACATGGCTTGACCGATGGCCGTGATACAGACCCGAAATCGGGATATGGTTTTATTCAGTCGGATATGGAAGCGCTTGAAAACACCAATGCAAAGTTTGCTTCAATCATTGGCCGCTATTACGGGATGGACCGCGACAAAAATTACGACCGTATGAAACTTGCCTACGACCTTTGGACAAAAGGCGATGGTGAAAAAACCACCAACCTGTTGGCTACCATTAAAAAGTCATATAAAAACGAGGTGACCGATGAATTCCTGAAGCCAATTGTTGTAACCGATGATAACGGCAACCCGCTTACAACCTTTGAAGAAGGCGACGTTGTAATTTGTTTCAACTTCCGTACCGACAGGCTGAGGCAGGCCACCATTGCATTTACCCAGCAGGACTTGCCGGAATACGGTATGAAAACCATGCCGCTTGAATGGTACACGATGACCGAGTATAAAGCCGATTTTAAAGGGATTAACCTGATATACCGCAAAGAAAACGTTACCAACACCCTTGGAGAAGTCGTTTCAAATGCCGGGTTAAAACAAATTCGCATAGCCGAAACTGAGAAATATGCTCACGTGACCTTTTTCTTTTCGGGTGGCCGCGAGAAAGAGTTTCCAGGAGAGAAACGCATTTTGTGCCCCTCGCCAAAAGTGCCTACTTATGACCTGAAACCCGAGATGAGCGCGTACGATGTTCGCGATGCCATTGTGCCTGAACTTAAAAACCAGACAGCCGATTTTGTTTGCCTGAACTTTGCAAACGGCGATATGGTTGGGCATACAGGCGTTTACGAAGCCATCTACAAAGCCGTTGTTGCTGTTGATGAGTGCGTGAAAGATGTTGTTACTGCAGCAAAAGAAGGCGGATACGATGTCCTGATCATTGCCGACCACGGAAATGCAGACAATGCCGTAAATGAAGATGGTTCTCCAAACACGGCACACTCGCTTAACCCGGTTCCCTGCATCTGGTTAACCGAACAAAAGGATCACAAAATTAATGACGGTGTTCTTGCCGATATTGCACCAACTATTTTAACAATTATGGGGATTGATATCCCCAAAGATATGACCGGAAAGATTTTAATTTGAATTTAAACAAGAGGATTGAAAAATATGAAAAAATCATTTTTCTTCCAGTTAATTTTAATATCTGTTATATGGTTTTATAGTTGCAACGACGAGGAACCTCAAAACGATTACTCCCTGCAATTTTACACAGAACAGTACAAACCCTTTAACTATCTTGAGGCAGGTGAGGTTACAGGCCTGGCCCCTGAAGTGTTAAAAGAGATATGCCGGAGTTTAAGCATCGATTACGAGGTTAAAGTATTTGACTGGAACGAGGCCTATTCAAAAACCCTTGAGACCAGCAATGCCGTCCTTTTCTCAACAGTACTGAACGCTGAAAGAAAGGACCTTTTCAAATGGGCAGGCCCTCTGGCTTCCATCGACTGGTTTTTTTATTCAAAAGCTGGAAACCCTTTAAAGGTAAACTCTCTCGAAGATGCTAAAAACATCGGAAAGATTGGGGTAATCAATGATTATTCCATAACGCAATACCTTGAAGGAAAAGGATTTTCGAACCTGATTTATATCGATGACATTGAAGAAGCATTTAGCAAGTTGCTTAATGGGGAAATCGACCTCTTCCCCTCAGACAGGTTAACAACAGATGCAATTCTTGATGAAATGGGATATTCTCCTTACAATGTTAAACCTCAGTTCAGGGTTTTGACCGATCTGATTTACTTTGCCTTTAATAAGAATATTCCCGATGAAGTCGTTTCCGATTTCCAGCATGAAATTGATTGCTTGAAGGAAAGTGGCACGCTAAAATTATTGAGCCAGGAATTTTTGCAAACTTCGGATGTGCCCGGAAGCCTGTTAATCTACACGGAAGAGTATCCGCCGCTTACTTTCCTCAATAGCTATGGCGAGGTGAGCGGATTTGGCACAAATATCGTACGTGAAATTATGAAGCGGAACGGGATTTATGAAAAAATCAACCTTAACCAGTGGCGCATAGGGTACGAACTGGCGCTGAACAACCCCAATTTCTGCCTTTTCACCATGGACCGAACCGAAATCAGAGAAAACCTTTTTCAATGGGTGGGCCCATTAGGGGCCAATAAAACATACTTATTTACAAAACGGGAATCAGGAATTACAATTAATTCGATTGATGATGCTAAAAAACTTAGCTCAATAGGGACAGTGAGTTCATGGTTTTCCGATCAGTACCTTCGGGAACTTGGCTTTTCAAACATTGTTTCTGATGGCGATCCATTGCTTATGACGGATATGCTTATGAAAGGTGAGGTTGATGCATTCGTATGTTCAAGCCTTACTTTTTCAGATATCCTGGAAGAGCTGAATTTCAACATGAGCCAGGTTACGGCTTCATACGAACTTATGTCGTCCGACTTCTACATTGCTTTCTCCCTCAATACACCTGAAAGCATGGTTAGCCAATGGCAACAAACTTTCAACGACATAAAGAACGACGGGACCTATGAGTCAATAGAATTAAAATGGTTTCCGGTAGAATTAAAATAAAGGTGAGGACAATTAATATTCATTGTTTTAACTGTTTTATTCAACTGATGTTTTTAAAGTTTGCAAAAAACATGGCTGATATTTTGTGAATGGATATTTAAAATCTCAAATTGGAAGACTTTCTTTTTTGATTTGTTAAATTCCTGATTTAATAAGGCTTATCTTTTATTTCAGGCATTTTGGAACAAATTTTTTTTTAAGTTACCTTATTCCTATTTTTATGTTCTAAAAATTTTAATAATCATGGCAATGCTTGCAAACCAACGTCGAGAAAAAATCCTGGAACTGATCAGAGAAGACGGCCAGGCTAAAGTGATGGATTTGAGCCGAATATTTAAAGTCACCGAGGTAACTATCAGGCAAGATCTTGAACGTTTGGAAAAGGATGGTTTTATCGTGCGTGAACATGGTGGAGCATTTCTGAAGGATATCGACATGAATGTTCGTAGCATGAGCCTGCAAAATCAGGAAAACATGCCCCTGAAAATGACAATTGCAAAAAAAGCAGTTGAATTTATCAACGACGGGGATACAATTATTCTTGACTCCGGCTCAACAACTACCGAAGTAGCAAGGTTGATGAACAGTTATAAAAACCTGACTGTAATCACCAATGCCTTAAATATTGCGCTTATTTTAGGAGCTTATTCAGGGATAAACGTAATTTTGACTGGTGGCGAGTTCAAGGCGCCTACCCTCTCTTTAACCGGACAAAAAGCTGCCGATTTCTTTCAGAATTTGCATGTTGACAAATTGTTTCTTGCAACGGCCGGCATCGCCCTGAAATCAGGGCTCACTTACCCCGGAATTAGCGATATATGTGTAAAAAGGGCAATGATTGAATCTGCTGATATTACATATCTTGTTGCCGATTCTACCAAAATCGGGAAGAGTTCTTTTGCCAGCCTGGGTGCACTTTCCCTTATCGACTATTTAATTACCGATTCTGAAATTGAGAAAGAATACATTGAGCTGTTTTCTGAAAATGAAATTAAGTTGATCATCGCCTAACCTTTTCGGTAGAAAGTAAACTTTTTAAATACATTTTGCTTTCGTTTATTTTCTTTTTACTTTTGAAAAGCAAATTTTCGAAATTATATGGAGTATATTTCATGGGTGCAAAAAAGGATAAAAAATATATTTTAAGTATTGACCAAAGCACTTCAGCTACTAAAGCGTTGTTATTTAACCATAATGGAAATTTAATTGACAGGGCAACCATAGCCCATCAGCAATTTTATCCATTTCCCGGTTTTGTTGAACACGATCCGGTAGAAATATTCAGCAATGCCCTAGAAGGAATAAAACAGGTCGTCGGGAAAAATAGGATAGCCCCCAATGAATTGGCAAGTATTGCCATTACCAATCAGCGCGAAACGGCCATGATTTGGGATAAAACCACAGGCAAACCGGTAGCTAAAGCGGCTGTATGGCAATGCCAGCGTGGAGCTGATTATTGCAATACCTTAAAGGCAGAAGGCCATTCAGAAACAATTGCCCAAAAAACCGGCCTGATCATCGACCCATATTTTTCAGCCAGTAAGCTCCACTGGATTATGAATAATTTACCCGGATTAAAAGAAAGGGCATTGAAAGGAGACTTGCTGCTTGGTACAATGGATACATGGCTGCTATGGAAATTCACTGGAGGTAAAGTCCATGCAACCGATTATTCAAATGCCTGCCGCACAATGTTGTTTAACATCAATACCTTACAATGGGACGAAGAACTTATAAATATCTTCAGCCTGGAAAAATCAATGTTTCCGGAAGTTAAATTCAGTGATGAAATTTTCGGATATACTGAACCGGAATTTTTTGCAGGAGTTCAGGTCCCTGTTTCAGGCTTGCTTGGCGATTCGCATGCCGCCCTTTTCGGGCAAAACTGTTTTGAGCAAGGTATGGGAAAAGCAACCTATGGAACAGGATCATCGATCATGTTGAACATTGGAGAAAATCTGCTTTGTTCTCCCGAAGGATTGGTTACCTCAATCGGGTATGGGTTAAATAAAAAGGTTTTCTATGTTTTTGAGGGGAACATTCATTGTACCGGCGATACAATTAACTGGTTGAAAAATGACCTGCAACTGATCAACGATTTTTCAGAAGTTGAGGAACTGATCAAAACAGTTGATAACAGCAACGGTGTATATTTTGTTCCTGCATTTGTTGGGCTGGGCGCTCCCTATTGGGACAATAACGCGCGCGCCTGTATCTCGGGGATGCCCAGAAACACAACCAAGGCACATGTTGTAAGGGCTGCCCTCGAAAGTATTGCTTATCAGATAAAAGACCTGATTATACTTATGGAAGGTGAGATTAAGCTTCAGGAACTAAGGGTAGATGGAGGCCCGACCAAAAACAACTTCCTGATGCAGTTTCAGGCCGATATCCTGGGACGCAAAGTTAACCGTTCGGAAATTGAAGAAGTATCGGCTATAGGTTCGGCTTACATGGCCGGCCTGGCAACAGGTTTCTGGAAGGATACCGATGAGATTAAATCGTTGCGGAACAAAGGCAGCATATTTGAGCCGGAAATGGACATATTAACAGCTGCTGAATTGTACAAAGGATGGGATAAAGCGGTAAAACGCACCCGCCTTTAGTTTGAACAAAATTGAAAATAAATATCATGAAAATCAAAAAACAAACGTTCGGTGTAATTATTGCAACACGAAACATCTTTAATTATAAACTGGCTGTTGATGCCCGTGAAAAGGTTTTAAATAAACTTGAAACGATGGGTTTTGGCTCTGTAATCCTTCCCGAAAGTGAAACACCTACAGGGAATATCGAAGGATATGCCGATGCAGTAAAATGTGCTGCATTATTTAAAAAAAATGCAGATATCATTGATGGGATAGTTGTTATACTCCCGAACTTTGGTGACGAACTGGGCGTTGTGAATTCGATAAAACTCTCAGGACTGAACGTTCCGGTTTTGGTGCAGGCCTGCGATGATGACAACAATAAAGTAGACGTAAAAAGCCGCCGTGATGCCTTTTGCGGAAAACTCTCAGTATGCAATAATTTCTTTCAGTACGGGATCAGGTTTACCGATACAACTTACCATACATATAGCCTCGATAGTGATGAATTCACCAAAGATCTGAATAAGTTTGCCGGAATATGCAGGGTGGTAAAAGGATTAAGCAACTTAAGAGTGGGTGCAATCGGCACACGTCCGATAGGATTCCAGACCATGCGTTTCAGTGAAAAACTTTTACAGAAATACGGCATTACCGTTGTGCCGGTCGATATGTCGGAAATTATTGCTGCCGCAGAAAAGATCGGTGAAAACGACCAGGCGGTTATCGATAAGGTAAATGCCATTCAGGAATACGGAAGCTGTGCCATTGTGGCCAAAAACAAGATTGCCCGTCAGGCACGTTTTGGCTTGGCTGTCGAAAACTGGATCAACGAAAACAATATCGACATTTCTGCATTGCAGTGTTGGGAATCGATTGAAAAAAATTACGGATGTGCAGCCTGTGTTACCATGAGTATGATGGGTGAAAAACTGATGCCATCGGCATGTGAGGTAGATGTAGCGGGAGCCATTTCAATGTATGCCCTTGCCCTTGCGGCCAAAACACCTTCAGCACTTCTCGACTGGAACAACAATTTTGCCGACGACCGTGAAAAAGTGGTTTGCACACATTGCAGCAACTATCCAAAATCTTTTTTCCAGAATGAAATTGAAATCGGGAGCCTTGACGTTTTGGGCACAGTGCTTGGAAGTGAAGACACTTTTGGCGCAGTGAAAGGAAAGGTTTCAGCAGGTGACATGACCTATTTTCGTATTTCAACCGACGACAACAAGGGAATCATAAAATCGTATCTTGGTAAAGGTACAATTACCAACGATCCTTACGGAATGGATGGAGGGATAGCCGTATGCGAAATCAAAAACCTGCAAAAGTTAATGAAATACATGTGTAAAAACGGTTTCGAACACCATGTAGCCATGGTTCGGGGACATGTGGTTGAAATACTTGAGGAAGCAATTGAGAACTATTTGGGCTGGGAACTGTACAATCACGATAAAGAATAAAGTTAGCATTGTAAGCAATAGAAAGCGATTGAATGCAATAGAAAGGAATCGCTTATTACTGTATTCGATTGTGTTCAATATTTTGTTGGCAATGTCTGGTTTAAAATTACCCACTAACACCGCTTTAGCGTGGTGACAATAAAGAAAGCTTATGATTTGAGGGCTTTTGCCAAATGTCAGTTTTTTAAACAGGCACAAATGAATTTTTGAGGATGAAGAAATATACAAATAAGGAATTGGAGCAAAAATCGATCAGATATCGTTTAGCGCTGCTCAAATATATAAAAATGGCCAATGCCGGACACACTGGGGGCGACCTCTCATGTGTCGATATTTTAAACGTACTTTACAACGACATATTGAAAGTATCGCCGGGGAATTTCAGCGATCCTGACCGCGACCGTTATATTCAGAGCAAAGGCCATGCTGTAGAGGCGCTTTACGTGGTACTTGCCGATAAAGGATTTTTCCCGGAAACTGACCTGGAAACGATGTGCAGGTATAAATCGCCCTATGTGGGGCATCCTACCCGGAAAGTAAAAGGGATTGAATTCAACACCGGCGCGTTGGGGCATGGCCTGTCGGTTAGCGCGGGCATAGCGCTGGCAGGGAAAAAGGATAATTTAAATTACCGTGTATTCACGCTTTTGGGCGATGGTGAACTAGCAGAGGGGTCGAACTGGGAGGCTGCCATGCTTGCCGCACACTATAAACTTGATAACCTCATTGCTATTCTTGACCACAACACCCTTCAAATTACCGGAAGGAATGCTGAGGTTTGTAATCCTTATCCAATCGATGAAAAATGGAAAGCCTTTGGCTGGAGTGTTGTTCATGCCGATGGGCATAACATTGCAGAATTGCGTAAAGTACTCAATGAATTACCAACTGTTTCAGGTAAACCAACTTTTGTAATTGCCCACACTGTGAAAGGTAAGGGCGTAAGTTTCATGGAAGATGTAAAAAAATGGCACCATGGCGTTCCTTCCGATGAAGAATACCATATAGCCTTGAAAGAGTTGGAAGCAATGTTAAGCTAACGTCAATTGATTACAAACAACAATACATTCATTTCCAACATCATTCTTTTTTAGAATGAAGTTGGTTCAAATGCATCATAATACAATAGAAACAATTGAAAACAATGGCTTTCTGTCGCCTCAAACGGTTTTCGGTTGTATACAGATTTTGTAAAAAAGTTAGGGAATACGGGTGAAAACTTATATAGATAATTTTTTCTTCCAAATTTATTAAAAATCAATTATATAATAATATATCAAAAAAAAGAGTAAATTGCACAAAATTTAAGATTTGAAAATTTGAGCACAAATTTACTATTGCTCTATACAATTAGTTCCTTTAATGCCCACCTTTTTAAATCCCGATTTTTACAACATACAGTGCTGATTTGAGCTTTTCAAAAATGTGCAGGGTTGTTTTCAAACAGCTTGATTGTTTTTTTGGTCTGCTCCTGTTACCTGTAAGTTGTAATACAATTAAATAAGTAAATAAATTAAGTTAAAATGAACATTTATGTTGGAAACCTTGATTTCAAGGTTAATGAAGACGATTTGAAAGATGTCTTCGAAGAATACGGTGAAGTAACCGAAGTAAAAATTGTTACCGACAAATATTCCGGCAGAAGCAAGGGTTTTGGTTTTGTAACCATTGAAGACAAAGCCGAAGCTTTAAAAGCTATCGAGGAACTAAACGGGGCAACCTATGAAAACCGTCAGATTGTAGTTAACGAAGCCAGGCCTCAAAAGTCGTTCGAAAACAAAAAGCCTTATGGAAGAAGGTAAAATCAAATGGTACAATGAAATCAAAGGATTTGGTTTTATTGAAAGAGAAAACGGGCCTGATATTTTTGTACACCGGTCTGGACTCTATAATTCAAACGCAGCTTTAGAACCCGGACAGCAGGTTAGTTTTGAAACGAAGGAGGGACCAAAAGGGATAATGGCAGTTAATGTAAAAGCCAATTCCTGAGAGCTTGTTTTATAAAAACTTTAAAAATGGAATAGCCTTTTTTCGAAGGCTTTTCCATTTCTATAAACCGGGTATTCTGAATAACCAGCAATGAACCGGTTTTTTATTTTTATTGAATGATAATCCTTTAAATAATAGTTGAAAAAATATGGGTAGATCGCAGGAAACCTTTAACAAAAAAGAAGTTAGAAATAAAAAAGAAAAAAAACGTAAAGAAAAAGTATTAAAGAAACAGGCCCGGAAAGAGAAAGAAAAGAAGAGCAGCTTGGATGATATGATTGCTTATGTTGATGAAAATGGCATAATCACTTCAACCAGGCCCGATCCTGATAAACGTACGAAAGTTGATGCCAGTGAAATTGAAACCAGTATCCCTAAGGGTTTAATTTCATCACAACGTACAAACGAACATACAGGTACTGTTACTTTTTTTAACGAATCGAAAGGATTTGGGTTTATCCGCGATAAAGATACGGGGCAATCGGTATTTGTTCATGCCTCGAACATGCTCGAACCTGTTATCGAAAATGATCTGGTAGTATTTGAAACCACGAAAGGGCCAAAAGGCTTAACTGCAGTTAATGTGAAGCATGTAGAAAAATAAACTGGATTATTTTTTCACCTTTTAAAAAACCAAAGTTGCTTTATCGAGCAAACTTTCCGGTACAAATAAACCCTGCTTTTCACATTCTTTGGTGTTAATCATCAGTTCAAGCCCGGTTAAAGGTTCAATTTTATTTTGAATGTTTCTTCCTTTAAGCAAATCAACAGCTTTCATTCCGCTAAGCCTCCCCCATTCTTCATAATTTATTCCCAGCCCAATAGCTGCACCCTTTTTAACCTGAAGTACATCGGTTACAAACAAGGGGATTTTCGATTCGCCTGCAATTTTGCTTAGCAAATTAATTCCC
>JAFGEV010000194.1 GCA_016931385.1 Prolixibacteraceae bacterium
AGGGAATGTTTTTTATAGTTACGGGTTTGAGTATTATGAACTGCCTGTAAACACCAGTGGGGATGGATATGACGCTTTTAGCGAAGAGGAGCAATGGCAATCTGTTTCCTTTAATAACTTTTCCAGCCTTAACCAAAATACTAATTTTTCCCTGAATGGAAGTATTTATACAGGTTACAGCTTTCCACTTTTTGGAATTCCCCTTGAATTCGGTGTAAAAGGCGGCGGGGGTTTTGGCTGGGAACATTCTGATGCCGGGTTAATTGATTTTAACGGCGACGGCCTGAATGATTATTTTGAAAAAAACAGCAACACAATGGCTTATCTTAATGGTGGTTATAAAAATAAAAACTTTAATTCTTCGCCTTTGTTTAGCAACATCAATTTGAACGCGGCCACATTAAACCAAAGCGATTCGGTTAAACTTTACGCAGGAGCGAGCGCGAAAGCGGGCCCTGCTGAAGTATCCGCCATTATAAGCAGGACCTGGACAGATTCAAAAAATGCCTTTGTGGATGTTGATAATGACGGGTTAATAGATTTGTTAACAGTGGGAAAATCAACATGGATGAAAAACCGAGGCGCGGGTCGTTATTCGGAAGAACCCTGGAATCAAAGTAATAACAACACTCCGCCAAAACAAACAGCGCCTCTCGTGCTGTCAGCCGATTTCAAGCGTAATTATTACCAGCAAAATCCGCTTAAAAAATGGACAGCTCCACGCCCCGGGAACATTACAATGCATAACCAGGCTAATCTCCTTTATCCTGATTCAAATTCCCGTGATGGAGTTAACCTGGAAATTTGGTATGACAAGCAATTGCACACAGACATGCCATTGGCGGAAATGCCCCTTGATTCCAGTAAAACCAGTGATGAAAAGGATACATCCCTGGAAATTAATAAAAATGATAACCTGTATTTTTACCTTGACCCGGGCGAAGATGAACGCAATGACGGTGTTAACTGGACAACAGAAATCAAATATCAGGACATTGAACTGTTCGGCAATATGAATGAAACAGCTTTATTTCGACCTTTAACAAGCAGCCAGGGGAACTTGCCCTATAACGAACAACGGTTGTTACCGATTTATATAACAAATGAGACGAGCTATACATTACGCGGTAACTGGGAAGATTTTGCCAATCCTTCGGTTTACCAAGCCCTGATTGAGCATTCCGCCTTTATCCCCAGGGCAATCGATGAAACCATTTATCAGCAAATCAATGACAGCTTGAACAACAATAACGATAAAATCCTGCTGGCAAATGCCTTTAAATACGATTATGCCAACAAACGCTTTTTAAGAAAAAACAGCCAGGCTGATGGGATCATTCAAGGCCTTTTACCACAGGTTTCCAACACGGAACAACGCCTGGCCATGGCCTTATACACAATAGGCAACGAAAGGAAAGTTGCTTTAAAAAATAATGGAACCCGTTATCAGGAAGAAATCAACTATGAAAACCCGGCATCAAGGATCTATTTGGAAAACCTGCAAGTGGAACCAGGGGCCTATGTTTATGGCCATGGAAACCTGATCGACAGAATATATGACGAGAAAGGCGAGGAAATCGCCAGTTTATGGATGAATTACATCAACAACGAGCCCCAGGCATCCATAGAACCGGTCAGACTACTGCCAAAGGATTTCAACATAACAGAAGTAACTGAAACACATGTCCGGGTTACATTAAACAACATTAACATCGACTATGAATTATCAGAGACTGATTATTTCATTCAGGAAATGCCAGTTGAGTTCTATGAAGATGTGGTTCATCAAAAAGTCATGGCAGCCTATGAAATCGGTCTTTATCCCATCAATAGATTATCATTAAAAGATTACAACCATGGCCTTGAAATGGCTAATGAAAGCCAGGCAACTGTATTGAAAAATTCCTATAATTTCGATGAAACGGCAAACAGCTATCAACTCAAACCCGAGACCACGGAAACCAGTATGGCTATGATCGCCGGTTTTTTTGACAGATTGTACCCGGCAAATCCCGGTATTTTTAACGACCTTGGAAACAACCGGAAAACCATTATTCAATTAAGGGAAGAAGAATACAGAAACCTGTGCGCTTATTTTCAGGAACCGGAGTTAACAAAACTCCAGACCTCTTTCATGAAAATTACAGCCAATAATGTTATCTCCTATATTTCGGTCAACAGCGATTCCTGGGCAAACCACCAATTGGCCCGTTATTACAGAGATGCTTATCTTTTTCCATATTATGCCCTCGAAGGACGTAATCGCTTATTAAGGGAAATTCCCGATACAGAAGAAAACCAGGGAATTATTGAGGAAAGAAAAAACACCCTCATTGATTTCTGGAAGCAAGCCGAAATCAGAAATTGGAAACAAGCCCGGAAATCACTTGTCATCGGGCAGGGTACTCGACTGAAAGTTGAAGAAATCGACTTACCCCTAGGCCAGGTTGTCACGAACATTGTACCAGGCACGGAAAACATTACTCCCGGAAGCCCTGTCGGCATGGTGACCTTCCCTGTATTGGATGAAACAAAGCGGACTGTTATTTTTAATCAGTTTATCCCCTGCTTTAACAGTGAGCAGGATTTTAGCATTAACGACTACAATCGGATTTCAGAAATCCATCAAAAAGCAAAGGAATATGAAAAACCGGATATCGATGATTTAATTATAGATGATTTTTTTGGCGGCACCATGGGCTGGTATTATAATATGTGGAGCGGGTTTCATGAATTCAAACCTGAAAACATAGGTAAATTCAATAAAAAATGTAATGATAAATTAAACACTGAACCTAATTATACCTTGGGCGTAAAAACCAAAGCGCAATACGATGAAGAAGAAATCAATCCTGCCTTTGATTCCATCAATGAAATCGGCCAAAAAGATACCACCCCAATGGATAACCAGACATGGATAGGCAGTGTTTCATCCTACAAAAAAGCTGTGCTGAACGAAGAAGGACAAAATGTCATTACCGAATACATCTTTGCCCCCTATATCACGGCAAACAAAATGGTGCCCTGTCGAAACGGTGGAAACCTCTGTCATGAAACACCGCAGAATACAGGAGGTTTTGCGGCCGGTGTGCTGGGAAATTTAAATAAAAGTACGAGTAACGGAGAAAACTATACCGCAAATGTAAACGGAATAGGCAATATCAATTTAAATACCAGCCGCTCCTGGCAGTATACTGGAATAGGTGATTATAATGGCGACCGCTACCCGGATTTGCTGGTTTTTGACAGGGAAGGAAGCAAAAAAGGTAAATTCTATGCCGGCACAGGCAAGGGGTTCAAGGATGAAGAAATAATTGATATCACCGCTGACCGTATTAATTTATACAATAACCTGACAATAGGTACAGGCTTCGCGGCAAAAATGGAATTGGCAGGCCTATTAAGCATGCCTACAGGAGCGATCGGCTTGAATCTTACAACCAATGCTCAGGGCAAAGTGACAGCTTCAAACATCGTCCAGACCAATGGTTCCAATGGCAACAAAAACGGTTCCTTAGGCCAGGGCATATTGCAAAAAGCGATTATGGATATTAATGGCGACGGCTTGCCCGACGCCTTAAACCGTGACAGTAACGGTGATATTATTGTTGCATTAAATACAGGTATTGGAAACACATGGGCCCCGGCTGCATGGAACAATACCATGGATGAAACATTGGCCGACTGGCAATATCAAATTGACACGACAGATATGATACTTAAAAGTCGATCCCATGGACTTGCTTACAGCAACAATGGCAGCCTTGGTTCGAACATGTCATTTGGAATTGCAAGTGTTGGGTATACAGCCAATAACAACAAAACCTGTTACCGCCTGGTAGACATTAATAACGACGGCCTCCTGGACCAGGTAGGCAAAAACAATCACGATAAATATTTTCGTGTCCGTTTTAACCTGGGTGACAGTTTTAGTAAAGAAACCATCAAGTTGTACAAGCCGGAGTGGAAAGGCCTTGAAACAATAACCTTAACAGAAAGCGTAATTAAAGATTTGCTGGCACTGCTTGCTCATGTAAAAGGAATGGGTATAGGTAGCATAACAATTGATACCATAGGTAAAGATAATTTTAACTTCACAAGCGATCTGGCCAAAATTGTTACCCCCTTTGAAATTGAAGACACCCTGGATTATTCATCAGGCGGAGCCTTTAACCTGGGAGCAAACCTTAATTTTTCAATCCCCATTGGCTTTGGCACATTGCAAATTGTACCCGGAACAGATGGAAGTGTGGCCGTGATTGCCGGAGCATTGCAATTTCAGGATATAGACGGCGATGGTTTACCCGACCATATCATGAAAGCGCCCGGTGAAACCCAATTAAGGGTTATATCCAACAACATGGGAAAAGTCGGCTTGCTGAAAGACATCAAACTCCCTTTTGGTGGGGATATTACCCTTGAATACAACAGAGAAGGCAATACAACAAGCATGCCTCAAAGCCGTTATGTCCTGGCTAAAGTAACCAATATCAACCCTATCGAAAGCCCGAATGAAAGTGTTCGCAGCTATGCAATAGAATATGAATACCAAAATGGATACTATCATAAAATGGAACGCCAATTTATGGGCTTTGGAACAGTAAAAACCATCGCTGCTGATAAAAGTTATTTCACACAGGAATATGAAAACCAGGATTTCTACAAACAAGGACAATTGGTAAACCAGAAACAATATAAATCAAATGGCAGCCTGATAAGTGAAATACAATATTTTTATAAACCTTTAAAAGAGCTTGTATTAAATGAAGCGCAAAGCATTTGTTATGCCCTTTCAAGAACGGACACAAGTATTTTCGACCCCGAGGGTGAGAATGACATACAAACACGCACAGATTATGACTATAATGAAACCGGCAGCATCCGCGAGATAATCGAATACGGAGCCATCGACACCTTTGAAGATGACTACGCCCTGAACATCACCTACAAACCCGATTTGGGCGGTTATCGAATAAATTACCCTGAAGAAATGACAGTCACCGACAGTAATGGACGGCTTCTTAGAAAACGAAGCTGCGAAAAATACGACGCCCGGGGAAACGCCGAAACCATAAGATACTATAGAACTGAAAATGAATACCTCGAATACA
>JAFGEV010000195.1 GCA_016931385.1 Prolixibacteraceae bacterium
ATAAGTACCCCCTTCGATCCGGATGCCATGCTGGCCATTGGCGAGCTGGCCATTTTTGCCTCAACCCTGGCCTTTGTTTTCTTCACATATAGTGTTCGTTACATGGGAATAACCAAGTCGAATATGTTTGTTAATATCATTCCGGTTTTTACAGCAACTTTTGCCTGGATTATGCTTGGAGACATTCCTACAGTTCAGAAAATTACAGGTATTGCCATTGTAATTGCCGGGCTGTTTATTGCCCAAATGAAATTCAGGAAAAACTATGTAGGCCCCGACCCAATTCCAAGAACTTAAAATTCCCTGCAAATGGAAAAGGTAAAATACAGAAGTCCTGCCGAACTAAAAGAACTTGTTGACAGGGATAAAAAGGCCCTGAAAAATCTGTTTCTTAAGCTTAAAGGATTAAGGCCAAACCAACTTGATTCCCTTATCCATCCGTTGCACGATGAAGCTTTTCAGAATTTCGATTGTCTTAACTGTGCAAACTGCTGTAGCACAATCAGCCCCATTATTACAGTTAAAGATATTGATGCCATATCACGTAAACTGAAGATAAAACCTGCCAGGTTTATCGAAGAAAACCTTCACATTGACGAAGAAAACGATTATGTGTTTAAACATACACCCTGCCCGTTTTTACTCCCCGACAATTTCTGCATGGTTTATGAAAGCAGGCCTAAGGCCTGCAGGGAATATCCGCACACAAACCGGCGAAAAATGCATCATATTTTAAAAATCACGCTGAAAAACTGCGAAATATGCCCTGTTGTATATACGATAGTGCTGGAATTAGGAAAACAATTCAACTGAACAAGCTACCATTTTCTTATAAATTGTTACAATTCACACCCCTTTTTTAAACAATTTATCCCAATACATTTGAAAAAGAATCAATTAATTTAACAATCGATTTTTTTGACAAATCGTAGTTAGTATAGAAAATAGCATAAGATGAAAATCAGAAATTACTTGCTCTTAAAAGCAGGAGAGGTAATATTTGTAATTGCCACACTAATATTCCTGCTTGCTTTTAAACTTCATACCCATGAGGGTAAACCTGCACCATTGAACAACAACGAAAAAATTTTGCAGCATAGTGCAACCGTTCCTTCCAGTGAAATACCCTCTGTTAACAATTCAATCGGTTCGATTAATTACAGGAATGAAGTAAAAAAATAATGTGTTTATTCCTCAACAAGCCTTAGTCCTTCGTCAGGCAGCATTTTTTCTGTAACAGCATTACCGTTGCTGAAATTTTGGTAAACATTACACTTCGACCACCACCTGAATCCATTGTTACAATATATATTTTTAACCAGGAAAAGCGGTTGTTTAAGCGCAACCAGTCCGTTAAATATATGGCATTGGTCCGAATAACTGCATCGTTTTCCCATGTTCCTTTCATTCATAGTTAAAGATATTTATAAAGAACATTCATGCTTTCAATGCCCCCTGCAATATTTGTATTGTTGATTAAGGTTCCCGCATAACTGTAACCTGCCCCAAGGAAAGTTTTATTCATTGGTATTGAATTTAACCGTGCAATGGTGTATGCTGTTTTGATCTTCATTTTTTTCATTTCCATTTCCATAAACCTCAGCAGCATTTTTGAATGGCCAGAACCGCGTGAAGTTTGGGAAACGGCAAAATCGGTCATTTCGGCATTTTTCCCTTCAAGATCAATCTCGGCCGAACAAACACTGCTCAGCTTTCCACCTGTAAAAACGCCAAAATACCAAACATCGTTATCCATGGTGTGTTGAATGTATCTGGCATCATGTACCGGAAAGGGATACGTTTCAAAAACTTCTTTATAAATTTCTGTTATTTCTTTGGCATTTTCTTTATTTAGCCTCTCAATCCGTGCTGCTTTCAGGTTTGCCTCACGAGGTTTAAAATCGTAATGCTCGAGTATTTTTTTAAATTTATTTAAGGGAGCCGGATCGTAAACAGCCCTTGAACGGTCGAGAAATTTTGACACGAACACACAGCCGCCCCTGCCGCGGTAAAATTTTGGAATGGCTGCTTCAGCTTTGAATCCCTGACGTAAAAAGAGGGTCAGTTTCATTTTTGGTATTTTCCCGAAAATCTTTGTATACCCATTTTCAACTGCAATATCGTTTAATTCTTTCACGAGGCCAGCATTTCCCGATGGGGGAAATTTCATGATGTATAAACGGTTGTTAAATTTCCCGTGTTGTATAGTCGCTTCATTAAATAGCTCAATTTTATCCATCTGTCCTCCTTTCCATCCTTTCATTACCTTTTGGAATTAATGAGATTGATTTATCGGAATCGGAAAGCAGTTTTTCAATGCCTATTGCTTCTGTTTCTGCTGAAGCTTCAAGGTTAAGCTCCAGATCACATTTCTCACAATCGCGATCGCAAAACCGGGGTTCATACGAATCGGGTTCCTTGTATGTTGTGAGTACACCCTCGTAGTTACGCAAAACTACTTTGTTTGTGGACCAGGAAATGATGTAGTTGGGCATTATTGGTATTTTACCACCACCGCCTGGTGCGTCAATCACATACCTTGGAATGGCAAAACCGCTCGTGTGCCCAATAAGGCTTTCCATTATTTCGATACCCTTCCCTATTGGTGTGCGAAAGTGCGACAATCCTTCCGATAAATCACACTGGTATAGGTAATACGGCCTAACCCTGTTTTGTACCAGTTTATGAACAAGGCTTTTCATGATTTTGGGGCAATCGTTAACATCAGCCAGCAAAACCGATTGGTTGCCCAATGGGAATCCAGCATCAGCAAGTTTTGCCAGCGCTGTTCTTGCTGAAAAAGTCAATTCGCGAGGGTGGTTAAAATGGGTATTGATCCACAGGGGTTGATATTTTTTTAAAATTTCCAACAATTCATCGGTTATCCTGAAGGGTAAAACCACAGGCATGCGTGTTCCAATCCTGATCACTTCAACATGCCTGATGGCCGAAATCTCTCCAAGCAACCAGTCGATCATATTGTCCGACAACATCAAAGGGTCACCACCCGAAAGTAAAACATCCCTCACAGTGGGGGTTTTCCTGATATACTCGATACCTTTTATTAACTGGCTTTTTGAAGGCACAAAATCAACATCGCCAACTTTCCGTTTTCGGGTACAATGCCTGCAGTACATTGAACAAACATTGCTTACATGAAACAAAACACGATCGGGATAACGGTGTGTGATGCCCTCAACCGGGCAATCTTTATCTTCAGCAAGCGGGTCACTAAGTTCCGATCTGTCAATGGTCAGTTCCCTCGGATCGGCAAACGATTGTTTAAAAACCGGGTCGTATTGAAAATTATTGAAGTCGATGAGCGATGCATAGTAAGGTGTTATTGAAAGTGGAAATTTTTCTAATGTTTTTTGTAAAGCCGGAATTTCATTTTCAGCAAATTTAATACCTGTTAGATACTGAAATTTATCAAGGTCTTTGATTGAATGCTTCAGTTGCCATTTCCAGTCCTTCCACTTCGAATAGGTTGTCGACTCTTCAATTCTGTAAGCGATGTTTCTTTGTTGTGCACTAAATCTTTGCATAATTCATTTTTTGTTTCTATGCGAACAAAATTACAAAAAAGTAGACACTCCTCTAAATCTTAAACCTGGAACAAAGAATTAAATATCACATTAAATATTATTTATCAGAGATTTAGGCCAAATATAATTACTAAAATTATTGATCCTTGAATTTATGTTTCTATTGAAACAGGATAGAAAGTTAAAAGAATAAATAAAGGGGATTATATTTCATTATTTGATATGATTGCAGGAGCATTCTCTTCATCGGGAATTTGCAAAAATTCAATAAGGTTGTTCAATACTTCTTCAACTTTAATCAATTGGTTCTCGTCAAGTGTATTGAGCCGTTTCGTAAGTTTGTCGTGCAAAAGGGGCGGAATTTTGTTCAAAAGCTTCTCGCCCGGGGCCGTCAGTATCAGATTAATTACCCGTTTGTCGCCGGTTTTTGGCAAACGTGCGATCAAACCCTTTTTTTCAAGGCGATGGACAATACCTGAAACTGTGCTTGAATTAAGGTTGAGAAATGCTTTAAGCTCACCTTGCGTGGCCTGAAACCCTGCCGATTTTCTTAAATAATCCATACACAAAACCTGGGGAATGCTAACACCATAGTCCTTTTCTATCCGCTTCGATTCCAGGTTTATCGACCGAACAATTTTTCGAATATTGATGAGAATATCAGTTGAATCCATAGGTATTCTTAATTCAAAAGGATTTTCAAATATAAAAAGCAATTATAATAAAAATGTATCTTTGGCGTTATTTTGGAAAAAGATTTCAATGAGGCCAATATACATTATATTTTTTTTAATCTTCTTTTCTTTTCATGGTTTTTCCCAATTTGGTGGAGGTTCGACCTACGATTTCCTTAACCTGACAACCTCGGCAAGGGTGAATGCCCTGGGGGGCACGCAAGTTGGACTGATCGACAGTTCGGAACTCAGCATGACCTATTACAACCCTGCCCTGTTAATGCCGGGAATGCACAACCATATCAGCCTGAACTATATTAATTACCTGGCCGACATAAACCAGGGCTATGTATCGTATGCACGTTTTTTCGATGGAATTGGCACATTCTCAGCCGGAATACATTATGTGAATTACGGAAAATTTAATGAGGCGCTTGAAAACGGCACCTTGACCGGGAATACATTCTCAGCTTCCGACTATGCGCTCAACATAACCTATTCCCGCAATATATGGAACAACATCACTGCAGGG
>JAFGEV010000196.1 GCA_016931385.1 Prolixibacteraceae bacterium
CGTATTCCTATGTTGAACGGAATATACCTGACACTTACCATGGAGGGTAACCAGGCGATGGTTAACGGTACCCGGGTTATTGAAGGCAAACGTTTTAAAAACGGCATTGTATATGAAATTGAATCGGTGTTGAAACCATTGACCAATATGCTCGATTACATCATCCTTCTCGATGATAGCTATTCGATTATTCGCGATTCGATATGCTTTTACAATAAGCGTACATTCGACAAGGCAAACAGCATACCTGTTGGGGTGGACCTTACCGGAAACACACTTTACGATTCGGTGTTTTTTACCTATAACCCGATGTTCGATACGGTCGATATCAGTTCCGAATTTGAACAGCTTACCATGTTTGTCCCGAGCAACGAGGTGGTATCAGGAGCCTTCATGAAATTGAAAGCCCAATACGATTTAATGGGAAAGACACCTGAAAATAAAGACAGTGTATTGGCCATAAACTGGATTAAGCAGGCAATTTTTCACCGGGGCATCGTCGATAACTACGGTTCGGAACTCGACCTTCATTCTCCTTTCGGGAAAGTATGGCGCACTTCTGTTCAGCATATTGATCAGGCCAGCCTTCAGCAGCTAAGCAATGGCATTGTTTATGAAGTTACCGATTTGAAGATACCAAACAACGTGATCATCGACCGCATTAAATCGCTGGTGCACTATTACGAATATCTTAGTCCTGAACAGCAGGCCGAACTTTACACGGTGAAAGGTGCTACGGAATTTTCGATATGGAAGGGGGATGAATCTCCGGTGTCGGGTTTTTACTACTGGCTGTTCGACATGACCGGTGACGAAAATTCAACCGATGAGTTTTCCCTTGAATTCACGCCGCTCGATTACAATGAAGAAACCGGGACTGTTTCCATCATGAAAGTACCTCCCGGAGAATACAATTTTTACATGGGGTTCCGAAGCAAGGGACATCCTTATATTGATATTTATTTCCATTCCGGACCTGATCCAATTCCTGATGACTGGCCGCCCACTGCTGTCGAAGTTCCTGCTACAAATTCAACCCCCTGGAACTACGACCGCGTAAACGAGACCGATCCCAATATCAGAAAATGGAACGGGCTTGGAGGGTTGGTTGGCGCTGTGCAGGTAACCGGAGATGAAATGTCAACATTCAGGATAAAGGTTAAGTTTAACAAACTGCAGGCCATTGGCGCTGCAAAGCGCATGCAGATATACCACTGGACACTCAAACCAACGGAAAACAATTATTAAAATGAGCCCAAGAGATATTCATATATCAAAAGTTTTAGACGAATGAAAAAACGAATACATATAGTAGTTATCATTGCTCTTTTATTGGGAACCCATTCCCTGTGGGCACTTGAAAAACACACTGTAACAGGCCGGGTTGTCAGTCCATACGGGCAAACACCAATCGAAGGCAGCGTGGTAACATTGTCCGATGGTACGCAATCGGTAGTGACCGGGCAAACCGGGGCTTTCAGCTTTCAGCTTGAATCGCTCAACGGCTCAATTGTTGTTTGGGCTCCAGGTTATTATACACAGAAGAAACCAGTAACTGCCGAAACGCTTCTGTTTGTTATGGTTCCTGAAAGCAAGCAGAACTATAGCGAGGATTTACTCGAACCATTTGGAAGAAAACCGCTCGGTGAAAAATCAACAGCCAGTGTGAACATTGGTAAAAAAGATTTCAGCAAGGGTGGGTTATTTATCGACCGCGTACTGCAGGGCATGGTTCCCGGCTTACAGGTTAACGAAGGCAGTGGTATGCCGGGTGAGGGCGCTTATTTCAATTCCCGTGGGTTAAATACCCTTATTGGGAAATCGTCTCCTTTGATTGTGATCGATGGCGTGCCCTTTATCCCCGACATGAGCGAATCACCGGTAATAGGAGGATATACCAGCAATGTTTTTAGTGCTTTCAGCGCTTCCGATATCAAGAACATGACTTTCCTAAAAGGTGCCGAAGCTGCAATTTACGGTTCGATTGGCGCCAATGGGGTGCTGATTATCGAAACCGATAACGCGACTGACCTCGAAACAAGGGTGTCGTTTGTAGCCCAGTATGGCATATCGGAAAATACGAAAACAATGCCCTTGCTTAACAACCGGGAATATAAAAATTATATCGGAGGTGTGGCACAAACCTATTTCGACGATATGGGCGACATCCTTACCGAATTTCCCTTCTTGAAGGATGATCCTGACTATTACTATAACTTTCTCTACAATAACGAAACCGACTGGCAGGACATGATCCTGAACCCGGCCTTTGTTACTGAAAACCTGTTAAAAATTAAGGGCGGCGACGCCATTGCCAAATACGATATTTCGTTCGGATACCTGAATCAGGAAGGGGTGGTTGAAAATACCGGTTTGTCGCGTTACAACATGCGGCTTAACTCAAGCATTAACATCAGCCAGAAACTCGACATGTTTGCTTCAATGTCGCTGGCATATCTCGACAATAAGCTACATGAGCAGGGGATTATTCCGCAAACGAATCCGATGCTGGTTTCAATGTCAAAATCACCTTTGCTTAGCCCCTACCGTAAGGACGAATACAATAACCTTTTGCCCGATTATGCTTCCATTCGCGATGAAAGCGGAAACGTAAAGTTAAGCGATGCCGTAAGTAACCCCCTTGCTTTGGTCAATACAAGCAGCATTTCGAACGAGGGATCGGATATTCTTATGAACATGGGGTTGAATTACCGCATTACAAATGATCTGAAGTTTTCGGGTATTGTAGGCTTGTACAACAATTACAGCCGCAGCGAAGTATTTGTGCCGGGGGTATCGAGCGGAGCGATTATGCCCCTCGAGGATGGGCTTGCAATAAACACGGTAAGGCAGGGCATCAGGGAAACTTTCAACATGTATTACAGCATTAACGGGACCTACAGCAAATTGTTCAACAAAACACATGCTGTTAATGTGCTGGCCGGTGGCCAGATGATGACCATACGAAAAGAATTTGATGCAGGTGAGGGAAGGAATACCAGTTCCGATTTCTACAAAACACTCGACAATGTAAATTCTATCGGGCGAAGCTTTTTCGGTTACATATATAAACGCAACTGGATGAATGCATTCCTGAAAGCAGGTTATACCTATAAACAACTTTATACTGTCGGCATGAACGTCTCGTTCGATGGTTCTTCTTCAACCGGAAATGCAACTGCACAAACAGGCATATTCCCGTCGGTTAATGTTGCTGCATACCTGCATAACCAACCTTTCCTGGCAAATCAATCGTTTGTGAACCGCCTTATTGTAAGGGCCGAATGGTTGAAAACCGGGAACAGCGATTTCGATTCAAACCTGAGCGATTATTACTACAGAAACCAGGTATTCCGTGAGCTGTCGGGTATTGTTAGGGCCAACATACCAAATACCGGCCTTAGCTGGGAAAACATCTCAACCTTGAATGCAGGTATCGACTTTACAGGATTGAACCAGCGCCTCGATCTGACACTTGACCTTTATCAGCAAACCGCTACCGATGTAATTCTGGCCAAATCGATTTCTCCGGCTTTTGGTATCGATTATATTTACGACAACCTTGCAACCATTCAAAACAGTGGTATTGAACTAGGCTTGCAGGCATACCTGATCAATCATCCCAAATTCGACTGGGTTATTGGAGGTACTTTAGCCACAAACCAAAATACAGTAGTTAGCCTTGGAGGCGAAACCGATAAGGTAATTGAATTTGAAGATGGCACAGCATTGATCACAAGGGAGGGCGAACCTGTGTATTCTTACTATGGTTTCCTTGCCGAACGAGTATTATCGTCAACCGAAGAAGCCGAAGCTGCAGGCCTGACCGATTTTGCAGGCAACCCCTTTGGCCCCGGCGATATGCTCTTTACTGACGTGAACAGTGATGGTAAGATTGACGACGGCGATCGCATAATCATCGGAAATCCAAACCCCGATTTCTTTGGCCGCCTTTACACTTCAATTCGCTGGGGGCGTTTGGCTATTCTGGCCAACTTTAATTACTGTTACGGAAACGAAGTATACAACGGTTTGAGGCGTGAGTTTGAAACCATGGACGATTTTGGCAACCAACTTGTGTCGGTTGAACGCCGCTGGCAAAACGAAGGGCAGGAAACCGATATGCCACGGGCAACTTATGGCGATCCGATGGGGAACGGACGGTTTTCCGACCGCTGGATAGAAGACGGATCATATCTGAAACTGAAGGAACTTACACTAAGCTTTGACCTGAAACGGGGCGACCTGAAAATGTTCCAGGGAGGGACAGTTTACATCACAGGAGAGAATCTGTTTACATTAACAGAATACCTGGGCTTCGACCCGGAATTCTCTTATTCATATATTCCCTACAAACAGGGGCTCGATTTCGCCAAGGTGCCGCTGATGCGGACCTTCAAAATTGGTTTCAAACTGCATTTTTAAAAATAATGAAGATGAAAGCATTACGAAATATAACGACGTTGATAACGGTATTTGTTTTGTTCACATCCTGTGCCGATTTGCTGAATGTGAATCCCGACGATGTGTTGCTGGAGGAGAATTACCCCAGTACAATTACCGAGCTTTATTCGGGTTACATGGGCATAGCAGCTACGGTGCAGTCAGTAGCCGACAAGGCATCCTTTCTCGAAGGCCTCCGGGGCGATTTTCTTGAACCAACAGCAAACGCAAACAATGATATGGTTGAGCTTTACAATTATGATCCCATAAGCGTAGCAAACGATTTGGCCAACCCGGTAGGGTATTATAACATCATTCTTAATGCGAATGATTACATTGGACATGCCGCTGATTTTTTCAGGGAAAACCCAACGTCAATCGATGAGGAAACCTTCTTTGCTCTGGTAGGCGGGGCGATACGTTACAAAACATGGGCATACCTGATGCTTGCAAAAATATATGGCGAAGCAATCTGGATTGATGATCCTCTGATTGAATACAAAGACATCAGCCAATTCCCGGTGTACGATTTTGACCAGTTGATTAACAATTGTATCAGTTTAATGGAAAACGGGATTGATGTTGACGGGGTAAAGGTCGATGGCAAGGGCATTGTGAAATGGTCAAGTGTCCTTTTTCCAAATACAACCAGCGATTACAGCTGGGATTGCATCGATCCTGCTCCCGAAATATTGCTCGGCGAACTTTACCTTTTTGCCGGAAATTACCAGTTGGCTTTCGACAACCTGTTTGCCTTGTTAAGAATTGGTAGTGAGGACAACAGATTGGAGGTGACAAAAAGCGAGTATAATCAGGAATGGATCAAACTCTTCAGGGGCTTTGTAAGGAAAGAAGCAGTTTTCACACTAACGTATGAATATAATTACAATCAAACCAATCATTTAATCGATTACTATTCGAATAACGCACCCAACAAGTATTACCTTCGCCCGACACAGGTAGCCATGGATCGTTTTTACAGACAAAAACAGTCGAATGGTAATCCGGGTGATTTTTATCGTGGAGTAAATGTAACTTTTAAGCAAATTGATAACGAATGGGTGGTTTATAAATTTATTTC
>JAFGEV010000197.1 GCA_016931385.1 Prolixibacteraceae bacterium
GTAGCCCCACCAGGAATCGAACCTGGATCTACAGTTTAGGAAACTGCTATTCTATCCGTTGAACTATGAGGCCAAAAATGTGCTGCAAAAATAGATAAAATCAATAGTACACCAAATCAAACCTATAGGATATTTACTTTTTGTTTTGTTTTTTGTTTTTTTCATCCATAAGAAACCATACATTTTGTCGAAACCGATCGACAAAAATCATATTAAACTGTCGAAAGGAGTCGACAATCTGACTAGTCAATTAAATGGTATTATTTCTGAAAACCTTCAGCACGCTGTCGCCAAAATATTCATCAGCAACATGTTGCCCCTCAATTTCAGGCGCCTTTACACCATTGCCAAAACAAATATTCCCGGTATAAACATGGGCTTCGTCCCACAATGCTTTATCGATAAAGCCCTGAAGGGTTTTTGCACCGCCCTCAACAATTACCGACTGTATGCAGTTCTGATAAAGAAAATCCAGCAGGTCGTTGTGTAGGTTTTCATCTGAGGTTTTAATAATGTTTGCATTCCTTTTATCGGGATAATGATTGCCCGCCAACACAAACGTTTCACTACGGTTGTCGAAAACATTCAGGTTAACGGGCAGCCTGTTTTTCAGGTCGAGAACAATTCGCACGGGTTGTTTGCCGTGCCAGTCGCGAAGAGTAAGGGAGGGATTGTCTTTCAAGGCGGTTTCGGTGCCAATAAGAATAGCCCCTTCGGTTGAGCGTTGTTTATGAACCGCAATACGCGCCATTTCGTTAGTTATCCAGGTTGGCTGTCCAGTGTTCCTTTTCTTCTCATCAACATCAATAAAACCGTCATCTGTTTGTGCCCACTTCAGAATTATATAAGGCCTTTTCTTTGTATGGAAAGTAAAAAAACGCCGGTTCAATTCGAAACACTCATCACGTAAAACATCAATCGTTACATCGCACCCGGCTTCTTTAAGTTTTCGTATCCCGTTACCTGCCACTTTTGCAAACGGGTCGGAAGTGCCAATAACCACCCGGGGTATTTTCCTTTCAATAATCAAATCGGAACAAGGTGGGGTTTTCCCATGATGCGAACAAGGTTCAAGGTTAACATATAATGTCGATTCAGGAAGCAAAGACTCTTCTTTTACCGAATTGATGGCATTCACCTCGGCATGAGGGCCGCCGCATTTTTGGTGAAATCCTTCACCAATTATCAGCCCGTTGTGTACAATAACACAGCCTACCATAGGGTTTGGCGAGGTATGCCCTTCGGCCAGTTTTGCCAGCTGAAGGCAACGGTGCATATATATCTCGTTTACCTGTTCCAATTTATAATTTCATAATTCTCCTTCTTCCCCTCCCTGGGAGGGATTAGGTGAGGCTGTTACAAAAATAGAACATAAAATTGTATTTTAGCCAGACAATGCAACAGGCTATCGACCATATACGGAAATCGCTGAAAGGTTTTTATGGACAGCAGGAAATTGAATCTTTCATTTACCTCATTTTTGAACACTTGTTTCAAATTGGCAGGAAAGAAGTTATTTTGAATGATCTACCTCAGTTAAAAGATTGTGACCTGGAAAAAGTAAAAAACATTGTAGCGCGGCTCAGAAATTTTGAACCCATTCAATACATCTTAGGCGAAACCGAATTTTACAACCTTCCTTTTGAAGTAAAACCGGGTGTGCTTATTCCCCGAAGTGAAACCGAAGAATTGGTCGACCATCTTGTAAAAGAATACAAAGAAAAAATTCCTAAAATACTTGATATTGGAACCGGCAGCGGGTGCATTGCCATTGCCCTGAAAAAGTTTATACCAAATGCTGAAGTATGGGCAACCGATATCTCACAGGCAGCACTCGAAATTGCTGAAAGCAATGCCCGGAAGAATGGTGTTAATGTCCGTTTTTTTCTTTCCGATATCCTTTCTGAAAAAGAAATAACAACTGCCCGTTTCGATGTAATTGTAAGTAACCCGCCCTATATCACTGAAAAGGAAAAGGCCTTGATGGAAAAAAACGTGCTTGAGCATGAACCGCACGAAGCTCTTTTTGTACCCGATTATGACCCGCTCCGTTTTTATCGTGCCATATTGAACCATTCAACAGATCTGTTAAATGAAAAAGGAAAATTGTACTTTGAAATAAATGAAGCCTACGGAAAAGAAGTCCAGGAATTATGCATAAATTCGGGATTCGAAGCCCTAGTTATGAAAGACCTTAACGGGAAGGACCGTTTTGTTCATGTACGGAAAACATCAATATTAAAATGAAACACAAACAATTTCTGAACATACTCACATTAGCCCTTTCAGCTTTTTGCCTGTTGGCATTTTTATTAACTACTTCCTGCCAAAATCCGAAAAAGGCAAACAATGACACCCCATGCCCCGATCTGGTTATTGTGAAGGGTGGCAGTGTATCCGAACGCTATCAGGAAGGAATAAAGGCTTTTGGTTCACTTGCACGCTTGAACATCAAACGGCAGAAAGTGTTGGTAAAACCCACGCTTAAATGGGACTTGCCCCCCGATTCAGGTTTGTCGACAAGCCCAGAACTGCTTGCGGCTGTTATTCAGGATTGTTACGATGCAAAATCGGACAGGGTGAGTGTAACATCAAATACCTTTGACGACTGGCGGGACTGTTACAAAAACAGCGGCATTGAAAAAACGGCCAAAATATCGCTTGCCAAAGTAATCCCGTCAGGAATAAAAGAATACTACATCACACCCAAAAAGGGAAAGCTGCATTTTCATAAGCTTACAAAAAAGTGTGGCTTGATCATTAACATGGCAAACGTTGTTCCCGGTAATTCTTTCGAAGCCGGAATTGCCAGCCTTGCCGGGCTTACGCTTGAGAACAATTTTTCGGAAGACAATGAAGAAAGCTATTTTTCTGAATTGCTGCAAACCTGCAAACCTACGCTTTCCATTATCGATATCGCGAAAGACAGTACGCTTATCATCAGCGCCAACCCGGTTCTGGCCGATGCCTTGGCCTGCCGTATTCTGGGAATTGACTTTGGTTCTGTCCCTTACCTGGCCATTGCCGAAAAACTGGGATATGGATCAGGGGAGATTGATCAAGCGAATATTCAGGTTATTGAAGTGGGGAA
>JAFGEV010000198.1 GCA_016931385.1 Prolixibacteraceae bacterium
GGAAAAACCCCATGAAAAGCGATATGGACACAGTTAGAAGAGCCGTTATGACCGACGAGCCATCTACCCTTTCAAAATTGAATCTGACATTATCGAGAAGGCTAAGGGTTAAGCCCACAATGGCCAGAACTATTCCTGAAGCTCCGGCAATACCGAAGCCGGGAATCACAAAAATTTCAAGTGCAATTAATATCAGTCCGACCACAAAAATGATGATTTCCCAGTTCTCGGCAAGCCCTTCAAGGTATAAGGGGGCAAAGTAACCAACCGCTGCAAGTATGGCAATAACAAGAGGAAAACCAATCCCGGGCGTTTGCATTTCGAAATAAATGCCGCCAAGTATGCCCATGATCAGAATACCTGAAACAATTGGATTGGTTAGAAATCCAATAATGAGGTCGATGGTTGTGGGCTTGAATTCCTTTAATTCGTATTTACCGAAGTTGGCCTGTTCAAGCAATTCATCGACGTTCTCGGCAATACCTTCGCAAAAGCCATGCTCCATTGCTTCAATTGCAGTGAATGTTAAAATCTTTCCGGTATCGATAATGCCTTTGATATACACATCCTCGTCAACCATGGCTTCGGCTATGGCCGGGTCCCTGAACCATTTAATGATGGTGTCGGTTTGAGTGTAAATAGTGTCGGCGCCATGGCTTTGTGCGGTTGCCCGCATAATGGAACGAAAATACGACTGGTATTTGTCGGGCGCTTTTTCACCACTTTGGTTAACAACTGTTGCCGCGCCAATATTAGCTCCGGGCCGCATGTAAATACTATCGCAGGCCACTGAAATCAGTGCCCCGGCCGAAGCAGCGTTATTGTCGATAAACACCCAGACAGGCACATCGCTGTTAATGATTTTGGTACGTATCGAATCGGCATCAACAACAGTTCCGCCATATGTGTTCATGTGAATCAGTATCAGATCGGCATCAAGGCTGTCGGCCATCGTGAAGACTTTCTTTGTCTGTTGCCACACGGCTGGTGCAATTTGTTCCCTGATGTTAAACTTTATGACCAGTTTGGTAGAATCCTGTGCATAGGAAAAACCAACGATCAGAAAAAATATAGAAATTAGTGTGAGTCGTTTCATTTATTATGTTTTCAATTAATTGTTGCGTTAAAATTACAATTTTTCAAAATGATAAAAGCTATATGTTTTTAATCATTTAACCTTGTGTCGCCAAAAAGTTCGGAACGAAACATAAAAATCTGTTATATTTGTAGTTCCTAAATTTAAACAGTTTTATGAATTTGAACGAGTTAACGGCAATAACGCCTATCGATGGACGTTATCGGAACAAAGTTACTGTTCTCGAAGAGTATTTTTCGGAATATGCCCTTATTAAATACAGGGTAATGGTCGAAGTAGAATATTTTTTGGCATTATGCAACCAGCCAATAGCGCTACTAAAAAGTTTTGACAAATCGAAAACCGGGAATTTAAAATCAATTTTTGAGAGGTTCACGGTTGAAGATGCTGCCCGCGTAAAGGAAATTGAGCAAACGACCAACCATGATGTTAAAGCTGTTGAGTATTTCCTGAAGGAGAAGTTCGAAGAACTGGGGCTGGCGGCTTACAAAGAATATATCCATTTTGGATTAACATCGCAGGACATTAACAACACCGCAGTGCCTTGCTCTTTAAGGGATGCGTTGAAAGAGGTTTATTTCCCGCAAATCGAAAACCTTGTAAACAAGCTTGAAGAACTTGCCGATAGCTGGGACGATATACCCATGCTTGCCCGCACCCACGGCCAGCCTGCTTCGCCCACAAGGTTGGGAAAAGAAATAAGGGTATTTATCGAAAGAATAAATGTACAACTCGAATTATTAAAAGAGATACCTTGCTATGCCAAATTTGGCGGAGCTACCGGAAATTTTAACGCGCACCATATTGCATTCCCCGATATTGACTGGGCAAAGTTTGCCAACGATTTTTGTTCTGAGGCTCTTCAGCTCGAGCGTTCTCAATATACCACTCAAATTGCGCATTACGACAATTACGGAGCCATTTTCGACAACCTGAAACGGATCAACACCATTTTGCTTGACCTCGACCGCGATATGTGGACATACATTTCGATGGATTATTTCAAGCAGAGGATTAAAAAAGGTGAAATTGGCTCGTCGGCCATGCCACATAAGGTTAACCCGATCGACTTCGAAAACTCGGAAGGAAATATCGGGCTGGCCAATGCTTTATTTGAGCATTTGTCGGCCAAGTTGCCTGTGTCGAGGCTGCAGCGTGACCTTACCGACTCTACAGTACTCCGCAATATTGGCACACCAATAGCACATTCAATTATTGCCATACAGTCGGCACTGAAAGGGCTGGGCAAGCTGCTTTTAAACACCGAGGCCATCGATAACGACCTTGAACGGAACTGGAGTGTGGTAGCCGAAGCCATCCAAACAGTTTTACGAAGGGAAAATTATCCGAACCCTTATGAAGCCTTGCTGGAGCTGACACGAACCAACTCGAAAATTGACAAACAAACAATTCACGAATTTATCGATTCACTTGATATGGACAGGGAACTGAAAACAAAGCTAAAATCAATTACGCCCCAGAATTATACAGGTATTTAAATACTGCAAAAAAACATCAAATAAAAAGAATTCATTATTACAATATTTCCATCTGTTTTCAGTTATTTTTTACAGACCACATAACCATTGCTGATGAAAGGACTCTTAACCTTGCTCAAACGATTTGTGCCACCTTATAAAACCTGGGCAATTCTTAACGTTTTTTTCAATATACTTGGCGCATTATTTGGAGCTTTCTCCTTTTTGGCCCTCAGTCCGCTGCTAGGCATCTTGTTTGGAACACAGGAGATGGTTACCGAGCCTGTACCTTTCACGCTGAATTTTGAAGATATAAAACATAATCTGTTCTATTTCATGAGCACCATTATTGAAGATTCGGGCCAACTGAAGGCTTTGTACCTGATTGGAATTTTCATAATCGTGATGGTGTTTTTGAAGGTAGGCTTCACATACCTGGCCAGTTTTTGTATGGTCCCCTTACGGAACGGTGTTGTCAGAGACCTGCGCTTATCAATTTACCGGAAGCTGCTTGTATTGCCCCTCGGTTACTTTTCAGAAGAACGTAAAGGCGATATAATGGCACGTGTTACCGGCGACGTTTCCGAAGTTGAAACATCGATCATGAATTCGCTCGAAATGCTTTTCAAAAACCCTATTTTGATTTTTATTTCATTGATAGTGATGGTTTACATGAGTTGGTCGCTCACACTTTTCGTGCTGGTTATGTTACCCGTGGCTACACTTTTCACTGGGCGTATTGGCCGAACGCTGAAAGGAAAATCGAGAAAAGGCCAGGATAAAATGGGCGAGTTGCTCAGCACAATTGATGAAACCTTATCTGGCCTGTCAATTGTTAAAGCGTTTAATGCAGAGAAGCGAATGGAAAATCGTTTCAAAAGTGAAACCCAGCAGTACTACAAAATAATGAACCGGCTGATGTGGAGAAGTTTTTTAGCCCACCCGGTAAGTGAATTTCTTGGCACATTTATAATTATTGTTGTGCTTTGGTACGGAGGAAGCCTAATATTGAAAAATGATGGTGGAATGCCCCCGGAGGATTTCATGACATACCTCGTGTTTTTTTATAGCATAATAAATCCTGCAAAAGCTTTCTCAACAGCATTCTACAGTGTCCAGAAAGGATTGGCTTCGCTCGACAGGATAGACTCGGTACTGAACACTGACAACCCGATTTGCGATTCTGATCATCCAATCAGCAAACATACCTTTGACCACGATATTGAATTCAGGAACGTCACCTTCGGATACCGCGATGACAAGATATTGAAAAACATTAACCTTAAAATACCCAAAGGAAAAACGGTTGCACTTGTTGGTAAATCGGGATCGGGCAAAACAACTTTTGTGAAATTGATACCAAGGTTCTGGGACCTGAAACATGGAGAAATATTCATCGACGGGATTAATATCAAAGAAATCAAGCTAAGTGATTTACGTGGGTTAATGGGATACGTAAGCCAGGATCCTGTTTTATTCAACGATACTTTTGAAAACAACATTGCATTTGGCACCGACCATGCCGAAAAAGAACAAATTGTTGAAGCTGCCTGCATTGCCCATGCCCACGAATTTATTATCGAGAGTGAAAACGGCTATGAAACAATCATTGGCGATCATGGCTGCAAATTGTCGGGGGGACAAAGGCAGCGGATCTCGATTGCCCGTGCAGTAATGAAAAACCCTCCCATAATGATTCTCGACGAAGCCACATCGTCGCTCGACACCGAATCGGAAAAACTGGTACAGGATGCCCTTGTGAACCTGATGAAAAACCGGACTTCAATCATTATTGCCCATAGGCTATCTACAATTAAAAATGCCGACCTTATCTGCGTGTTTAAAAAAGGTGAAGTTGTAGAACAAGGGACACACGATGAACTTTTAAAAAAGAACGGTGAATATTGCCGTTTACACAAAATGCAAAGTTTTTAACATCGCTACTTTTATTCAATAAATATTTTTCTGATTGAACAGGAAACGAATTTGTTAAAAAAGTGCTTTGCCCTGAAACATTTCCTCCTCATCTTTCCTTTTCTAATAAAGGGTTTCCGGTGTTTTTTTCTTCTCTGAAAAATATTGATTAAAAAACTATTTGATATACTATAATATACTTTTGGGTAGTTTTTTTTAATTTGGTAAAAATAAACTGAATAAAATTGGTTCGAATTTTGTAAAATCTTTATACAGGCTACTGAATCACTTACAAATATTTGGTAGGTTTGTTGGCATAATTTGCCAAAAGATTTTGATTAAGCTATTTTCAAAGCTATATTTGAAAATTGTTGTATGATAGGTTTGATTAAGAATTTAATAAGCATTTTGAACGCGGGTTTTGACTTTATTTCAACAATGAAATTTAGCATGATAAACCAGAACGTTATCAATGAATGGCTTTGAGCATTTTAATAATTACGAGATGAGCAAAAAGATATTATTCCTGGCAATACTTTCGCTGTTTTGTAGTGTGGTTGTTTACGGGCAGAATAGTGTAATGGAAACTCCTGGCAAGTATATGATGCCAATGGATAAGGCATCGGAATCGTTCCCTGGCAGGGATAAAGGGGGGGAATTATGGATAGCATATTCCGACAGGCCAGATAACGCGTTATATTCCGACAAGTCGTGCAATAGCCCCAATGGAAAGAAATTGGATTTCATGCACCCAATGTATGTTATCGATGAATCTGAATCTTCGATTAGGATTATTGAGATATCTGATGCCGATTCGAGGGGAAACCTGCTTGAAAGTGCCAAATCAAATTCAGCCTGGGTAAAAAAAGACAACATGCTACTTTGGAGTACATGCCTTAAAACGCGCGATGTAAACCTTCCGGGGTTTAAAGGAGGCATCTTCAACAAGAAGGCGATGGTTCTCAATATCATATCCTCTGGACAAAAAGACCTAAGGGCTCCTGGTTTTTATTCAAACCCAAGATGTTACTCCAGCGATTCAATCAACTCGGCATTGGTTTACCAGATCAATTATGTATATAAAGAAACCGACAAAGCTTATTTGCTTGGCGATGTTCCTGAAATTAGGGATATCCAGCGCGACTTGCCCCGGATTAAAGGTTGGGTGCTGAAAACGCAAACTACAGCCTGGAACCACCGTTTGGCATACGAAGTGAACTGGGATTCAAAAGCTGTTCAGGAGCGGAAAAGCACTGGTAAAAAAGCCCGAATATTTTCATCGAAAAATTTGAGCGGAACGCCTGTTTTTGAAGATAACCTTCAATCGGGCGTAAGGATGATTGGCGAAGCTGACCGATTCCCTGTACTTGATGTATACAATGGCATTTCGAAAGTTGGGGTAATTGGCGAACTTCAGTCCCAAAACGGAAAAACACTTTCGAGTTACGAATTTGCACTTATTAAGCATGTAATTGATTCTATGTCATGCTCATTGCGCAATGTCAATGTGATTTTTGTAATTGACGCAACCAGCAGCATGGTACCTTATTCGGCAGCTATTCAGAATGCAATAACAGGTACCATGAGGTCATTAATCAAAGGTCAGAATAATTTTCGTTTTGGCCTGGTGTTATACAGGGATGCCCATGAAGGTAATTCGAATGTTATTCAATATACAAGAGAATTAACTTCGAATTATAACCAGATAAACACATATCTGAAGCGGTATATGTCTCCAACATTTAACCGCTGCAATCCCGACCCCGAAGAGTGCGTTTTTTATGCAATAAAGAAAGCAGTTGAACGCTTTGACCCCCCTGTTGGGGAATCGAACTTTGTAATATTAATTGGCGATGCCGGCAATCATAACCGAACCACCTTTAACGATTGTAACGGAAAAACCGAAGATGATTTTACAAATGTTAGTCACCAGGAACTTGTCGACCTTATGGCCCGCAAGAACATGAACCTGTTTGCAGTTCAGGTACACCACCAGGTTGCTTCCGATGTTAAACCTGCTTACGATGCTTTCAGAACACAGGTTGAAAAACTGATGGCCGATATAGCAATAAAGCGTACACCTAATAACCAGAATTTAACAGCAAGTTCGGTTATAAGCAGGCAGGGAAAAAGCATTATCGAGATTGATGATAACCTGGGAATACCTGGTTATTTTAAACTGGCTCCCGACGGGGGCAGCTTACACAGTTCGGTTTTAACCCGCGACATCACCAACGAATTAAGTATAATTGATGATAAGGTTAACAAGCAACTCGAGAGTATATCGATGTACCTGAACGGAAAACTGAACGGGACAAATGTAAAGCAAATTGACAATTTCATCAAAAACCTTAAGGAAAACAATATTTCTTCTGATAAGCTAAACATTGTTTTTCAGAAAAGCGGACAACTTTATACAACCGGATATACAAAAAGAAATGAATCGGATTTGAAAAATCCGGTTTATCAGGATGTATTGTTAATGTCGCAGGAAGATCTATTTTCAATCAAGAAGTCGCTCGAACGGTTAATACCTACCGATGAATTGGCGCAGTCGACTAATGATTCAAGATCGTTTATTGTATATGGTTGGAATGAAATCCTTGTTGATATTTTAGGATACTTTCCCGAAAACAATAATGAAGCAATTGATACCCTGTCACTATATACGCTATCAGCAATCTTAACCGGTTGGGGAGGAAAGGAAAAATATAAAGACATTCAGTTGCTAGATGTTACCTCGCCCGATCGTTTCCCCGATGTGATGCTTTATGAATACCTGATTGACTGGTGTGTAACAAAGGGGCATGTACAGAGCATATATGAAGGACAGAATATGCTTACAGGCGATTTCTTTGAAGACCACATGTGGACCATTTTTTATGAGTACCTATACAATTTAACCGATGGTAAC
>JAFGEV010000199.1 GCA_016931385.1 Prolixibacteraceae bacterium
GCGATCACGATTAAGAATTTGCACAAACATAACCGTTTTATTGTTCCCGGCCTTATGAACAAATTCAACTGGATTGTGATGCGGATATTGCCCATACAATTACAACTTTCGTTGGGTTATAAAATTACTTCAAAGGAGATATAAAAAAAATGTATTTTTGTTTTTTAAAATTTATAGAACGAATTCAATAAACTATAAAAAAATATACAATGAAAAAAATTGCTTCTTTTCTTCTGATCATGTTTTTTGCCGTAGGTTTTGCGTTTTCACAAAACTCATCGGGTGGATCAAATTATTACAGTTCGCTGTTTGGCGACGAAATTGCCCCACTTTCAGCCAGTGGCGGCTCTGCTTTGGTTTGGGTTGATATGGCTTTCGAGGCTGATGGTGTTGTATCAGGGTTAACAAACCTTGGTTATGTTGTTACTGTAGCAACAGGTGCTGGTGATTTTAATACGAAGATACAGTCAGGCCTGTATAATATGGTGGTTCTTTTTTCTCAAGACTGGTCTAGTTCTGGTCAAGGGATAAGCCTGTCAGCAGTTTCAAATTATATTTCTGGCGGTGGTGCCATGATTTATGCAACCTGGACTACAAGTGATCAATCGTTCGCAAATTTATTTGAAGCAAATATTACTGTAAATACCAACATGACAACAGTAACAATTTCCGATCCTGGTTTGGCAAGCGGTATTTCAAATCCCTTTACGGTTTCAAATGCTGGAACGTGGGGAATTTTCTCTGTTGGTTTATCTGCAATAGGCAGCGGTGAAGTACTGGCTACTTTCGAAAACAGCGATGCAGCTATTATCCGTGGAAATGGCGGGCAAACAATCATGCTTGGGTATTTGTCCGATGCACCACCATCGGCACAGCGCCAAGCAATTTTCGAAAATGTTGTGAATGCGACTACACCTAATGTTGTACCTATTCCTTATTACTGGATTATTATCCTGTTTGTAATGATTGCAGCAACGATTCTTTTTACTCAAAGGAAAAGAATTTTTCATCACGCATAAAAACAAAAAGGGAGGCAAACACCTCCCTTTTTTTATGTTTTTTGATATTAGTCAAACATCCCTTTCATCTTCTCGAAGAAATCTTTCTTATTTGGGCCGGTTTGAGGCGATCCCTGGAAATTGGGCGACTGTGCCAGTTTTTCAAGCAGCCGCTTCTCATCAGGTGTTAAACGGCTTGGCACCCATGCATGTACCCTTACAAGAATATCTCCTTTTCCATACCCGTTTACATCAGGAAGGCCTTTACCTCTTAATCGTAATATTTTTTCGGGCTGCGTGCCGGAATCAATCTTTACTTTTACTTTTCCGTCAACCGTGGGGATTTCTGCTGTTGTTCCCAGGGCAAGGTCGGGGATATTTAAGAAAAGGTTATAAATAAGGTCGTTTTCATCGCGGATCAGTTCCTGGTGTTCTTCTTCTTCAATAAGCACGATCAGGTCGCCATTGATACCTCCCCTGCGTGCAGCATTCCCTTTGCCGCTCATCGAGAGTTGCATGCCCTCGGCAACACCTGCCGGTATTTTCAGGCTTATTACCTCTTCGCCCTGCACAATACCTTCGCCGTAGCATACCGGGCATTTATTGGCTATGGTTTTACCTTCGCCTCCACAACTGGGGCAGGCCGATGTGGTTTGCATTTGCCCGAGGAAAGTATTCGAAACCCTTGTTACCTGCCCGCTTCCGTGGCAGGTTGAACAAGTTGAATAGGAGCCATCTTTTGCGCCTGACCCTTGGCAGGCCGAACATGAGACATATTTTTTAACTTTTATTTTCTTCTCGGCCCCGTTGGCAATTTCTTTGAGGTTAAGTTTTACCTTTACCCTTAAGTTCTGGCCACGGTTGACGCGTTGCCGCCCTCTCGAACCTCCTCCAAAACCTCCAAAACCTCCAAAATGCCCGCCAAAAATATCTCCAAACATAGAGAATATATCGTCCATGTTCATGTTTTGGCCACTGAAACCTGAAGCGCCTCCCAGCCCGGCATGGCCAAACTGGTCGTAACGTTGTCTTTTTTCCTGGTTGCTTAAAACTTCATAGGCTTCGGCTGCTTCTTTGAATTTTTCTTCAGCCGCTTTGTCACCCGGATTTTTATCAGGATGAAACTGAATTGCTTTCTTCCGGTAGGCTTTTTTAATTTCTTCGGCCGAAGCATTTTTGGAAACTTCCAGTATTTCGTAATAGTCTCGTTTACTCATTCCATTCAGGTATCATTATTCACCAATAACTACTTTGGCAAAGCGTATAACTTTGTCGTTCAGTTTGTAGCCTTTTTGTATCACGTCAACAACCTTTCCCTTCAACTCTTCTGCAGGTGCTGGGATTTTTGTTATGGCCTCGTGCAGGTCGGTGTCAAATTCCTGCTCCCTGGCTTCAATTTCTTTTACGCCATTGTTAGCTAAAAAATCGCTGAACCTCTTGTGTATTAGTTCAACTCCCTCTTTCAGGCCGCCAATATCGCTTGCTGAAGATATCGACTGGAGCGCCCGTTCAAAATCATCAATAACAGGTAATATGTTTATAAGTAAGCCTTCACCTGCCGACTTTGTCAGTTCCATCTTCTCTTTGAGGGTACGTTTGCGGTAGTTGTCAAATTCGGCATGTAAGCGCAACAACTGGTCGTTTTTTTCAGCCAGCTTTTGTTCAAGCTCATTTATTTTTTCAGAAGAATTGTCCTTTTTTAACGAGCGCGTTGGCTTTTTCTTTTCTTCTTTTTTCGATTCTGTTTGCTTGTTTTTTACTTTTTCAGCCTCTTCATGTTTCCCGCCGGTTTCTTTATTGTTTTTTTCAGAGGCCTTGGCTTCGTTTTCCAGAATTACTTTTTCGTCTTCCATATTCTTTGAATCCTTTTTAACCATTGTTCTTTGTTTTTCGAAGGCACGAAAATACAAATTTTCTGCCAAAACGTTTTTACCGACATAATGGCACGAAGAAATTAAAGTGAAACAGAAAATGGCATTTCTTTATTTATGATAGCAAATGAAAACCGAATGAAACATTAGAATGCATTAGCTTTCGGCAGCATTCAATCGCGTTCTGTACCTTCCCTTTTAATCTGCAAACTACAAGAGAAAAATTTGGGTAATCATAAATTGAACTTTTGAATTGTTGAAGTTATTTTAAAAGTTGTTCCAAAACCTGCTCGAGTAAAGGCCCGCTAAGGTTTTTTGCAATGATTATCCCATTGCCATCGATAAGAAAGTTTGAAGGAATACTGTTTACACGGTACACCATGGCATATTTGGAACTCCAAAAATTCAGGTCACTCACGTGATATGGCCATTCAAGTTTATCATATTCGATACCTGCAATCCAGTTTTCTTTGTTCTTGTCAAGTGACACACTGAATACGGTAAATCCCTTGCCGTTTTTAAATTCTTTATTTTTAAATTTTTGATAGGCTGCAACAATTGTTGGATTTTCCCTGCGGCATGGCCCGCACCACGATGCCCAAAAATCGATCAATACCAGCTTGCCCGTAAGTTGTGAAAGGTCGATTGTTGTACCATCAACCCCTTGTTCAATAATATTTGGCGCTTTATTGCCAACATTTAAACCAATTTCTGATTGACTTTCAAGGCCTTTGGCTGTTAGTGTATAAGGAATAGCCAATATGCCTGTAATAATCAACAACAAAAAAATATTTTTCATCATAATCCGAATTTTAAAAATAATAAACAATTACTGGCCTTATTTGGTTTCAGAATATTTGTATTTTATGATCAAAGAATCTTTTATGATCAGGAAAAACACGATAAAGCCGAAAACCTGCAAACCGATGAAGAGCCCCATCGATTTGGCTTTCGACTGGCTGATATTGAACATGAGAAGGGGAAAGATGATTTGCAGAAAGTATACGATTCCCCAGTTTATTCCCAGGAAACGTAAGGCAATTTTCCAGTTTAACCTTTTATCAAAAAAAAGGGACAACTGCCATGCCAGAAGCAGTACAACCGGTAGGCAGTATTCAATGGTAATTTTTGTGCGGCGGTCGGGATAATAGCAATACATCATTGTTTTTTCTTCTTTCTCGAAATGTTCAATTTCTGTTGTTTCGATAGATGAAAACCTTGAGGTAATTTTTTCGACACCACCGGCTACAAATTTTCCATATACGGTTTCACCGCCATTTGCCCATACAAAATAAAACAGAATGCTGGCCACGATGAAAATGATATTCCTTACGATCCTGTTCATTTTATTCATTTTTTGGTGTTTCTTCGGTTTTTACAAGTTTCTTCCGCATCATGAACCTGTTTGCAAGTTCCCATAATCCCCAAATTATTATTACCAGGAGAATGTTCCAGATATAATCGTGCATGATGTTGAAAACCTCAGGGTATTTTCGCCCAATTACACCCAACATGACTATGCGCAGTGAATTGATAATGGCAAGTGTAACAAATAAGGTTCCACCAATAGCCAGTTTTTGTTTAACGGACCATTTTGAGAAAATTACAAGGGCGATCATTGCAAGGTATGCATGGTAGGCCGAACATTCAATCTCGATGATCATCGGGTAATTGCTGATGGTAATCGATTTGTAGTTAACGACCAATGTTGTAACCACGCCAGTGCCATCCCCGATAATTTTTGCAGGTATGAACATTACCTTCGCAAGGGCATACGAAAGATAGGTGGTAAGATCGACAAACAGCATCGAAAACCATTGACGATTTGTATAATCCCAGGCTACAATAATTACCAATATCACCCATAAACCAAAAGCTTTGATCAGGGGCAATAGCTCTTTAAAAAGTTCTTTACGCTTTTGTGCTTTTATCTCTTTTTCCGAAGGTTTCTTTTTGCGGCTTTTGTTCATAATTTATTATCGTTGTGGTTTTAAAAATAGGATTATTTTTTAACCGGATAAAATTTTAGAAAAATTTGTTTGGGAAAGGCCATTTGTATTCGTTAAAATTTGTGACTTCGACTTTGAAAATCGAAGTGTTGGATTTGAAAAGTCTAACTCCTTTATTCAATCCGTTCGATGTTAGCACCAATACTGTTTAACCGTTCAGCAATATTTTCATACCCCCGGTCGATTTGTTCGATGTTGTGAATTTTGCTTTTGCCCTCGGCCGAGAGGGCTGCAATTAGCAAAGCAACGCCTGCCCTGATGTCGGGTGAAACCATATTTGTTGGCCGAAGAGGGTGGTTGTGATCGAGCCCTATGACTGTTGCCCTGTGTGGGTCACATAATATGATCTGAGCGCCCATGTCAATCAGTTTGTCGACAAAGAAAAGGCGGCTTTCAAACATTTTCTGGTGAATAAGCACACTGCCTTTTGCCTGTGTGGCTACAACCAGGAAAACACTCAAAAGGTCGGGGGTAAGCCCTGGCCAGGGAGCATCGGCAATGGTCATGATCGAGCCATCGATGAAACTCTCGATTTCGTAGTGTTCCTGTGCCGGAAGGTAAATGTCATCGTTGCGGTATTCCATTTTAATGCCTAACCTGTTGAACGATGAAGGGATTATACCCAGGTTTTCGATACCTGCGTTTTTAATAGTGATTTCTGATTTTGTCATGGCTGCAAGGCCAATAAAACTGCCAACCTCAATCATGTCGGGCAGAATGGTGTGTGTACAGCCATTTAAATTTGTTGTGCCTTCGATGGTAAGCAGGTTTGAACCAATTCCCGAAATGCATGCGCCCATCGATACCAGCATTCTGCAAAGTTGTTGTACGTATGGTTCGCAGGCTGCATTGTAAAGAGTAGTTGTCCCTTTGGCATAAACAGCTGCCATTATTAAGTTTGCCGTTCCGGTAACCGATGCTTCATCAAGGAGCATGTAAGTACCCTGTAAGTTCCGGGCAGAAATTTCATAGCATTTTTCAGCAGCATTAAATACGAAAGATGCTCCAAGTTTTTGAAACCCGATAAAGTGTGTGTCGAGCCTTCGGCGGCCAATTTTATCGCCCCCGGGCTGGGGCAGAAAGCCTGTCCCAAAACGGGCAAGCATTGGGCCAAGTATCATCACCGACCCCCGGAGGCTGGTGGCCAGTTTTGCATACCTTTCGGTTTTCAGAAAGTTCGGATCGACGTTTTTTGCACAAAACCCATATTCCCCTTTTTTAACACGGGTTACTTCAACACCCAGTTCTTGAACAATGTCAATCAGTTTCAGAACGTCCCTTATTTCAGGTATGTTTTTTATTGTTACTTTTTCTTCGGTTAAAAGTGTTGCACATATCACCTGAAGCGCTTCGTTTTTGGCGCCCTGTGGGAAAAGGTTGCCTTTAAGTGATTTGCCTCCTTGAATGATAAATGTGGCCATAATTCAGGTAGAGTGAAAGGATGGTTAATTTTTACGGTAGTCGTTTTTATGCCCCTGTGTGCGTTTACCACTGTGTTGTTTCTTTTTAGGTTTATAAAGAAGATCTTTCATGTCCTTTAATTGAAAATCTTCCGGCACATCAATTTTACCCTTCGATAATTCGTGAAAATCTCCCATGACTTTTTCATCGTCAACCGATTCCTTGTTCCAGGTGAGGTAGCATTTTTTCATGTGGTCGGCAATCATCTGAATAAGCGATTCCTTTTCAGGCCCTTCAGGGTAATCAGCTGTTTTCTTGATCATCATATCGAGTACCCTGCCGTAATGCTTGTATTTAATGTTTCCTGTGCTGTAAGGTATCTTATTGGGTTTGCTTGTTAATATGGTAGGGGAGGGCGGATCGTATGGATAATCGATATCGAGTTTAAAATCGGACATGATTGCCAGGTGGTCCCATAGCTTGTGCTTAAAATCAGGCACATCACGCAGGAAAGGATTTAAATTTCCCATTACATCAATAATGCTTCTTGCACCCCTGTTCCTTTCGTCCCTATCCTCAATCGAAACTACGTAATCGACCATGTTCTGGATGTTTCTACCATATTCAGGCATTACCATTTTTTTTCTGTTTGAATTGTAATCCATCTGATTATTTATTTTCTAATGTGGTTATCATTTTGAAGGCTTTAAGCCTGTTAAAATAGTCGTAAGCATTTTGTATCACTAACGAAGATGTTGCAAATTTAGCAAACTATTCATTAGAACAACAATCAAGTTACAAAATTGCTTGATTTGGTCAAAAAAATTGAAGCAAGGCTTACTGATTGACTACTTTAAGTTTAGCAAACTTAAGTAAAAGTTGTTTTCTTCCTGCTGTTTCAAAGAGTACTGTAGCTTTTTTGTTTGAAGCTTCTCCTTCAATGCCGGTTACCTTTCCTTTTCCAAAACGCTGATGTTCAACAATTGATCCGACAGATATTTTTTCGGGGCTGTCGGCCTCAAATGCCGGACGGGCCTGGGCTTGTTTTATGCTTGTAAACCTTGATGTGTGTGCTGGTGCTGTTTTCTGTACAGGCCTTCCCTGGTTAAAAATACCCGGTTTATTGAACTGGCTTCTTTGAGAAAACTGTTTTTCTTCAGGTTTCTGAAATAGAAAAGAAGGCATACTGTCGGTAAGGGGTGAAACAACATATTGATTATCCAGTTCGTCGATAAAACGGCTGGGTTCGCAAAAATTCAGCTGCCCCATGCTGTAACGCTGACGGGCATACGATAGCCACACGTTTTTCATGGCGCGGGTAAGGGCAACATAAAACAGCCTGCGTTCTTCCTCGAGGCTTTCGGGGGTTATCATTCCCGAAAAGTTCGACGGGAAAAGGTTTTCTTCAAGCCCAACCACGAAAACGTTTTTAAATTCGAGCCCTTTGGCCGAATGGACGGTCATTAAGGTAACACGGTTGCGGTCTTCTTTTTTATCGGTATCCTGGTCGGTTATCAGGGCAACTTCTTCCAGATAGTTTTCAAGTTTATCAGGCCGGCCTTCCTCACGTGCGCTTATCGAAAAATCCTGAATGGCATTGAGCAGCTCCTGCACATTCTCGTATTTGCTAAGGTTTTCAGGGGTTTTGTCTTTATACAATTCCTCAATTATTCCGGTTTGGCGTGCTGCTAACAAAGCAATTTCGTATGCCGAAGAATCGATCAGTTGTTTTTTAAACTGGTTGATTAGTTGTATAAAACTGTCAATTTTGCCCAGGGTGCCTTTATTCAGGCCAGTAGGATAAGTGCCCGGGTTGCAGGCTACATCCCAAATGCCCACATAATGGGTATAAGCCTTTTGTTCGAGTTTTGTAAGGGTTGTTTGCCCGATTCCCCTGGCAGGGTAGTTGATGATCCTTTTCAGGGCTTCATTGTCGTTCGAATTTACAATAAGGCGCAGATAGGCCAACAGGTCTTTGATCTCTTTACGTTCGTAAAACGATAACCCGCCATATATACGGTAGGGTAGGTTTAATTTACGGAGTTGTTCTTCAAAAATCCTCGATTGTGAATTGGTACGGTACAATATGGCATAATCGGAAAACTGATCATGCAGGCTTAAGCGGTGTTGGTTCAGTTCATTTACAACAACTACCCCCTCTTCGTTATCGGTAAGGGCTTGAAGTATTTTAATTTTTGTGCCGGTTTCGTTTTCCGAGAAAACTTCCTTGTGCAGCTGCCGTTTGTTTTTTCTGATCACACTGTTGGCGGCATTTACAATGTTTTGTGTCGAACGGTAATTTTGTTCAAGTTTGAAGGTCTGGAAATCCGGATAATCGTTACGGAAGGTGAGGATATTTTCAATCCTTGCTCCCCTGAATGAATAAATGCTTTGGGCATCGTCGCCTACCACACAGATGTTTTTATGTTTATCGGCAAGTTTTTTAATGATCAGGTATTGCGAGAAATTTGTGTCCTGGTACTCGTCAACGAGTATATGGGAAAACCTATCCTGGTATTTGTTTAAAATTGTGGGGTTGTTATGAAACAAAAGGTTGGTGTTCATCAGCAGGTCATCGAAATCCATAGCCCCCGACACTTTGCACCTACGGCAATATTCTTTATAAACCTCAGCAATTTTGGGCATTCTTATTGACCGGTCAAAGTCGCGTGCCTGGCTGTTTTCGGCGTAGGCATTGGCCGTTACCAGGTTGTTCTTTGCAGCCGATATCCGGTTCAGTATTACGCCCGGTTTATAGGTTTTGCTGTCGAGCTGCATATCCTTAATGATGCTTCGGACAAGGCTTTTCGAATCGGATGTGTCGTAAATGGTGTACGATGATGGGTAGCCGATTGCCTCTGATTCGGAACGGAGTATACGTGCAAAAATTGAGTGAAAAGTTCCCATCCACAAGTGACGGGCAATGTCGTTGCCAGCAATTGATGCAATACGTTCTTTCATTTCACGTGCAGCTTTGTTGGTAAACGTTAGCGCCAGTATTCGTGAAGGGGGATTACCCAATCGTAATAGATGGGCAATACGGTAAGTGAGCACACGGGTTTTTCCCGAGCCTGCCCCTGCAATTACCAGACTGGGGCCGTTAACATTTTCAACAGCCTCGCGCTGTGCCTTGTTCAGTTCCTTCAGATAAGGATATTCCATAATCTTTAAAAAAGAAGTTAAAATTTAGCATTATTTCGGGGAACGTAAAAACCTGAAATAACAATTTGAATCCAAAAATAACAGATGTTGAATGAAACGCTGTCGAATACCGATAAAATTTTAAATTTGTACACAACTTGTCATTTTTGTTGTCCCAATGAAAATTCTGTGAATTTTCAGGGATAATATCATTCAGGCTGGTACAATTTTTTGAGTTTTGTTTAGTTTATTTGAATAGAAAAAAATACAATATGGCCTTTTGGAAGTTTTCTCTTTTTATAACTGCATTTCTTTTGGGTATGCTTTTTCACCTGAATGGCAGGGGACAGGCAATTGATGCGCCAAATGCCGATTATTCCAAAGCAACTAATTACTTCAGCACAATCGACAACGATTCAGTGTATGTTTTTTGCATATATCCCGACGACGATCCTAACGGTTCGTTAAGGGCATTATCAGTTTCAGGGTACAATTCAACGTTCACATGGGAAGTTTACGATACCCTAAGCGCTGGTTTTGTTCCATACACGGGCAGTCTGTCAGAAGATACACTTAAGTCAAGCATAAGCAGGCTTTCCGATGGTTTGTACCGTGTAACGATTGACGACGGCAACACTGTCTTTGAAGAACAGGCCTGGGTTATCAACAGCTGGGTTAGAATTACCAAAACCGAAATCCCCGACACCCTCTCAACCTGCGAAGGTTTCCAGATTTATGCCGATTATGAAATGAAAGACCTGAATTATTACGACCCCAACACAAATGAACGCATCACGTTACGAAATCCTGAAAAGAAAGATTATGTTTCAATCAGGTGGTACCAGGAAAACAACTGGGTGTATTCACAACTGAACCCTTATGTAACGCCTGCTATTCCAAGCGACAACCTGATAGATTTCAGGCTCGAGATTACTGATGAATTTGGGTGCATGGCCGAGCAAACGGTTCAGTACGATTCGAAAGTAACCGATGCCGTTTTTGAAGACCCCGATCCCATGGAAGGTGAAGCTGTTTTGGAAGTTACTTTTACAAACAGTTCCATAAACTGGGATTCGACAATATGGTTCTTTTATAAAGATGATAACATTATCAAAAAAGAAATTGAAGAGAAAGCCGAAAAAGGCGATGATGAACCTGTAGATAGTATTGATTTTATTTTGTACGATGAATCACCGGTTTATGAGTATGAACGAACGGGCGATTATCGGATAAAACTGGTTACTGTTAAGGTGAATCCCACAACAGGAAACTGTTACGATACCATGTACATGGCTGCCGGTGAGTTTATTAAAGTAGATACTTCGCTGGTACAGGCACCTAATTTTTTCACCCCTAACGGCGATGGGGTAAACGATGTATTTGTTGTGAAATCGCAGTCGCTAAAAAGTATGACCATTAAGATATACAACCGCTGGGGCGGGCTTGTACATTCGTGGAAATATGACAATATACGCTCGAAGGATTATACCTATGAGCATTCGGTATGGGATGGAAGAATTAATGGCGGGGGAATGGCTACACCCGGGGTATATTTCTATATTGTCAATGCCGTGGGTAGGGATGACAAGCGTAGGAATCAAAAAGGTTTTATTCATCTTTTTCGAAATAAATAATTCAGTTATTCAAATCATTCCAGCCTTTGTTTGATCCCGAAATATTCAGGCACAAGAGGCTGGCTGTTAACTCAGCTCATTCAAAATTCAACCGGGCTTTCAACCTCAGGAAACCTTTTTTTCAAAAGCTCAGAAAAATCTTTATGAATATTGAAACGTTCGTGGTTATGTGCAATAAGAGAAGCATGTTTGCTGTTTATTTCCAGAAAACAATCTTCACCACTTAATGCAACACAACCGTTAATGTAATAAAAGAAACATTTGTTGCATTTACCGTAACAGGCTGGCAACACTTTTTTCATTTGATCAATAATTACAAGAGGAAAGAGCCTTTTCAGACCCGCTCCCCTTTTCATTGTTTTTATATAAAATCCCTAAAAGCCAAAAAAAAAGGTGCAGTTTAAGTTACTGCACCTAAACAAAAACACAGTTATTTAACTGTCTCCCTATTATGAACCTTTCCCCTTAAATACTCTGATCGTATGTATGGAAATAAAAAACGAACTCAACCAATCAACAAACAATAAAAAAAAACCTAACCTAAACCAAACTAAACCTATGAAAAACAAATGATCAGGGAAAGATTCAACAAAATATTAAAGAACTTGCTTAATCTTAAAAAGAAAACCAATTTTTAAAAAGTGCAGCCAAAAGGCTGCACTTTACCCCCCAAACGTAGTAAAGTTAAACTTCCCTTCGAATCTCTCGCTACGTATTAACTTTACTAACTCTTCTCTACTTTCTGACCTAAAAACAATCTAACTTCAACCTAATTTAATGAGTGAAAAGAGCTTTTTCACTACATATGAAAATTCACTATCCCCTTTTGTAGCCGAAGGCTAAATATTTTCAAACTTGAAATGAACGTTGTCTTTTTTTTAACCTTTATCTGGTTTCGACAGATACATTACAATGCTTGTGCCATTTTTTTAATCCACAATAAATTAGTAGTTTATGTAATTTTTTATGACTCTAATATGTCTCATTTTGGGACAATCTACTCAGAATTGGGACGTCATTGTATGGAAATTCCAAAAAAACTGCTTACCTTGTTTTAACAATTGCTGAACACATTTATAATCAAGCAGAGATGGCCAGGAAGAAGTACAAGATTTTTATTGTTGACGATAACAACATGTTTTTAAAAGTGTTGTATAAGTTTATATCAATGGATGAGACGTACGATGTCCATTCATTTTCAACTGCCCGCGAATTTCTGGAACACCTCAGCGAGAAGCCTGACATTGTTTCACTTGATTATACATTACCTGACGGAAACGGGAAAGACATTCTTTTAAAGATAAAGGAAATATCGCCTTTGACCCAGGTCGTTATTGTTTCGGGTCAGAACGATATAAATACGGCAATCGATTTGTTAAAGATCGGCGCTTACGATTACATTGTTAAAGGTGTTGATACACGTGAAAAAATTTTGATAGCAATCAACAAGATCATCGAAAAAATTGAGTTGTCGGACGAAAATGCCATTTTGCGCCAGGCCATTAAGAAAGAGTACGATTTTAAAAACCTCATAAAGGGCAGCAGCAAGGCCATCGATAATGTATTTTCATTGATGGCCAGGGCAGCGCAAACCAATATTAATGTATCGGTGATTGGCGAAACGGGCACCGGAAAAGAATTGGTTGCCAAAGGCATTCATTACAATTCGAAAAGAAGCAACAAACCATTTGTTCCGGTTAACATTAGCTCAATTCCCGATACGCTTATCGAAAGCGAGCTTTTTGGTTATGAAAAAGGGGCTTTTACCGGCGCCGACGGGAGCAAGGCCGGAAAAATTGAGACTGCCGAAGGAGGTACACTTTTCCTTGACGAAATTGCCGAAATGAACCTTGCAACACAGGCAAAACTTTTACGTGTGCTTCAGGAAAGAGAGCTTACCCGCCTTGGGAGTAACAAAACCATAAAGTTCGATGTGCGTGTTATTATTGCAACCCATCGTAACCTTACTGAACAAATTCAGAAAGGGCTGTTCCGCGAAGATTTATATTTCAGGCTTATGGGGCTGACCATCGATTTGCCGCCTTTGCGTGAAAGGGGGAATGATTGCCTGTTGCTTGCACAACACTTCGTCAATGAATTTTGCGACGACAATAAAATGCCCCGGAAAAAAATATCGGAGGAAGCCCAAAACAAACTGAAAACCTATTCTTATCCCGGAAATGTCCGCGAACTGAAGGCCCTGATGGAACTTGCCTGCGTACTGGCCGACGGGAATATCATTGACCCCGTTCATTTAAACATCAACCCGCTGAATGTGAAACAAAACCTGCTGGCACAGGAAAAAACGCTTCAGGAATACAACGAAGAGATCATATTCTATTTTGTCAATAAATATAAAAACGTACGTGAGGCTGCCCGCAGGCTTGGCGTGGGCAAATCGACCATATACCGTTATATGAACGAGAAGGAAAATGGTGAAAGCTAGATAATCTAATCCGCAGAATGTTTTCAGATTGATATACTATCTTTCAATTATAAATTCTGTTTGACCGATATTTTCCCCACTCGTTATAATGACATAGTAAATTCCTTCTTTCCAGCTACTGACATTGATCTTTATACTTTTATCAATTTTTATTTCTTTCTGGTAAAAAGGGTTACCGTTCAAATCAACAATTAAAACAGTGTATCTGTCTTTTTCCGGTTTCTCTTTAGATTGATTATTGATTGATTCATTTACTGAAAAATTTGCATCATTTGTTATAGAGCTCTCTTCGCTTTTCGATAATATACTTATCTCAACCTCTGAACTGGCTGGATTTGGCCTTACAACAGCAGGTATATTGTTGCTTCCGCAATCTTTTACCCATAGATATTTTGAATATTCAGCGGATTCGCCGCAAACATTTGTCCCCTTTACATAAATGTATGTGCCATAGGGTAACGGCCCGTCAATTGTTTGAAAATGGACTTCAGAACCTGAACTGTTATAGTCAATGTAATTGTGTGTACCCCTCCATTCATAATGCACACCGGACAAACTGGAATTTGCTGCATAAACTGTTGCAATTACCTCCTGGTTTAAACAGGGGAATAAGGATAGAAGTATATGTTGTAAGGTTTCTTTGGGCTGCCCACCCAAACCGTTTTCTTTCCCAAAGGTATTGGCGTTCCTCCCGATACAGAAACGGAAGCTTCCACCCAGCCACTGCCTGAACTGTTGGCTCTGAATACGCAAGGATTGGCATAGGAAGAGCTTACCCGGGTAAGGTTAGAACTAGACTTCCACGAAACAGTTGAACCCGATGGAAGGTTGCTGACCCGAAAAGAACTCCCGGAATAACAAACCAGTGAGGGGCCTGACAACTCAGGTACATTGGTAACCGTTATTTCTTTTGAACGGCTGATTTGTTGCCCATCAACAAAGGTTAATGTGGCGGTTATTGTGCCACCGTTTGCTCCGTTTGGATGTACAGTAATCTCGTTTGTTGAACTATTTCCTGACCAACCATTAGGTATGCTCCAGGAGTAGCTTGCCCCTTCAATAAAAGGAACAGAAAATATTTTTGAAGAAGTATTCCCAAATGGTAATGTTTCAGCCCCGCTAATCTCAAAATCGGGAACACGTTGCCATACTTTTACATAATCAACTTCAAAACAATTAGGGAGATATGGATCTGGAAAACCCGGACAATCAACATTATTTAATGCAAAATTTAATATGATATTGGTAGGGACAGGGTAAAGCCAATTATTCTCGTTTGCAACAGTTGCAGAGTTACCTGAACAATTTGTAATATTGCTCCCGTTTATATTGTAATGATATACGGTATTTACTAAAATATTGTTTAAATAAAATTCAATTTTATATGGTGTCCAGATCATTGTATAAACATAGGAAGTTTCATAAAAGAAAGGAAAGTAATTAGCTGGCCTTAACGTCCACTCTCCGGGAATCCTATCTTTATAATGAACAGAATATCTGGCGTCATCAGAAAAAACTTCCAGCATATCAATTTCACATACCTGAGCATTTCCTCCTCCATTTCCATATAACCAGAAAGCCGGCCAGAATTGCCCGCCATAATGATATGTAGCTTTTGCTTCAAATTTCCCATAAAGAAACGATCTGTTTGATTCAATCGATCCGGAAGAATAACTCATGAGAATTTCAGTGCCACGTGGGATTCAATAATCTTCACCAGAATAACATGGACCGTAAACAGAATCTTTTTTGGCCCACAATTTTAATTTACCGTCTTCAACAACCACATTTTCCGGCAGGTAAATCTGAATTTCTTTGTTATAATTTCGTATATGGCCATATTTTATTTCCCATTTTGTATCATCCAGAAAATTAAAATCATCCAGGAAAACAAGATAAAAGGGGCCTTCATCATAACTGCAATCAGGGAGAGGTACTTGTTGTGAAAAACACTTTAAAATTGAAAACACGATCACGAACACAATAAGGATATTTTTTTTCATAGTAACAGGGTTTAAAATTTATAGTTAATTGATAAATTTAGGCTATATAATAAATAAAAAAAATCTGATTTGTATTCCCCTCCACTTAATATAGGGTAATATCCAACCTGTTTTGTAATTCCATCATAGACCGAAAAAGATAAAACTACAGACATCTTTCCAAACAAATGATAAGTTTGATTAAGGTTTATCCCCAAAAATAATTCATCTAAAGGATAAGCCTTAGATAACAAACCATTACAGTTTCTTTGTACATAATTTAGTCCAAGCCCTGCTGAAAATCCTTTGATAGCAGGCACATTATAGTTTAACTCTAAAGGTACTGAAAGGGCATGTTCCGGCCCATAATAACATCCAATTTTATATTGTAAAATGCTTGAATCGGTTTTAGAATAGCTAAGTTGTATGCCATAAGTATTAAAAGCCAATCCAAACCAATGGTACAAGTAATCATAGTAATAACTTGATAAAAAATGTAACCTGTCACCAACACCCAGTTCAAACTGTTGCCCCCGGGTGTTCAGGGAAATGATAAAGAAAAGAGTTATTATAAGCCATTTTTTCATTTTGGTATCATTAAAGTTTTAAGTACAGAATTACATTTAAATTAACCAGGCAATTGTAGTAATCAAAATTCTCGCTTCTTCTTTCATCATAAAATGAATACATGATCAGTCCATGATAGAAAGAAACGGATAGTTTCGATTCAAGTTTGTCGGTAACGAAAAACAAACGGTTAAAGCTGCAACCGGCAAGAAAGTCGTTTACCTGATCGCCAAAAAGATAGAAATTCCAGGCATACCGGGTAAAATACTGAACACCCAGACCTGCTGACCATTTGCTATGTTTCCCTAAATTGAAACTGACCTCGAAGGGAACTGAAATGGTTTTGGCATATCCGGTATATATTCCCAGTGAGTAGTTTACTATGCTTGAATCTGATTGGGTATACTTCAGATTCAAACCATATAAGTTCATTAACGTTTCATAATCATTTGTATACCTGAATCTATTGTTCAGCGTAGTGAAATACGTTAACTGATCACTGATCCCCAGACTGAGTTTTTGGGCATTGGCACAAACTGTAGTGAAGAGAAGAAGAAGTGCAAAAAGTGTTAGCTTTTGCAACCTGAGTTTTAGCCTGAGTGTCGGTTTAAGGCGTTTCATTGTTTAGTTCAATTAAATTTCAAACATTTACCTTGTTATACCACGAGGTAAAACACCTTAACCCTTTTCTGAATCGCAATTAAATACAGTAACAAATATATGAAAAAATGATTTCAAGTAGTTATTTGAAATTTTTTTAAAATCAAAATTTATTTGATTTCTCAACCTCAACCTCAACCTCAACCTTAATTTTAGCCTGGATTCTATGCATCACAGTACTATACACGCTTTTTATTTATTCGTCTGTTTTGCGTTGAAAAAATATCCAATACTGAATATTCAATGACCAATATCCAACAGGAGAATGTGGAATGTAACCAACTGTTAAAAAGCCGGGAACGGGAAGGTTTGATTTTCTTTAACCTTGAAATCGTAACGCAGCAGTATCTCAAACGTACCTCCCTGGAATTCCCTGAGGCGGGTGTGGGAATAATCGTAACTGAAACCAATCTTCATGTTTTTATACTGAAACTGTGCATAAGCGCCCAAAGCATCGCTGATACGGTACATCAATCCAAACCAAACTTTTTCATAGAACAGGAACGAGAAATCGAAATCGGCTGTAATTGGCGCACCAGGTGTCATTATGGTGGTTAACCCCGGTTTAAATGCTATGTTCTCAGATAGTGGCAATATATATGCGCCATGCAAAAAGTAGTGCTGTTTTTCGCTGCTGAGTGCTTCAACAGTTTCTCCATTTAAAGTGTATGTTGAATCAACTTTGTTGATGTACCTGTTTTCGAGCAACCGTGGAACGGAGAATCCCAGGTAGAAATTGTCGGAGTACCAGAATACCCCTACGCCGGCATTGAAAAATACCTTGTTATCCTCACCGTAACGTATGATGTATTCATCATCGTAATGATAGCGGTACAGATCGGTAAGGTTCCACTGGAAATAATTGATGCCCGCTTTAAGCCCGAAACTGATCTGCGTCTTTTCGCTTGCCCTTATCCGGTAGGAATAGTTTGCAAAGAACCCTGTTGTTGAAAACGGGGTGGTGTAATCGTACATAAAATCGAAGCCCAGGCCCATGTGCAAACTGTCGATGGGCATGCTCATGGTCAGCGATGATGTGGATGGCGCCCCTTTCAGATTCACCCACTGGTTGCGAAATACCCCGGTTACGTTACCCACGCCCCTTAGCCCGGTGTAGGCCGGGTTAACCGACATCAGGTTGTTCATGTATTGCGAATATACGGGATCCTGCTGCGCCATTGCCGGGCAGCTGAACAAAAGCGCCAATCCTACTGCAAGCAGGCCGGCTCCTTTCATCAATATGTTTCTGATCCCTTTCATTCGTTCATCTTACCAGAACAGGTATATAAAGCCTGCCTGGCGGTTCTTTCCTTCGTTATAAATTAATGTATAGTAATATGTTCCGGCCGGCAGCGGTTTATTGCCGAACAAACTTCCCCGGTTCGAATAGCCACCCCAGTCGTTTTTGTAATCCCGTTGTTCATAAACCACGTGCCCGTACCTGTTAAAAATCTGGAGCATGTTTCCCGGGAAGTAATGAATGCCGTCGATGATAAGCACATCGTTTTTCCCGTCGCCGTTGGGCGAGATAATCTCGGGTACCTTCAACTCTTCAATAAGGAATATGATGTAGGCATTTCCGGTATTTCCGCAGGGGGAAACAAGTGTATAAATCATGCTGTCGCGTCCCATGAAATCGGTGTTTGGGTAATAGGTTACCATGGTGTTGTCTTCAAAAAATGAAACATAACCGTTCCCGGGATTGGTGTGATCGGCGATGTAAGGCATGAAATACCCCGAGTCGTTTGCAAGGGGATAGAATTCGACCGGAATGCCCGGGTAGGTTCGCACGGTATCGGCAACAGCGTACAGGGCTGCTTCATCTGGCAGGTCGATTCTGACAGTGGCAGTGGCCGAATCTCCTTCATTGTCGAAAATGGTGTATTGGAACTCATCATCGGAACAGGTTTCAAAATAGTGGTGGTAGATGAATTCGCCTGTTTCAGGATTGAATTCAACTGTACCGTATTCTGGCCCTGAACCGGGTACCAGGTGAGTCCGGGCTATATCAATGTATGCGTTCGGATCGTCAATGGTATCGGGGTCGTAGTCATTATCGAGTACCGGCAGGGCAAGTATGCCGCCAAATTCAACCAGAAGGGTATCGTCGTCGTTAGCCACGGGCGGCATGTTGCGCTGAATTACATCGATGTATGCCCAGGCATTGGCAGTTTGTCCCCAGATGTCGATGATTTCATATTCCAGTGAATCGGGCCCGTAGTAATGCGGATAGGGCACATAGTTTATGTAATTGTCAGATGTTCCTGCAGCTTCACCATGTTCCGGCGGAGTGACCACAACAATCGAATCAATCGTACAACGCTGGTTGTCTTTAAACAGGTCGTTGGCCAGAACATCCAGCAGGTTCTGCTTCGAGTTTTCATCAAGCGAAACGGTATCGTCCAGGGCTTCAATGCCGTTAAGTACGGGCATAATATATACGCGTCCCGTGTCGGATAGCCCGTCCGGGTCTTTTATTTCGTACCTGAAATAATTGTCGCACCACAGGATGGTGTCGGCAGAAACAATGATCAGGCTGTCGATTCCATTGAAACTTATACTGAGTGATTGCCCCTGTTCTACAGAATTGGTTGTAAGCAGTATTGGGTCATTGTCGACATCGTAATCATTTTGCAGAATATCGGAGAAATTTATTTGGAGTGGATTTGCTTCATCAACCCATGTTATGGTATCGTTCACGGCAACCGGGCCATCGTTCACCGGGATAATGGTAACGGCTACATTCAGCGAAGCACACTGCCAGGCATCAGAGCACAGGTTGAGGCTGTAACGGTCGTGCCCGTTTATATCCTGATCGGGTGTGAATACCAGCAGGGTGTTGTTTTCAATGAACTCATAGCTGCCAAGCACAGGTGCAAGTTCTTCGGCAAAGGTTTCAACGTCGAAGAAGAAGTTGTAACGGGCCAGGGCGGCCACAATGTCAAGGGTGTCGGGGGTATCCTCATACATGGTTTGCTGCACGTAAATGGCCGTATCGAGTTCAACCGTAATGTTTACAGTGGCCGTAGCGCATGCCCCTTCAATATCACAAATCGTGTAGTTGAAACTTTCTTCACCTTCGTTCACCCAGGGTTTATAGCGTAAAGTACCGGTGTTCCGGTCAATTTCAACATCTCCAATCTGAGCACCTTCGCCTGAAATATCAAGTGTTTGCCAGTCGAGTTCGCTATCCACATCAAAATCGTTTTTCAAAACGTACAGCCTACTGAAGGTATTTTCAGTAACAAGGTAGCTGTCGTCAGCGGCTACGGGCGGGTCGTTTACCGGCTCAACCCAGATGTTGATTTCGGCCACATCCCAATTTTCTGCAGTATCGGATATCGTATAACGAACCCAGTCGGGACCGTTATAATTTATTCCAGGGTAATATTTCACGTCTAACTTGTAATCAATCCTGGTTGTTCCATACCTGGTATCTTCCAATACCTCAAATGTGGTTATGTCGGTTTCAATATCAGGATCAGAATTATGATCATTGTTTGTTGGGTGGGGGTTCAGGACAAAGGCCGAATCTTCCTTCGTTTCATAATAATCGTTCATTGCCACAAACTCGCTGCCCAGGGGTTTTACCACTACGGTTACTGTTGCTTCATCGCAACTTTGCTCAACTGCATCAAGGTTGCAAACCTGGTAACGGAATTCATATGTGTCTGTAAAGCCGTTTTCAGGTGTGTATTTAATCTTCCCGTTTACCGTTACTGCATCTCCATGTTCGGGCTGGCTTGTTACTGTGAGAGTCGCGGGATTAATCCCGTTATCGTTATCGTCAACATAGTCGTTTTTCAGAACATCGATGATAACAGGCTGCCCGGAAAAAGTTTTTGCCAGATCATCGAAAACCATAATCTCACCTTTAACAGGAGTTACATTAATAAATACCCAGGCATAATCCCAGGCGCCAAGCCCCGATGAAACAATGTATTCAAGCGAGTCAGTCCCGTTAAAGCCTTCTGCCGGTTCGTAAATGATGCTTTGCTTGTAGAAGTCGTAAATGGCCGTGCCGTTTACGGGGTGTACTTTTATTTCAACGGTTCGTGGGTCGGGCGAATCGCCGCCAATGGTGTCGTTCAGCAAAATATCAATATTGATTTCAGTTTCCTCAGGTGTCGAAACGTTATCGTTCTGAGCACGGAAGGCAGAGAGGGTGTCGCGAACAATGACCGTTACAACAACGTAAGCCGGGTATTCGCCATCGCTTAAGGAATAGGTAAATTCATCGATTCCTGAAAAACCATTTGCCGGTGTATATTCAAGCTCAGTACCCGATTGAGCTATTGTGCCATTTTCCGATTCAGCCGGATATTCCAGTGTGCCAGAATTAATCGTATTGTCAACATCGCTTACCTGTGGCATGAATTCGAACTGAACCGGGGTTTCCCATGGGGTTAGCAAAACCAAAGGTGTAGCTACAGGTGGGTCGTTTACCGGGATTACATTTATCAGCATCCATGCGCTGTCCCTGTATACCGGGCTGCCCATGTCACTTATCCTGTATTTCAGGCTGTCGCTTCCGGTAAAATCTTTTTCGGGATAATAATAAATCACACCGGTAACACTGTTTACAAAAGCTTTGCCGTGCTTGGGCGCTGTGAGTATGGTAAGCGATGAATAATCAAAATTACCTTCGCCATCGTAATCTGGATCTTCATCGTTTTCAACTACGTTAAAGGCAATGTACTTATCTTCTTCAACCGTTACTTGGTCATCATTCGCGGTTAGTGCATCGTTCCGGCCCATGATCTCAACAATTAACTGGGCATCGGCAGTCAGACCTTCTCCATCGGCCACCGTATAGGTAAAGGCTTCGGTGATATACTGGTCGGGGCCAAGGCGGAAAATTTCAGGCCTGTTTGGTGTATATATAGCCTGGCCGGTTGTGTCCCAGAAAAGCTCACCGTTGGCTCCCGATACAACGGGATTTGTAATACCCTGCATCCGGATAAGCTTTAGCGTGTCCCTGTCAGGATCGTGCACACTTTTGGGGATCAGCGATGGCGACAATGCTTTGCTGATCATGTTCTGATCAAGTCTTAAAGTATCATTCCATGCCAGCGGAGCGTTGTTAATCCCGATGATGTTGATTAAAAACAGCGAAGTATCGCTTGCAAGCCATTCGTCTTCTATGATATAGCTGAACGAATCGATTGCCGTTTCACCCGGGCGCAATGCCACGGCCTGTGCCGAGTCGGGTACATAGTTAAACGTACCGTCATCGTTCCAGGTAAGCGTTCCGTATTTACCGACAATTACATTATCAGGCCTGTCGTCCACTTTAATCAGCGTCCTTACATCACCGTCAACATCGTAGTCGTTAAAGAGAATATGTTCATCGGCTGCGGTGAGGCTTACCGATTTCATATCTTCAGTATAATAAAAGTCTTCAACGGCCACGGGCGGGTCATTCACCCCGATGATCTCAACTACAAGCTCAGCCGTATCGGTCCCGCCAAAAATATCGGAGGCTACGTAGGGATACACCGCGTAAACGACTTCCCCATAACGCAGTTTATCGGTTTCTTCACGGTTAGTGTTGAAAATATAGGTTCCCAGGGAATCCCAGTCCAGTTCACCGTAAATGGTTAAGGTTTCAGCTTCCGATACAAAAAGGGTATCTCCGTCAATATCGGTATCGTTTGAAAGCAGCCCGTTGCCGAATTCCGGCAAACCGGTTATGCTTTCGGTATCTTCATCAATGCTTACCGAGTCGTTTACGGCAACCGGATTGTCGTTGTTGCCGGTAATAATAATGACAACTTTTGCTGTATCGAAGCTGTTGAACGAATCCCTGATGATGTAATCGAACTGTTCGCTCACAACTTCACCCGATCGCAGGGTGTCGTTTTCTTCATTCAGGGTATAGGTAAACGAGCCGTCGCTTCCCCATTCAAGGTTTCCAAATAGAGTTTTAATTTCAGTTGACAAATGGTTGTGGAAAGTGCGTATGATTATGTTATCACCATCTACATCAACATCATTGTCAAGCAATCCGTCAATGCCAGGGGTGAGCGTGATTTGCCGGTAGTCTTCCTCAATTTCTATGGTATCGTTTATGGCAACCGGTTTATCGTTGGTTCCGGTAATTTTTATCCACAGGGTGTCGGTGCCGGTTGCGCCTACACGGTCTTCAATGGTGTAGGGGAAGAAGTCCCATACGATTTCGCCATTGTACAGCGAATCGGTGGCTTCGGAAACCAGTTCATAAGTGTATTCACTCAGGTCATTCCAGGTAAGGCTGCCATATCTTCCTGTAGTTTCATAACCGGTTTCCCCGTTTACTGAAACCATCATGATGGTATCGTTTATATCGATATCCCAGTCATTTTCCAGCAGGTGGTTATTCTGTACCTCAGTTCCAGAAACGTTTTCGTCCGATTCAGTAAGGCTGTTGTCGTCACGCACAGCCACGGGGGCATCGTTTTCACCTTCAATATAAATGTATAAGTATGCCGAAGCCAGCGAGTCGTGGTCGTCGATGATGGTGTACAGGATTGAATCGGTAACGGTCAGGCCAAGGGGCAGGGTGTCGAGGCCTGCGTTGCGGTAGTAAGTAAACGCACCGGTGCTGTCCCATTTCAGGGCACAGTATTCCGAAAGGGTGCTGTCATTCGGACTCCCTTCAACCTGGTATAAAGTGAATGCATCGCCGTCCCTGTCAGAGTCGTTGAACAGCAATGATTCCTCCGGATTGTTAAACGCTTTTTTAAGGGTATCTTCCGAAATAAATACAGAGTCGTTCAGGGCTGTTGGTGGGTCGTTTTCACCGAAAATGCTGATGACAAGCCAGGCAGTATCGGTGGCATCGTGGACATCGCTGATCACGTACCTGAACGAATCAATAACAGCCGCACCGGCAGCCAGGCTGTCGACAAAGGGGAACAGGGTGTAAACAAAAATCCCGTTAGAACCCCAGTCGAGACGGCCAAACTCGCCGTCAATATGTTTGTTTGCTGTGCCGTTTATTAAATCGATGCCAATGTTATCCCTGTCAATGTCCCAGTCTTCTGCCAATATTCCCTTTTCAGGGATATCCCTGATCAGTTGCCCCTGGTTTTCATAAATTGTATCGTAGTGGTTATTGGCAAAGGGGGCGTCGTTTTGGCCGGTAATTCTTACGAAAAGGTAAGCTCCTGTTGTTTCATCTGATTGCCTGTCTGATACCCGGTATTCAAATACATCCGTGTAAATTACTCCTTCAGGGAAAGGATCAACAGCTTCTTCACTGGAAGTGTAGGTAAAAGCTCCCGTTGAGTCCCATGCAAGCTTGCCGAAATTCCCCTGAATCGTGTCAATGGTTACCCCGTCAATCTGCACAATAATCAGATTCCGGTCGGGATCACTGTCGTTTGCCAATAATCCATCTTCTTCCGGCACAAAAGTTTCACGGGTATCTTCATAAATGCTTAGGGTGTCGTTGTTTGCTATAGGCAGGTCATTTGCGCCAATAATGTAGATAAACAACATGGCGATATCGGTCAGGGCTTCCTCTGGCCTGTCGTGGATAACATAGGTAAAAGTGTCGATGATTGTTTCCCCGGCAGCCAGATGGTTGATTGAATCAGGGAAAGGATAGTAAGTGTACGAACCGTCAATGTTCCAATCGAGTATTCCATACTTTCCATCGGCAATTTCAAAACTGCTTCCGTTTATCTCGTTTACCCTTAATTCATCACCATCAACATCCGTATCGTTAGAGAGTAAAGCTTCAGGTTCACCAAAATTTATGGTCATAGAAGCGGAATCTTCAGGGTAAATCAGTATGTCGTCGTTAGCAACAGGCGGGTCGTTTACCGGGTTGATTATGATGGTGACCGTTGCCTCGGAACATGCACTGTCATCGTCACATAAAGTGTATATAAATGAAACTTCACCATTGACATCGGGATCAGGCTGATATCTTAGAATACCGTTTGGTGAAAGGGTGATTAATCCGTTTTCATCGGCTGTTCCTTCGTTTCCGGGATCAATCCTGACCGCAAGTGTTGCTTCTGTGTCATCAACATCTTCATCGTTATCAATTACGGAAACATTTTGCAGGATGTTATCTTCTTCAATATAGAATGTATCGTTAACAGCAACCGGCGGATCATTCACAGGCAAAATCCTGAAGTATACGGTTGAGTCGTTCAATGCCCAATCAGTGCCGTCCGAAGCATTGTAGAGGAAATGATCGGTACCGTTCCAATCGGTATCGGGTACAAAATTCAATCTGGATATCTGGCTGTAATTTACAATCTGTCCAATAACAACAGGGGCTACATTGTAATTCAAGATACCGTGTTCAGGAAGAGATGTAATTTCGATTTGCTGCAGTTCGTCATTCGGGTCAGCATCTTCAAAAGCGTTTCTGAAATTGATTACTGAAGTTGTAAAGTAAATTGTATTGTCTTCGGTTCCGTCGTTCAGCCATAAATCGTGCGCAACAGGAGGGGTATTGACATAAACGAAACGAATAGTATCGAACGATACATCCTGCCCGTCAGAGGCTCCCCATTCCACTTCAACGGTTCCGTTGAAACCTGCCGGGGGAGAATATCTAACTTCGTTAAATGAAATAAATGGGATGCTGTATGAGCCTGTAATAACTGCATTGTTAATGCGGAAAAAACCTGGTGTACCTGGTGGGATATTCAGGTAGAATGTTGTTGCGTTATCGTGGGCATCTGCATCGGAATAGTGGCTAAGGATTTCTGTTTTATCAATGGTTTGGATTTCATCTTCGGGCAGGCCTTCCCTTATGATTGCTGTTAAAACAGGCGCTTCGTTTATATAGTTTACGATTACCTCTGCCGGTGAATCACCCCAGTTGTAACCATCGTAAGCATTCCACCGGAACGTTTCAGTGCCTTCGTGGTAGGTATAGCCGCTGGTAAATATGACAGCAAAATTGCCGCTTTGCAACTGACCTCGGGAAAATTTTTGATTCAAAGAAACCGGTATCCCGTTAAATACGAGCCTTACCCCTCCCGAAAGGATGCTCAGCACCTGGAGGGTGTCAAGGTCGTATTCACCTTCGGGTATGGTTGTATTGGAAAGGTTGTTGCTGAAATCGTCAAAGGTGATGGCAACTTCAGTCGTTTCGGAAACATCGAAAATAACATCGCTCAGGGTTGGCGGGTCGGGTTCTTCCATTACCTCGATGTTCACGGTGGCCGGAAATGTTGCCCAGCCGGCTCCGTCATACGCATTCCATTCAAATGAAGTATTGCCGAACCATCCCGGGGTTGGCGTAAACCGTAATGAACCGATCTGTCCTGTTGGAATTTCCATGCCGGCAGTATTAACAGGATTATCTGCAAAGCTTAACACCCCGTTGGCCGGAAGTGATTCTATCCTGATGGCTTCTATGAATTGCCCCGGATCATTGGGCTCGTCAAAGTGTGCTTCGAACGAATCGGGCCTAAAGGTATAGGTACTATTTTGCCACATTCGCACCATGAAATCCTCAATAATGGGCGGGTTATTCAGTACATCCAGGTAAAAAGTTGAATCATCAGAACAGCCGTTGTCGTTTTCAACCCAAAGGCTTATGACATTATTGGCTGAAATATTTTCATATAAAATGTCATCAGGATCGGGTTCATCGGAACTGCCCGGGCTACCTCCGCCAAAGGTCCATTGCCAGTTGTTTATAGCTGTTCCGGGACTGGTAACTGAATTGTTGTCGTTAAAATCAACAGGGGCGCCCCGGTATACAGGTTGCGGACTGTAACCGGGGACGGCCTGAAGATTGTCGATTGCTACTGTGCGGGTTGTCGTAGCAGTACAAAGTTTATCGTCGGTGGCAACAAGCGTAACGTTAAGCGTGTTGCCCTTTTGATTCTCGTTAAATGCATGGGTTGGGTATTGATTATCGGAGCTTTCCCCATCCATGAAATCCCAGTCCCATCCATTCACATCTCCGTTATCTGAATAAGAGAGATCTGTGAATTGAACTTCCTGTCCGGCGCAGACAAGTGCATCGTCAACATCAAAAACCGCATGCATGTTTGCCGGGTTGTAAATCTTTACCTGATGGTCGAAGGTGGCCGTGTCGCTGCAACCAATGCTGTTCGATACGATCATCATCGGCCTGTATAGGCCGTAAACAGGATAGGCATAGCTTGGATCTCGTACATTGGACGTGTCACTATCGCCACTATCCGGGTCGAAAATCCATTTCCACCGGCTTTTGGGGTATAACAGGTCGTTGTTTGTGCTGGTATCGGTAAACTGTATTTCCACGCCCTGGCATATGGAATCGTTGTCGATTTTAAATCCGGCCGATGGAGCCAGGCTTGAGTAAATTTCTTCATTGTTTCCGTAGGAATAATCACCGCATTCCTGACTTGTGAGCACTACACCCGGCAGGGTTACTCCCTGGTCGTAGTAGGTGTAGCTTGTTGAATATTCCGGGATGGGCGGTCCCGGTGGAATGGTATCGTTGTGACCGTCACCGTTCCCGAAGTCCCATCGTATATAATCGACCTCCCTCATATCCGAAACGGTAAATTCCACTTCATTAGGGACGCAGCCAAGTAAATTGTCGAAGGCCAGTACACCATAAGCGCCTTTTACATAAATGTCTTCATCAAGGGTATAGGAGTCGTCGCATCCCCCCCTGAAAACAACCCTAAGTGAAACGGTGTAGTAACCCGGCATAAAGTAACGGTGACGGGGTGCGCGCTCGGTTGAGGTACTGCCGTCGCCAAAATCCCATAAATAACTGATCACCTCATTTTCATTGGCAACAGGCTGGAAGAAAGCATTTGCCGGTGCGCAGCCAATGTTTGTTGAAAGCGCCGAGAACCGGGCAGTGGCATTTACTACATGCAAAGCGGCCGTGTCCTGTTTTGTGCAGCCGTTGGGCGAAACCAGGGTCAGGACGGGATGGAACATTCCCCCGGTCGGATAATTTCGTGTTACGGGGTCAAGGTTGTATGTAGTCAGGTCGGTGCTGCCATTGCCATCGAAATCCCACTGGAACTGTGTGTATTCCCCCTCCGAGACATTGGTAAAGGTAACGGTTGACCCGCTGCAAACCAGGGTGTCCCCAATTTCAAAGGCAGGGGTAAAGGGCAGGATGTTGATGAAACTATCTTTCACGAGGGTGGCGCTGCACCCAAACTGGTCGGTTACGGTAAGGCTTACATCAAATATCGTATCACGGGTATAGGTGTGGAATGGGTGTTCATCGGTACTTGTTCCGCCGTCGCCAAAATCCCAGGAAAAAACATCAAGTGCCGGATCGGCCGGGTCATCAGGGCCTTTGGTCGATTCATTGGTAAACTGCACTTCGCTGTTAATACAAACAATGGCAGGAGTTACCGAAAAGTTTACAATTGGCCCGCTTACCTGTATAAGGCCTGCTTCAGTAAAATTATAATCACAACTGTTGTCGTTGCTTCGTACATACAGGCTCACCGAGTACGTTCCCGGGGTATCATAGGTATAAGTAGGATTGGCTCCTTTTATAGAGTCAATGGATCCGTCGCCGTCAAAATCCCAGTCGTACAACGATACCACGTAGTTGTCTGAAAGGTGGTCGGTAAGTGTTTGCGAAAAGTTAACCGTGAGCGGTGCACAGCCTGTAACCACATCGGCTTCAATCATGCCTGTTGCCGTTTCGTCAAAGGAGTATATGTTTATGGTATCCCTGTAAGTATGGGAACACCCATTGTTCGGGTTGTCGACTGTGAGTGTCACAATGTAATCGCCAGTTCCTCCATAGGTATGGTCAGGTTCAAATTCGTTACTGACCGGAGATCCGTCACCAAAGTTCCATTCAAAAGTTGTGGCCGAGTCAGTGAACTGTGTATTGTTGTCGAAAGAAACGTCATAGGGCGGATCTTCACAAAAGGTATTCTGCGACGGGGAGAACAATGCCCGGGGTTCGGTAATTTCAATATCGTTAATCCAGGCAATATCCGAAGCACACCCGTTGTTAATGGCCACCACGCCAATGTCGAAATGGCCGGTATCCCTGAATGTGTATTCAAATTCATAGGCCGGACTGCCGGGGCTGTCTTCATAGATCGTTTCATACGGTGTGATAAACCGCAGTGAATCGGTTCCCGGGTAATAATAATCAACATCGATAGTAATGCCCGTTGAAAAACAGGTATTGGATTGGTCCAGTACAGGGGTAAGCCAGGGTTGATCGGCCAGGCTTACAACATTTGCACGGGTTCGGGTATATGTACAACCTTTTGTTGTAACAACGATTAGTTCAACAGAATAATTACCTTCATCGGTATAATTGTGGCTTACAGCTGTCCCTGAGCCGGCAGGTGAGCCGTCGCCAAAGTCCCAGGTGTACGTTTGGGGCGAATCGTTCGGGAACTCACAATCGGCTGCAAAATTGGTCGGGCCTGCGGGGAGGCAGCCAAGTGTTGCACCCGAAACTTTAAAATCTATCGAAGGCAGTTCGAGGTTAATGCTTTTTTCAATCATTGCCGTGCAGCCGTCTTCACTTGTCACGGTCAGCCGTATGTTTTGGTTGCCTTCATCGAGGAAATTTCGGGTAAAAGTTGAGGCTGTTGAAATCTGCACCCAGTTTGCGCCCGACTGTTCCCATTCCCAGAGCCAGGAAACAATGGCATTTCCAATGGCCGATTCACTATCATCGGTGAACAAAACATCAAATCCGCCATGGCAGATGGGGGTGATGTTGTATGAAAAATCGGCGTTGATTTGTTCAACTCCAGTCGTTTGGGTTATTACTTCGGAGCAGCCATCGTTGAATATTGCCCTGAGGGTTATGGTTTTGTTCCCTGCCGTTGCAAATACCCACGAAGGATTGGCTACGGTGGCATCGGTAATTCCATCGTTATTGAAGTCCCATTCATACCATTCAATTGTGGCAGATACTAATGATGTAAACCGTGTGGTGTCACCCAGGCAGGTTGTTTCGGGCGAAATGGTGAAATCGGCCGAGTTGTCGTTATTGAATTTAATGGTATCGCTGAACAGTTCTGAAATGCAGCCCCATTCCGAGGTATCCCTGAGTGAAACTGCGTAGGAACCGTAACCATCATCAGTGAAATCGTAGCTGAAATCTTCATCTGTTCCCAGTAATTCGCCTTCAACATACCAGGCATAGCTGGTGATTTCGCTCCCTTCAATTTCGGATGTGTTGATGAAATCAGTTTGCGACGGTGCGCAGTTGTCGTCTTTGAGGTAAGTGAACGATGCCTCGGGCCTGTCGTACACTTCAAGCAGGTTGAATTCTGTTTTTGAGGCCGAGCAACCGTTTTCATCGCTTACAACAAGGGTAATATTGTAGTTGCCACCTTCAATATCCGAAACACTTGTTGGATTAGATGGAGTTATTGCAGCTTCTTTTCCGTTTAGATACCATTCGTAATATTTTTCGCTGCCACCTGAAATGCCGGCAACGGGGTAATCATTGTTGTAAAGGAATGGCGCCACATTCACCGGCGACCCGGTTGAGGTAAAGGTAAGTTCGTGGGGTTCGCAGCCTGGCAGCAGGTTTTTATCCATAGCAGGTTGTGGCTTGGGATAAACCGATATGGTTTCAGTAAAAGTGGCTTCACCTCCATTAATTGTAAGCCGAACGCTATATGTGCCGGGCTGTCCGTAAATGGTATTTACAGGGTTGGCCAGTGAAGAAACGTTGCTGTTCCCCAGGTCCCAGGTATAGGTGGTGGCCCCTTTCGATTTATTTGTGTAGTCAACTATCAGGGAGTTACAGCCCTGCTGCACGTCCATTGTAAAAGCGGCATAGGTTGCGCCTGAAGGATGGACATATATTTTAAAGGTTCGGGATGTTGATAAACTGCCGTCGCTGGCAGTAACGTTTAATGTATATGTATTGGCAGTGGTGGGAGTCCCTGAAATTGTTTCATCGCTGATAGTGAGTCCGGGAATACTTCCGGTTATGGTAATGGTCAGGTCATCGTAGTCATCGTCCTTAAAAGCATTGGCGGGAATGGTATATGTAAAAACTTCCCCTACTTCGGCATGTTGGTTGGGTATACCCTTATCCATTACCGGAGGCAGGTTTTGAGAATAGGAAAGATATGGAAAGACAATCAGGTTGAAAAATACAACCAGCCACCCGATCCTACACCAGTTTAAGCTCCCGCACAGTTTCATTCGTCTAAAACTTTTATTTTCAATGGAGACTCATGGAACTCGCTTTGTTAGTCATCCCCAATAAAGACTGACAGAATCATGCTCGTTTCATTTTTCTCTTTTTACCGGGGCAACCGCAATTCCGCAACAAGCAGTATTCCCGGGTTTCTTTGTGTCATTTCGATCCGCCGGCTGGCGGAGAGAAATCCGTCCGCATTCGCTGAGATACTTCACTACGTTCAGTATGACACCTCTGTTAACAGCCACCTTCCACCAGTTTTTTTCAGTTTCCGGTGACAATCAAAAGCTAAAGTATAAAAATATTGTGAAGTGCGGTAATTTTCGGGGTACGAATTGCAGGAAAAGGTACGAATGAAGCATAAAGCCACGAATGCACGAATGAAATATAGGAACCACCTTGCGGTGGTTGATGGCCACGAATCCGCCATTTGTCGGACACGTTGCACAGATTGGCACGAATGCTGGATCAGTTCAAAAAAAGGTGGACCATTATTCCCAATTGCCGATCTTTTTTGTTTTGTCTTGCCTTGCCAGGCAGGCCTTCATTTTTGGCTTGATCCAAAAACGAAGCAAAAAAATCATCCCGATGTACATCGGGACAAAAACTTTTGCTGACGGGTTCCCGTAATTTATGCCCTCCCCCGGAAAGGAACTCGTTCGCAGGCGTAGGTATATCATTTATAAGAAGAGAACCACTCTGCTCACTCAAACAGCCTTTCCTTTCGCTTAAAAAACCAACGCACGGCCTAAATCACGACCCGACTTGCAAAAGTTTTAAGGCCAATCGGTATTCAAATATCAGGGGCAATTAAATAACATTCTATACTATAAAAATTTGCTCAATAAATTCAAACTACCCCCAATCTTAAAGTGAGCCCGAATGCATCACCTTGCGGTGATATTTTGATCCACAGATGTACACGGATAGGCACGGATGAGATTTTCCGAAGGAAAAACACGTAACAGCACAGGGTGAAGCAACGCGTAACCCTGTGGCTTGATGCCCCGGCATTGTAATAAAGGCTGTAGGCCTGTTACGTAACCATGTTTCATCCTTTCAGGATTTTGTTTGCCGGAATATTATAACACAGGGTTGCACCCGATAAAAAATCGGGACTGTGCTAATACGCATAAGGGCTTTGCCCTTTATGCTCAGGATAAAGATGCACAATTTTGAAATTTCGAAGGCAGCAGCAATATGGATTGACTATACTCTCCCTGTATAAATCCAGGAAACCTTTATTTAAACCTTTAAAAATGATGCATGATATTCAGGGCAGGATTTGTAAATAAATTGTTGTTGGAGCGTGTGGTGTGGTTCAGCTAGTAAAGTGTTAATCCGGGAATAAACCGAAAGTCTTTAACATTATATGTAAAAAGTTTGAGGTTATATGTAAGTGCCGTTGCCGCTATTATTGCATCAGGAATTAGTAATCCATGGCTTAGGTGATATTTTTCAGTTAATTCGACAGCAATCTTTGAGCTTCTGTCGTTATAGTGGATAATATTATAAGATTTTAGTTTGTTTTGAAGTCTGGTAAATTCAGACTTGTTACGAACTCCCTGATAAAGCTCCATAATTGTGATTGAAGGAATAAGTAAATTTTCCAGACCAATCTTTTTTTAATTTTGAGATTGTACTTTCTTCTCCTTTGAACCAGGATATTAAAACATTGGTATCACAAAGTATTAATTCCTTTTCCATCCTTTTTTGCGGATTTCTTCAATGGTTATTGGATTATTTTGCCATATACCGGCAAAGTCATCAATAGAAGGTTTTTCCTTAGCCCATTCAATAGGTATATGAACATTGTCAATCTTTTGATTTTTATCTGAGATGACAGTATATTCTTTAATGAATTTGAATTTTTCAATGAGATTAATAAAAAAAGACATATTCTGTTTACCGTCAATTTTTATTTTAATTGTATCCATTGTGACTGATTTTTAGGTAAAGATAAATAAAAATATAAATTCATCATAAATCCACATGAGAACTGGCGAGAATATTACTGACAATATTATCAATCATTCGATCAATATAATCTATTGCTGAATCAATAAATCCGAAGTAGTCATTTTCATATAAAGTATAGGATAACTGATCAAGGTGGTCTAAAACCGGAGCATAGAATGCTATTTCTACTTTTTGTCCCATTTTCGAATGCACGAATTAGAATGAACCACCTTACGGTGGTTTTGTATTCACGAATCCGCCATTTGTCGGACACGTTACACCGATGGGCACGAATGAGAATTACCTTACGGTGATTTTGTAAATCCACAGATGGACACGGACAGGCACAGATGAAATTTTCCGAAGGAAAAACACGTAACAGCACAGGGTGAAGTAA
>JAFGEV010000200.1 GCA_016931385.1 Prolixibacteraceae bacterium
ATTAAACTCTTGGTTCCAAATCTTTCGCGGCAATCAGGCGCATACATTCTAAATGTTGCCAGTATGGCTTCATTTTGCCCAATCCCGTTGAAAACTGTATATCCGGCTTCGAAAGTATTTGTTTACTTTTTTTCACGGAGCCTCTATTATGAGTTAAAACGGAAAAATATATTCGTAAGTGTTTTACATCCCGGGCCAATGAAAACAAATCCGGAGGTTTCCCGAAACATCGACTTCCAGGGAGTTGTTGGTAAGATGGGCCTTTTGCCAACCAGCAGGCTGTCCAAAATTGCGATTTCTGCCTTGTTTAATAAACAGGCAGTAATCGTTCCAGGATTGTTAAATAAAATAACCTGGGTCTTGATGAAAGTGATGCCTGTTCAATTACAGCTTTACCTGGGCGACAGGATAACCCAACGTGAAATTGAATGGGAAAAGTCTCTGGGGATATCGTCATAACATAATATTCTCATTATCTCATTCATGAAAAAGTAACGGCAATCTATTACCTTTATAAGCGAGCGTAAATTAAAAGACATGATGAATAAGAATCGTTGACCGATGAAGAAAGGGAAAAAATATTTATTCCGTTTTATTACAATTTTTATCCTTCAGATCATTATGAAGGCATTTGACCATTCGTTCAACGGGGTTTTTGATCTTTCGCTTCGATGGTTTTTTTTCTTTACAGCTTTTACTCTATACTGGATGCTAGTATGGGAGGGGGCTACACTATGCCTTAATTCTCTCGAAAGTTTTTATAAACGAAAACGAAAAACACTTAATGTGGTTTTTATACTAACGTCGTTTATTATTCTCTATTTAGCATCAACGAATATTCTCTTTGATATCCTTTTCCGATTTTGGGATACCCGGCTTTTCGCGATGGATGATGTATGGAAAACCGTACCTTTCCCTCATCCCGACATGGTGTACCCTTTATTCCTTATATCTTTTTTAATATTTGTAGGCGACAGGTTTAATCGCTTTAAGGTATTGGTAAACAGGGCTGAGTTTGTTTCTTCGAAATTAAAACAGGAAAACATCCAGGCTAATTACGAAGCATTAAAAAACCAGGTTGACCCTCATTTTTTATTCAATAGTTTAAGCGTTCTTTCATCGATGGTTCATACCCAGCCCGACCTGGCCTCAAAATATATCTACAACCTGTCGAAGTTATACCGGTATATTCTTGAGAGTAAAAAAAGCAACCTTGTATTTTTATATCAGGAACTGGATTTTCTTGATTCATATATTTTCCTGATGAAGATAAGGCATAAAGAAACCATTAAATTCTCGATTAAACTAGATGAAATGACAAGGCAACGGACAGGCATACACCCAATTTCATTACAATTGTTGGTTGAGAATGCGTTAAAACACAATTCCTTTAAACAAGAAGAACCCTTGTACGTTGATATTTACGAAGAGAAGGAATTTATTTGTGTATCGAATACCTTACGAAAAAAGAAGCTGCTTTCACCAACCACAAAAGTTGGTCTTGAAAATATAAAAAACAGATATATGCTACACGATTGCAAAGAAGTTGAAATTATTGAAGATGATGAAAAATTTATTGTTAAACTACCAAAAATTATAATGAGATAAACTGTTACAGTAATATTCAAAATAGAAGCGGATGAAAATCTTGATTATTGAAGATGAAAGGTACACGGCTGAATTAATATCGCGTTTGGTATTACAGTACAATCCAGGATATGAAATCCTGGCAATTTTATCTACCATTGAAGATTCGGTAAAATGGTTTGTAGAGAAACCCGGCCAGGCCGATCTGGTTTTGTTGGATATTCAGCTTACCGACGGATTATCCTTCGATATCTTTGAAAAGGTTAAGGTATTTACCCCCATCATCTTTATTACCGCATATAACGAATTTGCAATCAATGCTTTTAAAGTTAACAGTGTCGATTATTTGTTAAAACCGGTAAGCTATCAGGATATTGAACATGCTTTTGAAAAATACAACAGGTTAAAAGAAACCTATCAAAAGGCCGATAATAAGTTTCTGATCGATTTGGTTAAAGATTCTGCAAAGGCCTATAAAAAGCGATTTCTGATAAAAACCGGTGAGAAGTATAATTTTTTATCAGCCAGCGAAATAGCCTTTTTTATGTTTGAAGAAGGGGTAATATTTGCCTTTTTGACCAACAACAAAAGAGTCATGGTTTCAGAAACACTCGATGAATTGTCCGAATCGCTTGACCCAGAATCTTTTTTTCGTTTAAACCGAAAATTTATTGCATCGGTTGGTGCTATTGGCAGTATTCACAATTATTTTAACAGGAGGTTATCGGTTCATCTCAATCCCGGGAACCATCAGGTTATTGTTAGCCGTGAAAGGGTAAATGATTTTAAACAGTGGTTGAACCATTAACTTATTTCAGTAATTTTATAAAAATTCCAAAACCATTTGTCACATGTTGAAAAACTTTGCTCTGATTACTGGTGCCGGAAAAGGCCTCGGCCTTGAATTTGCCAATGAATACGGGCGAAGGGGAAAGGACCTGCTTTTAGTTTCATTGCCGGGCGAA
>JAFGEV010000201.1 GCA_016931385.1 Prolixibacteraceae bacterium
ACAGCGCCCTCGTGTTTTGCAAAGATGGTCTGGTAGCGGTCTTTATCGTCGGGTTCAACGGGGCGTTTAATAAACTTAGGCAACGGTGTTTCGCCAAGGGCAAAAAGGGTTGACTTGAAATCTTCGTATGGCCCGTCGTAAAGAAACCTAAGCGTGCGTCCCCTCGAAGTTGTATTGTCGATAACTTCGGCAACAAGCATATCATCGTCTCCAAAATAGAGTTTGTTCCCGATCCTTATCTTTCGTGCCGGATCGACCAGGACATCCCACAGGCGTTGTTCACGGTTGAGCTCCCTGAGCAGGAATACTTCAATTTCGGCTCCGGTTTTTTCTTTGTTCCCAAACAGGCGTGCAGGAAAAACTTTGGTGTCATTGAAAACCATAAGGTCGCCATCTTCAAAATAGTCGATGATTTCCTTAAATACTTTGTGTTCGATTTTTTGTTTTTCACGGTTTAACACCATCATCCGGCTTTCATCGCGGTGGTATGCCGGGTGTATGGCGATTAACTCTTCGGGTAGTTTAAATTTGAACTTCGATAGCTTCATATATCTCGATTACGTTAATTGTCTCGGTTGGCCTTATACGGCAAAATACTTTATTAGTTACAATAATGCCAGTTTTTTCTCAAAATTTTCAATTTCCCAGGCATCTTCAAGTGTGCAGTTTCCTATACGGGTCCTTTCAAGTGCGGTAAGATAAGCGCCAGTATTAAGCGCTTTGCCTATATCGCGGGCTAGTGACCTGATGTATGTCCCTTTTCCACACTCCACTTTTATAACCAGTTCATTGTTTGTATATGATATTACTTGTATCATTTTAATAAACACTTTCCTTGCAACAAGGTTCAGATCTTTTCCTTTGCGCGCATAGTCGAAAGCCCTCTTTCCTTCAACCTTTATTGCTGAAAATACAGGTGGTACCTGATCAATTTCCCCTATAAAATTCAAAAGTGTTTCTTCTATCAGGCTCTGGTTTAAATGTTTGGTTGGATAATGATTATCTTCATTGGTTTCTAAATCGAATGATGGGGTTGTAGCCCCTAGTTTTAGTGTTGCAATATACTCTTTTTCTTCGGCCTGCAGGTTTTCAATCATTTTTGTTGCTTTACCTGTGCATACAATTACCAGCCCTGTTGCCTTTGGATCAAGCGTTCCGGCATGACCCACTTTTAGTTTTTTTATTTTCAGTTTTTTACAAATATTCCAGCGTATTTTATTTACCACATCGAACGAAGTCCAGTCGAGTGGCTTGTTAAACGGAATAACAGCTCCTGAAATAAAGTCAATGTCATTTAACTTTTGAGTCATTCAAGCAGTTAATTGAAAAATGATGGCATTTTGAAAATCAGGCGGCAAAGATAGCAATTAGGCCAATAACCGAACAATAAATTGCAAAATAAATAAGCTTACCTCTCTTAACCAGGTTTATCATCCACTTACATGCCAGCAGCCCCGACAAAAAAGCAGCAATAAAACCTGCAGCCAGGGGCAAAAAGCCAATGCTGTTTTCAGCACTAATATCGCCCGACAGTATTTTTAACAGGTTGGCCCCCAGGATGGGAATTATGACCATCAGAAACGAGAATTTGGCCAGTTGAGATTTATCATTACCAAGCATCATGCCTGTTGCAATTGTGGCACCGCTTCGTGAGATGCCGGGTATAACTGCCAGAAGTTGGGCAAAACCAATTAAAAGAGCATCGGCGAATGTTGTTTTGCGGTTGCTTTTTCTTATGAAGTGTGAGAGAGTTAACAAAGTGGCTGTTACAAGCAACATGCTGCCAACAAGAACAATATTTCCTGTGAAAAGTGCTTCAATTTGATCGCTGAAAAGTACACCGCCTATTGCCACCGGAATAGCCGAAAACAGAAGTTTGGCAAGATAAGTGTTTGATTCATTTACCTTAAAACGGAATGAATTTTTCAGTAAACCAACAATTTCTTTCCAAAATACAACCAGGGTGCTGAGCACTGTTGCGCCATGTACAACAATATCGAACAGAAGGTTGTTTTCACCTTTGATCCCAAATAATGCATGGCCAATTTCGAGGTGGCCGCTTGAACTTACCGGCAGAAATTCAGTTAATCCCTGAACAAGGCCAAGGATTATTGCTTCAATAATATTCATGGATTAGTTGTCGGATGTTTTGGGTTTTTTCATTATGGCGTAAATCTCAAAAAGAAACCCGGCGAGCACGATTAACGGTGCCAGGGTAATGCGCCTGAAACTGAATACTTCGGGGTTGAAAACTGTTGGGTCTTCACTGCCCCCGCCAATCATTAACAGAAAACCAATAACGATTACTGCCAACCCGATAAGCAGCAAAATGTAATTTTCTTTTGCAAGTGCAAATTCACCCTGTTTGCTTTCGCTTTTTTGTTTCGCCATAGTCCTGAATTTTTATTCGCACAAAATTAATGAATAAAATTTGAAAACGCTTCTTTTTTTTCTGTAGGGATTAATATCCAGTCGCCCGAAAATCCTTTTGTGTAAAAACC
>JAFGEV010000202.1 GCA_016931385.1 Prolixibacteraceae bacterium
AGGTATTTCCTCAGTTTCGCAATGAAAACGTCCAGGCTGCGGCCATTGAAATAATCGTTATTTCCCCAGATGGAGTAAAGGATGGAATCGCGGGTGACAATTTCTTTAGCCGATATACAGAGGGCCCGTAACACGTCGCTTTCCTTTTTTGTGAGCCTGCGTTGTTCTTCGTTCATTATTAACAATTGGTTTTTATAGTCGAAGGTATATTTCCCGATATTGAAAACATGTATCGGGATTTTCGATTCTGGTGCAATGTTATACCTGTTCATGATTGCATTAATGCGGCACAATAGTTCATCTTCGTCGAAAGGTTTGGTGATGTAATCGTCAATGCCCAGGTCGAAGCCTTTTATTTTATCGTGTTTCATTGAGCGGGCCGTAAGGAAGATGATCGGTACAGTCTGGTTTTCGGCCCTTACCCTTTGTGCCAGTGAGAAACCATCAATACCTGGAAGCATGACATCAAAAATACAGAAATCGAACTCGCCTGTTTTATAACCCTTAAGTCCTGATTCGCCGTCGCGGTATAGCTTTACATCAAAACCGTTCGACTCGAGAAAGTCGACCAAGAGGAACCCCAGGCTTGTGTCATCTTCGACCAGCAGTATTTTTGTGCGTTTCATGTGTCAAAGGTAATGAAATTGTGAAAATGGTTCCCGACCCTTTTGAGCTGGCAGCCATAATTCTTCCCCCATATTTCTCTACCATTTTTTTTACGAATGTAAGTCCGAGGCCAAACCCTTTTACATTATGCACGTCGCCTGTGGGTACGCGGTAGTATTTTTCAAAAATCAGGTTCAGGTGGTTTTTGTCTATTCCGATACCGTTATCCTTCACCGAAATCTCAATAGTTGAAGCTTTATTCATCGATGAGAAAACAACGACAGGTTTACTGTCAGCATATTTTATGGCATTGTCGATCAGGTTGCTGAAAATAAGTTTAAGGTGGTTGGGATCGGCTTTGAGAAAATGTGAGCGGGCATCAAGATTGAATTTAAATTTTCCTCCTGCTTCATTTATCCTTGGTTGAAATTCAAGAGCTGTCGATTGAATGACATCGTGCAAGTCAACCTGTTTTAATTCAACTTGATTGCCTTCGGGCGATGAAACTTTTAAAATTTCTTCAACATGTTTTTCAAGTTTATGATTCTCGCTTGAAATAATATTCAGGTATTCATTGATTTTCTCATCATTGGTTTTTCGTTTTTTGATAAGGTTTGTCGCGAGGTGAATATTCGACAATGGGGTTTGGAACTCATGCACCATGTTGTTGATAAAATCGGAAGTGTGTTGTGCCATAGTACGTTCTTTGCGGTACATCGAGAAAGTGATGATAAACGAAACCATCACAAAAAGCACGGCAGTAAATGCAAGCAGAAAAGTCCCTTTAATTTGTGAAAGGATAAACTGGTTGCGCCCCGGGAAACGAAGCTTCAAATGAATACCGTCTTTCTCAAGCAAACCGTTTATTGATTTAAGGTAACATTTGGTTTTAAAAAATTTCGATTTTTCAACGCCGCTTATCGAATCAGATATGGCAAATGTGTATTCAAGGTCGATGTTATATTTATCGAGATGATAGTGAAGTATGCTGTCAATTTCTGCTATTTTTTCTTTGATGACCCTTTCATGACATGGCTTACCGCATAGGTAGTTTTGCATATCGCTGCATACCGAGGCCCTTTTCTCAATTGTTTCACGCGATTCCTGCAATGCTTTGTAAACATCGCGGTTAAAATTTTTCTCCTCGATAAGGGCTGCTTTAAGCAGCATATTCACTTCAACAGCCAGTAAAATAATCAGCGCCAGAAAAGTGAATATGGCTAATATATATTGCCTCTTATTCTTCTTCATGGCCACAAATTTAAACATATAATCTTGTTTTTATTCATTTTAACATCGCGTTAACACCGAATAACATCCCATTAACAGTATGTGTGAAATTGGCTTTGTATTTTTGAATCGTTCTAAATAAGTTAAATTATTAATTAAAATACATAATTATGAAAAAGCAAATTTTATTGGCCATTGCCATTATGTTTACCCTCTCGTTAGCAGCGCCTGCCATTGCAGTTGCATTGAACAACGATTCACCTGTTGTGATGCTCGAAAACGACGAAAAGAAAAAAGATAAAACAAAAGAAGCAAAGACTTCTGATGGTGCTAAAACCGAAGGATGTGCCGATGTTAAAAAGGCTGAGGCAAAAACCGAAGGATGTGCCGATGCTGCAAAAGCAGAAGCAAAGCCATGCGATAAAACCAAGAAGTCATGTTGTGGTTCAAAGGCAAAAACTGAATAGGGGAGATTTTTTCAAATTTATTAATTTGGATATTTAGGTTTATTAAACCCTGCTTTTTTAAAGGCAGGGTTTTTTATTTTTCCTATTGCAATTTAAACCTTGCAAGCCTGAGCGGTACACCTTCGGCACTCCTCAACTTTTGCAAACCATAAATCATTCCATTGCGGAAAACCATTTTCCTTGGATTAATATTCAAATCGTAATCGTCGCAAACAAAACTGCTTTGGCAAACAAACGTGCCTCCGTTTTGCATCACCCAAACATTAAATTTGTTGGCGTTTTCTTCTTTCGGATATTCAAAGAAAAGCAGGTTCCCGTCAGAATCCTTAATAATTGTTGAAATAGCTGGGATTGGAATCGGATCGGTTATTTTTTCAAGGTCACTTTCCATATCCTTGATCATGGTTTCCAATGCCAGTTTGTTTTCTTCGGGCGAGACCCAACCGGCAAACATTGGTTCTTTAATGCTTTTGTATTTTTCAATTGCCTTTCTTTGAATTTCTTTCTGTTCTTCAACCGAAATGTAGTTATTGGCCCAGCTAACTTTCTCTTTGCCAGTTTTGTTCCCCTCTAAATCGTACAGAATAATATCTCCGGTTGAAGGAATGGCTACTATGAGGCGGTTTCCTGTTGTGGCAACAATTGGGGAGGCGCTCATTCCGGTCGATTTACTGAAAGGCATTGTATTGAATGAAATTGCGCCTTGTTCTTTGAAGAAGTAGCTGTAATTAAACAACTTGCATTCTTTGCCGGGTTCGCAGCTACGGTCGGTAAAGTGGTCCCAGATTATTTTTTCTTCGTTGGTATTAAAATCAACAATTGAAACAAACTCCCTTATTTTTTCTTTCCAGAGTACCCAACCAACAATGGCAAATTTATTTTCCGGAAGTTCGATCAATCCTCCTGCCATATAGTCAAGTTTCAATGTTTTAACGTAGTTGCCATCAAAATCGAAACAAACCATGTTGCCCATGTTGTCGAGGTTTGTACAAAAGTTACTGTTAACAATGCCAGCAATCTGTTTTGCATTTTTAAATGCTTTGCCTTTGCTGTTCAAAATGTTGAATTCTTTAACAAATTTACCATCGGGCGAAAACTTTGAATAAAAATTTCTGTACGCGTGGTCAATAACTATTGAACCGTCGGGCATCATGGTTATGTTTTTCCTGTTGCCCATTGGTTTACCGTACAAAGTGTCGTAGTATGTTGAAAATATCTTATCCCAGTTGTTCCCTTTTGCATATTCGTTGTCGGGAATGAGTTTTACCGTTCCTTTTTTGTATTTCTCAATTAAATTCTGGGCCGGCAAGGTGAACGTGAACATTGCCAGTAAAATCAGTATAACTAAATTTTTCATGGTTTCAATTTTTAAAAATTAGTGGTTATAAATTTCCCCTCATTCCCCTCCTTTGGGAGAGTTAGGGGAGGCTTTTAATCAATAATAAATTCTTTTTTGATGCCTTTGCTGTCAATCACCTCAATGATGAATTCCTGTCCGGCATAAGGCTGGTTCGCATTAACCTGGCCTGTTACTGTTTGAACGATGGTGATACTGACCTGGTTTTGTTTGCTTTTTTTGTCGACAAAAATTAAAATGAATAATATGATACAGGCAGCCGAGAGGCTGTATATTAGGTATTTTATTGGTTTTCGTTTTAAATGAACCTGCGGATAGGCGAACGATGGAATTTCCTGGTTTTTTGAGTTGAGTAATTCAAGCGCTACCTTAATATCATGAGCGTTTTTTTTCATTTTGCTATACTTTTCAAAACATGAGCTGCATGTTGAAAGGTGGTTGTTTATTTTTTCTACCTCTTCTGAAGTACATTCGCTATCGATATACTTTTGAAGCAGTTGTTTGTCAATACATTTCATAATGCATTTTTTTAAGTTCTTCTCCCAATTTTGATAATATTCGCGAAAGGGTTTTCCCTATCGATGTAAATTTTATGCCGGTTATTTCGGCTATTTCTTTGTACGAAAGCCCTTCGCTGTATAAAACAGCCAATGTTCTTTCTCCTGGTTTTAATTTATTGAGGGCCTGTTTTATGAAAATTTGTTTTTCTGATGTTTCAATATTGGGTTCTTCAGAATTAATATTCTTTGCCAGGTTAATATCCCCGTTTTTCCGTTTTTGCTTCATGTGGTCGATGCACTTGTTAACAGCCACCCGGTAGAGCCAGTTTCTGGGACTTTCAATGTTGTCTTTTTTCATGTGTTGGAAAAGCTTGATAAATGTTTCCTGTACAATATCGGCAGCTTCATCGCTATCTCCGATAATTTTTTGAACCACATTGAAAATCAACCGATAATTTTCTGCATATATTTTCTCGAAGCTGCTCAAAAATTCTTTTTAGTTATAAGACATTAAAAGTAGTTTTTTGTGACATTTAAGAATGATTAAAATTTCTCTGATTTGAAAAGAAATGGTGCTTGTTAAGTTGCAAATTGTAATTTCCTGCAAGTAATTAATAAAAAAACGATATAAAATGCACAACATTTTTTGAGGAATGCTTATTTCGTTTATTTTTGTTTCATAACAAATATAAACCTAAAAATCATGGAAGAATCGAACAATGGTTTCCACATCAGTTTCTTTAAACCGACCACAAAACAAGCCAAATCGAACCGGAACATGGTGTTATGGCTCGTTAGCATTTGGGCTGTTGCAATATTTGGGTTCCAACTTGCTTTGTATGTCTTACAAAAGCCTACTCCGGAAGCTACTTTAGCTTTATTCGAGGAAAACTGGGATCATGTTAAAACCAACTCCGCGAACAATGAACAGTTAAAAGATTTCTCGTATGCAGCCTTGTCTGTCCTGGGGAAAATCTTTATCAGGCCCGAGCATAAAGCCGCGCTTGACAAAGGGCTCACAATTGCCGTACTTCAGTTGTCCGATTCAACACAATCGGCAATAGTCTCTGACAAAATCAGGAATTTTGAAAACCTGGCGTCAAGCATTACCGACATTACTGATGAAAATTACAAACTGGCAAAAGCCGATTTGTGCGAAACGGTATCCCCAATTCTTGGGTTGGATAAATCGGATCCACGAAATATAGTTTTGCCTTTGGAACTGGTATCTCTTACGGATGCAGCACTGAGTAAGGAAGACATTGCATTAATCGAAGAAGCGATGCCGCTTTATCTTACCCACAACCAATCGATCCTTACCGATACAAAATTTCTAGGCTTTCCCTTTCATTACTTTTATACAGCAGTGTTTCTGCTGATATTGTTTGTAGGGATTTGTTGGCTGTATTGTGTGCGTACCGACAGGATTAATGCCAAACTGAATATTGCCGATTAGTTTAACCAGTTCAAAAAAGAAACATTATGAAAAAAATATTTATACCGTTAGCTTTATTGACATTACCGGTTGTTACAAGAGCCGCCACTGCTGTTACAGCACTTGAGGGCCGTTTGCAGGTTGGGCCGGCAATAATTTTAATTACCATACTTACGCTGTTTGTTTTGGTTGGGATTTTATTCCGGGCCAAGGACACCAACGACTATTATGCGGCAGGCAGAGGCATATCGCGCGTGGGCTCAGGTATGGCCATTGCATCGAACTGGATGAGCGCTGCTTCCTTTCTGGGAATGGCTGCTTTGATGTATGGCTCGGGTTACCATGGTTTGGCTTATGTTGTAGGCTGGACAGGTGGTTATGTTTTGCTGTTGATTTTAATGGCCGGACAAATTCGCAAATACGGGAAGTACACCGCTGCCGACTTTATAGGCGACCGCTACTATTCGCAGGGAATGCGAGCCGTAGGTGCCATTATTGCCATACTGATCTCTATTTCGTATTGTGTTGGCCAGTTTGGTGGTATAGGTTTAATGTTTAAATGGATACTTGGAATCGACTATGTATGGGCAGTGCTTATTGGAGGCGCAGTGGTGCTGGCTTATACCCTGATTTCGGGTATGCTTGGGGTTACAAAGAACATGCAGATTCAGTACGTTATCATCATTGTATCCTTTTTAATTCCCTTATTCATTCTCACAGCAAAATTCGATTATTTCTGGTTGCTTCCGCAGATTGGCTACGGATCGGTTGTTTCCGATATTGTTTCGGGTATACCACTGGCTGAAACAAACCAGTTAATGAATTCATTCGGACATGCTTATGCCATTGTGCCTGCTCCTGAATATGCAATGCCGTGGGATCCTTCAACCGGACAAACATTCTTCCAATGGATAGCCATTGCTTTTTCTTTGATGGTTGGTACTGCCGGTTTGCCCCATGTTATTCAAAGGTTTTATGTTGTGCCAAAAGCACGCGATGCCCGTTGGTCGGTAGTATGGGGCTTGTTCTTCATCTGTATACTCTATTGGAGCGCTCCCGCTTATGCTGCTTTCGGAAGAATATTGTCGGCTAACCCAGAAGTAGGGAAACTCGCAAAAGATGCCATAGTGGTTTATACTGCACAACTTGGCAGCGTACATCCTTTAATAGTTGGACTTTTGGCAGCTGGTGGCGTTTCTGCAGCGTTCTCTACTGTTTCGGGATTGCTGGTGGCTGGTTCATCGGCCTTTGCCCACGACTTGTACGTTAAGGTCATTAACCCGAAAGCGCCCCCAAAGAAACAATTGCTTTATGCCCGTTTGGCAACAGTACTTATGGCCATAATTGTAGCACTGATCGCTTTATTGGACCTTGCTTTAATTGGCCAGTTGGTTGCCGTTGCTTTTTCACTTGCAGGCTGTACCATCTTCCCGTTGTTTTTGCTTGGGATATGGTGGAGCGGGTCGAACCGTTCGGGCGCTATCGCAGGCCTGATTGCCGGTGGAACTGTGTCAGCAGTGGCCATGACCTATTTCATTGCAGGTAAACAAGGAATTACCCTGCCGGCTCACGAATTTATAAGTTATTGGCTCGAAGCATGGTACTTTGCATGGATTGGAGCCCCGTTGGCAATCATCGCCAATATTGTAGTGTCGAAACTTACGAAAAAAACACCCGTTGAAATTCGTAAGTTCTTAATTGAAAATGTACATGCTTAATGGTTTTTTTGAAAGATAAAAGAATAAGAACGCTCATTCTTGTGATGAGCGTTCTTGTTGCAATTGCACTTTTAATAACAAAATATTATTACAAATCACTTAACGATTCAGTAGATCCCCGTGTGCTTACTGCCCGTGAATTGTATTCAGGCTACAATCAACTTGCCGTTTCAAACGATTTTGAAGAAATCTTCATACTTCTTGATTCAATTGAACGCATTTACAACGCTGTTCCACATTACAAAAATTCTTACGAAGTTGGTGTGCTGTATAACAACCGGGCAGCTGCATTGCTGACCATGGCCCTGTATAAAGACAGTATTTCGATTCAATCAAAGTTTTTCAGTTCACTGCCGGCCGATACTTTGTGGCACATGGCCCAATCAGCAGTTTCACAAAGTATTAACATTTATGAAATCTGGCTCGAAAAGTACGGAGATGTAAATGAAATCAGCCTGCGGGATAGTGTTGAAAAAGATTTTTTTATTGGACTTGATGATTATTCTGAAAAAGAAAGGAACAGATTCTTTAATAACCGGATGAAAGAAATTCGTGATGCCCGATTTGAAACACCCAGGCGGTTATCGGTGAGCTATACCAATCTTGGGTTGGTGTACCGTAACAATGAAGAATATGAGAAGGCAGCTGAGCAATACATAAAAGCTCTTGATTTGTGGGACAGGAACCTGGTTGCCGAGAATAACCTGAACTTACTTCTTAACCGTCCCCTGAAAAAACGAAGCCTGATTCAAAGAATTTTCCCGCCAAAAAAAGATGAAACTAATAATCATTAATACAAACAATTATATCATGAACAAACTAATTGTAATTACCCTCGCATTGATATTGTCCATGGCAGCATTTAGCCAGGATAAAGCAGAAAAAACTTTTGGAATACAACTTAAAGGATTTGTAAAGAACGATATGTTCCTTGATTCACGTCAAACCGTTGCGGCGCGTGAAGGACACTTTTTACTTTGGCCCAGCCCTGCATCCTTTGATGCAAACGGGAACGATATTAACGAAGGGTTGAACCTGAATATGCTGGCTGTTCAAAGCAGGCTGTCAGGTGTTCTTAGCGGCCCCGACGCGTTGGGCGCTAAAACTTCGGGATTGATTGAAGGTGATTTTTTTGCACAGGCAAACGATAACATAAATCTTTTCAGGCTCAGGCATGCATTTGTTAAACTTAACTGGAAAAACACTGAACTGATGAGTGGCCAGTTTTGGAACCCATTGTTTATAACGGGATGTTTCCCCGGTACGGTTTCTTTTAATACAGGAACCCCGTTTCAGTCGTTTGCCCGAAATCCACAGATAAGATTAACGCAAAGTATTGGCAGCCTGAAGCTTGTTTTTGCGCTTCTTTCACAGCGTGATTATGCCTCTGTAGGCCCAAACAAAACCAGTTCGGAATATTTACGTAATTCAGGAATCCCTGACCTTCATTTTCAAATTCAGCATTTAATTAAAAACGCTGAAACTGGACTGAGTATCGAAACTGGAGCAGCGGTTGCCTACAAGGAAATTTGCCCGCGACTTTCTTCAACAGTTAACGATGTAACTTACAAGGTTAACGAAAGGGTTTCCGGTTTAACTTTACTGGCATACACCAATATTACCACAAAACCTGTTACCGTTAAACTTCAGGGCAGATACGGCCAGAATATTACAGATTTGTTATCGATAAGTGGTTTTGCAGTAAAAGAAGTACTCGATCCCGTTACCGGGGAACAAAGTTACACCCCTCTGCATAACATTACAGCTTGGGGCGAAGTGCACACCAACGGTAAAAAGTTACAGGCTGGTATTTTTATGGGAATGCTGATGAATTTGGGTACAACAGAGGCAATGTCCGATGCATCGAATACTGTTTATGGACTTGGGCATACCATTGCTAACCTATACAGGGTGTCGCCCCGGGTGATATACAATGTTGGGAAATTCAGAGTGGCTTTTGAGGTCGAAACCACCATTGCCGATTACGGCAGCAATTATGATGTTAATTTTATTCCAAAAGATTTGACAAGGGTGACAAACATCAGAGGACTCTTAAGTACTTACTACTTCTTTTGAGAAAGGAAAAAACTGGAAGAAACCTCCCGTGTAAACTGGAGGTTTTTTTATCTTTATAAAAATTGTTGTTTAAATGAAACTGGCCATTATTTCCGACATTCACGAAGATGTTATCAACCTTGAGAAGGCCCTGCGAAAAATTGAGAAAAAGAGATGCGACGAGATTGTTTGCCTGGGCGATATATCGGGTTTCAGCGTACCACATTATAAATTCTTCGACACCCGGGACGCGCATTTATGCCTCAAACTGATCAAAGAAAACTGCCGCTACATTGTGCTGGGGAACCACGATTTGAATGCAGTACGTAAAATCCCTGAATACTCCACGGATTTTAAGTATCCTGATAACTGGTATTCGATGGACTACAAAAGCCGGAAAGAATTATCGGAGGACAAACTTTGGCTTTACGACCACGACGAACTAAACCCTTTATATACCCACGATGATATTGATTTTCTGTTAAAACAAAAAGAATTAATCGCAATTGAAGAAAACGGGAAGAACTATTTCTTTAGCCATTATGTTTATCCCAACCTGAACGGGTGCATGAAGGAATTTTACCATCATGCCGAAGATTATAAGCAGCATTTGCGCTATCTGGAAGAAAACAATTGTGAGGTTGGCTTTTCAGGACATACCCATCCAAGGGGATTATATGTTACCGATAAAAAGATCTCACGCAGAATAGGGTTCAGAATAAAAGTTCGCCCCAGCAGATTAACACACATTGAAATTCCTTCGATTGCCCGGAATAAACATTGCAATGGTTTTTGTATATTTAACATTTCAGAAGGCTGGATCAGGGCAGAACGAATTTAAGGCTGATGTTTGTTGCCAGAACTGTATAAACTGAAAAACCGCGTGTAACCATGTCAAAAGAAACGAACATCAAATTTTATTTCCGGATTGTACTTCCGTCAGTATTGGCAATTATACTGTTCGTAGTTTCCATTTTTATTTTCATTCTCCCGGCTTTCGAAAAAAGCATGCTCAGGGGAAAGAATGAAATGATTAACCAGCTTACCAACACAGCCTGGAGCGTTTTGGATGAATATCGGCATAAGGTTAACGATGGTTTGATCAGTGTTGAAGAAGCCCAGAGAGAATCGGCATCGATTATTGAACTAATGAGATACGGGCAACAGCATAAGGATTATTTCTGGATAATCGACACTTTACCCAGTATGATTATGCACCCCTACAGGCCCGAACTTAATGGCAAAGATCTCAGGGAATACAAGGATCCGGAGGGTACTTTCCTTTTTCGCGAAGCAGTTGCAAAAGTTAAAACCCAAGGTGAGGGTTTTATCCGCTATATATGGCAGTGGAAAGATGATTCGACACGTATGGTGCCAAAGTTATCGTATGTGAAATCGTACCCCGAATGGGGCTGGGTTATTGGTACAGGTATTTATCTTGACGACGTGGCAGATGAAATCAAGGTTTTGCGAAATAAACTCCTGCGTTTGTCCCTGATAATTATGCTTATTATTACCATTGCTTTGTTTTACATCATGAGGCAAAGTCTTTTTATCGAACGGGAACGGAAAAATGCAGAAGAAAACCTGAAACTCTCACGACATAAATACAAATCGCTGGTTGAGGCTTCAACCGAAGGTACCCTGATGATGCTGGGTGGAAAAATAATTTTTGCAAACCTGCGCCTGGCTAACATGCTTGGAAGTACTGTTGAAGAAATTATGAAGCTCAAATTTGAAGACCTTTTCGGGATTCCCTGGGGGGAAGTGCTTAAGGAATTTTCTGATCCAAATAAATCAGTGGCAATCGAAACGCCAGTCAAATTTGAGTCTGCCATTCAAAAGGAAGTTATTCTTTCAGTTTCGCGGGTTGAATACGATAGTGAAGAAGGTTACATCGTTATTGCAAAAGACATATCAAGGCAAAAACGGATTGAAAAGGGCACCGAGGACCTAAACCGGGAATTGCAAATGTCGTTGTTGCTGATGAACCAGCCGATCAAGCCTTTTATTCGTGATATTGTTATTTGCGATTCCTCAACTACACTTATGGAAGCAGCTGGTATAATGACCAGAAAAAGTTGTGAGTCAATTTTCGTAAGAGTAAATGACAGTGTAATTGGCTCGGTAACCGATGGCGATCTCAGGGCCAGGGCGCTGGCTAAAAACCTTCAGGGAGAAAAGCCTGTTTCCGAAATAATGACTTCACCTGTTGTGGCTATACAAGATGATGCTTTGTTGTTTGAAGCATTATTGCTTTTTAAGAATGAAGGGGTTTCTCATTTGCTGGTCCAAAACCATAATGGCGAAAATGTTGGCATGTTAAACTACAAAGAGGTGCTCGACATTCAGTACAATTCTGTCGATTTTACAATAAAGGAAATTATTGCCTCAGAAGATGTTGCATCGCTCGTTAAAATTAACAGCCGCACCCCGGCTTTTGTAAATGCCCTGCTCGAAAGTGGTGAAAAAACCGACAACATAACAAGGGTTATCACATCAGTATCCGACGCATTATGTTACAGGTTGATTGAATTAACTATCGAAAAACTTGGCCCGCCACCATGTGGTTTTGCTTTTATTTCACTTGGGAGTGAAGGGAGAAAGGAACAGACCCTTTCAACCGACCAGGACAATGCCATTATACTTGAAGACCTCGAAGGAGTAAAGCTCGAAAATGCTCAGGTTTACTTTAAGAAGTTTGCCAACGATGTGAACAACAACTTAAACAGGATTGGCTTCAGGTTCTGCCCGGGCGAAATTATGGCCAGAAATCCGAAATGGACACAGCCCCTGGAAGTGTGGAAAGGGTACTTTACCAACTGGATTACAAACAGCGACCCGCAAAGCATCCTCGATAGCAGCATATTTTTCGATTTGCGTTGCCTGTATGGAGATTTTACTTTGTTTGATTCATTGAAAAACCACGTTCTAGAAAAAGCCTCAAACCAGTCAGTGTTTTTTCAACACATGGCCTTGCCAATTACTAAGTTTCGTTCAAGGTTAAGTATGTTTGGCAGTATTGTAAGCGACCACGAATCGGGAGAAAGCAAAGAAGTCGATATTAAAAAAATTCAGTTGCCAATAATTGGATTTGCCCGTATATATGCATTGAAGAATAAGCTAAAAGAAAGCAATACCCTTCAGCGATTAAAGAGGCTGCAATCGCTCAATATTATTAATGATGAGCTTTACCGTGAAATCACTGTCTCATACAGTGTGTTAATGCAGCTGAGGTTGCGTTCTCAGGCCAATGCGATAATGAACAACCAGGCACCCGGGAATATGGTTGACATTAACAGCCTTACTGCAGTTGAGCTGGCCACGTTGAAGAAGGTACTTTCGGTATTGTCGGAATTGCAGGTTCAGCTTAATTTTGATTTTAAAGGGACTTCATAGTAATATAAAATAACCCCCAAAATATTATTCAAAATTTGTAATTTGGCAAACTAAAAAATTGAAATTCGTGAAAATTGAACAAAACATATCACGCCTTAAATATCTGATGGAAATTTATAAAATCACTACTGATGAATTACTAGTCATGATGAGTGAAGGTTTAAAAGTTCCTGTCAGAGAAAATGATATATTTTGTAAAGACATAAAAATTAGTCACTTAAAAAGAATTGATTCTATTTTTAACAAAGGTCTGCATTTTTATCTTGACCCAAAATCTCCTAAAATTTCAAAAGATGCCAGTATTTTTTTTAGAAAATCAGAATTTGGGGTAGACTTAAATATTGGAGCCAGAAAAATTGTAAATCAATTTGAAGAATTTAAAATATCACTTTCTGCAATAGCAAAACTAGCAGAAGTTGAATTTGAAAGAGAATTACCTTTATATTCAATTCAGCAAAATCCCAAAACTGTTGCCAAACAAATCAGAAAAGAATTTTATCCCGAATTTAACTCAAAACCAAAAGAATTTCTCCGCTCTTTTATTAGCAAACTTGCTGAAAGAAATATTTTAGTTTTTGAATTTGTAGAAACTTGGAATAAAAAAGACAAGGCAAATATTGATGGTTTCTTTTTAAATCCGAATGTTATTGTTTTAAAAAGACAACAAAACTCTTTTCGTCGAGAAATATTTACTTTAACGCATGAACTTGGACATTATTTATTAAATGAGGAAGAAGTTGAGCAATTAGATATTCAAAACCTTGCGAGTAAAAAAATAACTGCGATTGAAAGATGGTGCAATGATTTTGCTTATCATTTTCTTGTAGGAAATTATGATGATTTTATTGAAGAAATTGATTCAGCAGATGGCACAAATGATTATTATTTCGAAACTATTGAATCAATATCAAGAAATACACATTTAAGTAAAATTGCACTATTCACTAGATTGCTATTTATAAATAAATTATCTAGGGAAAACTACAATTTTATCAAGTCAGATTTTGAAGATAATTTTAGGTTAAAACAGGAAGAAGAGAAAAAAAAGAAAGAACAAGAGAAGTTAGAAGGCATAAAATCAGGTGGAGCCACACCCAAACCAATACAATCTCCTTTGCTTATATCAACGATTCAAACAGCATTTTATGAAGGTATAATAAGTGAAATTGATGTTTGTAGAACCCTGAATATAAAACCTGAAAAAATTGAAAGCTTTCTACAATGAAAGTAGTAATCTATACAAATTCACTTTTATCATTGGTTCGTTATTACTTGCCATTTGATAAAAATAATGTACTGTTCGATTTAATTAAAACAAAAATCCAAAGTGGCGAGATAATAATTATTGATAAAGTACTTGAAGAATGCACATATAACTCAAAAGGAATTGTATTAAAAAAGCTTGACTACTTAACAGATAAATCATTCCTGAAAAAGTACAAAATTCCCTATAATACAGGGGGTTTAATTGCTCCTTCTCCAGCAAAATTTCTCCGTCAAATTGATAATCAATTTGTAAATACAATTGTAATTAAGCAAAGAAAACTAACTGATGTTGAATATGAAAACCAAAAAAATCATTTTTTGGAAAATGCTGATATGAAGTTGATAATTTTATGTCTTAACCTAAAAAGGGAAAGTATTTTTTCAGAAGTCGTTCTTGTTACTGAAGAAACAGAAGTAAGCAATGACAATAAATTGTTTAAAAAAATTCCTGCTATATGTAAAGAATTAAGTATTAAAACGCTCACACTTCCTGAATTAATTGAAAAATTTGATAACATTCTTGTTGAATTTAGATAAGAATAAGTTGCTCAAAAAAAGTGCAATAAAACGACTCAAATCTTAAATTGATCTAGGGATATTCCGTTTTTCAGTCAGGTATATCCAGTATCTTTTGGGCATGTGGTTTTTATGGCATTTCAGGTTCAGCCTTTCCTTTATTGTGATGTTTTTGTAATACTGGTTCCATAATGACTCATACGAAACTTCCCCTTCGTTTAATATGTCGGGCGATAGGCGTCCATCACGAACATTGAATGTTTTTTCATTTAGGGTCACTTCCTCAATCTTGCTGAGGTCGTAGTAAAATCCATAATCACGTTTCATATCGTACACCAGCCAGCGCTGGTCGGCAAAACGGTTTTTGAAATGATACAGGGTCATTGAAAGTACATCGTAACGTGGGCTTACCCCCGAAAAGAAAACCCCGTCTTTTGTTTCCTGAAACCTTACAAACTGGATCATTCGCATGGCCTCCTGTGTAACCCGGCGTGCAGCCTTTCGGATTTCCAATATAACAGGGTCGCCAAAATTTGTATCCACAGGTTCGGGCGAGGTAAACGAAAGCCGGGCAAATTGCAGCAACTTAAATTCAATGCCTCTTTCACCAGATAAAAAGGCCTGATAAGGTAGTTGTTTTAGTTTGCTGCTTAACTTTTTTTGCCAGCCTTTCCATACCCTTTCTGCTTGTGACGATTGGGTAGGCACAAATTGTTTTTCTGAAAATGCTGATATCTGAAAACTCTCTTCAGTACAAACATCAGCAGGTTCCAGCTTGTGTGCATAACACTCAAACACCACACTCAGAAATCCTTCAAAACTGCTGTCGTATAATAAAATCATAAATTCCAAATTCCAATAAACAAATTCCAATAAACAAATTCCAAATTCCAAACCCGAAAGCTTCCGGGGCCAAATTTTCCGCCTTCTTAATTTTTTTTAGATATTAGTAAAGGAGAAAACCTCAACCTCAACCTTAACCTTAACCTTAACCTTAACCTTAACCTTAATGGCTTATAAACCGTTCTCTGTTTGCCTGTACTAGTTTGTTTGGAACAGTAAAATCAAAAAGCTTCAACTGGCCGTCGAATACTGGATTACGTTTTTGCACTTCAGCCGATAAAAGCTGTTGTTTTAAACGTTCGGGCGCTATGTCGTGAATGGCAGCAGGCAGCTCATTATTGGTAATGAAGTATTGAGCACGCTTCATCACCACACCGATTTTCTTCAGGTGCATGCTGGTTAACCGTTGAAACTTTCGTGCCTGGATTATTCGCTGGGCAGATTGAACGCCAATGCCCGGAACACGTAATATCATTTCATAATCGGCCGTGTTTACGTTAACCGGGTAAAGATGAAAGTTCCGAAGAGCATAAGCCAGTTTTGGGTCAACATCCAGATCAAGGAATGGGTGGGCATTGGAAACTATTTCATTCGCTTTGAACTGATAAAAGCGCATAAGCCAGTCGCTTTGATATAGCCTGTTTTCGCGTACAAGCGGAGGCGTTTTGATTGCAGGTAAACGCTGGTCGTATTCATTTACAGGCAGGTATCCTGAGTAATAAACCCTTTTCAGGCGTTGTTCGCTATAAAGGTTTGTTGCCAGGGTCAAAATCTGCTGGTCGCTTTCGGGGGTAGCGCCAACTATTAGCTGTGTACTCTGGCCTGCAGGGGCAAAAGCAGGAGCTTTTCGATATCTCTTTCTTTCTTCTTTGCTTTCGAGAATTCCTTTGTGGATCAATCCCATAGGTTTATATATGTCGGCATGGTTTTTTTCAGGCGCCAGTCTTTTTAGTTCAGGGTTTGTAGGAATTTCAATATTCACACTCAGACGGTCGGCATAGAGCCCGGCTTCATGTATCAGTTCATTACTGGCTCCGGGAATGGCTTTCAGGTGAATGTACCCGTTGAAACGTTCCTGTAACCGGAGTATTTTTGCTACACTGACCATTCGTTCCATTGTGAAATCGGGATTTTTAAGTACCCCTGAGCTTAGAAACAATCCCTCGATGTAATTGCGTCGATAGAACCCGATGGTCAGGTTGGCCAGTTCTATGGGCGTGAAAGCCGCCCTTGGCCTGTCGTTGCTGCGGCGGTTAATGCAATAGGCACAGTCGTAAATGCAATGGTTGGTCATGAGTACTTTTAGCAGGCTGATACACCTGCCATCTTCAGTAAAGCTGTGACAAATACCACATCCAACAGCAGTGCCAATCCCTTTTTTGGCATTTCCCCTGTTGCTCCCGCTCGATGCACACGAAACGTCGTATTTGGCCGAATCAGCTAAAATACTTAGTTTTTTCTCGATGGATTGATCCATGGTTTTGATTTTTTTGTAAATTTACATGAAAAATACTAAAATAATTAGTAAGAATACTAAAATTATTAACAAATCGTGTTTGGATCGAACATCGAACGACTAAAGATAAGTGCCAGAATTGACTCACCCCTAGCCACTCCCGGGAGGGGAACTGGTCACTGCAAAATAAACAATGAACATCCTATCGAGTATCGAGAATCCAGTATCGAGTATCGAGCATCCAGTATCGAGCATCTAATATCCTGAATTATGATCTACCTGCAACAAAACATCCGTTTCCTTCGTAAGCAAAAAGGGTTTACACAAGAGCAACTTGCCGAAAAACTTGGAATAAAACGTCCGCTTATCGGGGCGTACGAAGAGGGCAGGGCAGTGCCCCGCCTATTGGTAATTCAGCAATTATCGCTTTTATTTGAAATAACCATCGACAGGCTGCTGACAGTCGATCTTTCAACTCAACCCCCACAAGTGGGGAATCCCGACTTGAAAGTTCTGACAACGGTGGTAGATGCCCAAAACGAGGAACGCATTTGTATTGTGCCTGTTAAAGCAGCAGCGGGTTATCTCACCGGATTGGCCGATCCGGAGTACGTGGCCGAACTGCCCCATTTTGCCCTGCCGGTTTCTGAAATTTCACAGGGGCGTACTTACAGGGTATTCCAGATTAAGGGTGACAGCATGTTGCCTGTTCCATCCGGTTCGTACATCTTTTGCGATTATGTTGAAGCACTCAACGGTATTCGCGATAGCAAAGCTTATATAATCATTACTGCAGATGATGGTGTTGTATATAAGCGGGTTTACAACCGGGTAAACGAAGATGGTTCGCTATTGTTGAAATCTGATAACGAAGAATACGAACCTTATTCCGTACCCATAAGTCAGGTGTTGGAGGTGTGGCAGGCCATCGGTTTCCTGACATTCGAACTGCCAGAGCCCGGTGAGATGAACATGGAAAAACTATCGTCGATGGTGTTTAAAATGCAGGAGGAGCTTAAGCGTCTGAAATCTGAAGGTTAATGAAAATAAGGAAAAAGACACTGGAACTTGATTATAGGACATTCCTGTTCGACATACCTTTGTTACACCACCATTTTAACAACATTCATCATCATATTTTCAATGGTTTTTAAACCAGTTTCATCGGTTGGGGCATCACCGGCAATTGTGGCCCCGGCATGACTGTATGGAAATCCATCGCTGATTACTTTCATGTTTTGTTGAAGTAGAAACGTATGTATGTTTTGCAGTGTGGTTTCCTGTCCTCCGTTTCGGAATCCCCCGCAGGCAATACCACACCCGATTTTTCCTTCAAGTTCTAACGATTGCTCATAGCTGGGCCTGAAAAGGACACAACGATCCATCATTGTTTTCATTTGCCCTGAAACCATGCCCATATAAACCGGTGATCCCAGAATAATAATTTCGGACGTTCTTAAAGCTTCATAAATAATCTCCATGTCGTCCTGAAAAACACAGTTTCTGTTTTCCTGGCATTTCCAGCACCCGGTGCAGAAATTGATATCCATACCCGAAAGCGAAATGTATTGAGTCTCGACATCATACTTTTCTAAAACCGATAAAGCGTATTTAACCGAATAGGCTGTATTGCCTTTCTTATTCGGGCTGCCTGAAATTCCTGTTGCTTTCATTTTACTATTTCTATTCCTAACATTAATGATAAAATTTGTTGAATTTTTTCCTGTGAATTAATATTGTAAAAAACAGTCTAAAACACTCTATTAAAAATAATACAACAACAGTCAAAGGTACTGTATGAATGAACTAATCAAAAAAAGAATATCTTCTGGATGCATCATCCAAATTATGCTCTGTTTTAGTCGCTTTTTTTGCACTTTGCCCGGAATATATTTAATTTTTTAAGTATTTAAAGTATATTCAAAAATTATTTTTTGCTGAAGTGAATATTCAAAATTGAAAAAAGCTACACAGAGCTTTTAAAATCGCAACGCGATTTTTTCTCTGTGGTCTCCGTGCCTTCTCAAACAGGTTATAAAATAAAGGAGGTCGAACTTGAAAATTATTAGCATTTGTTTTAAAAGATTAAATCTTTGTGTTTTAAAAATATTGTAAGTAACAAAATCATTTATAAACTAACTAAATACTATAAAATTGAAAACTTTAAATATAAAATCAGGCATAGTATTGCTATTGTTTGTTTTTCTTTTCACACCTGTTTGGGCAGAAATAAGACTTCCCTCTATCGTTGGCAACGGTATGGTATTACAGCGTAACGAAGCCGTTAAAGTTTGGGGATGGGCAAAACCGGGCGAAAAGGTAACGGTTAAATTCCTTGGGAAAAGTTATACAAACAAAACCGGAAAAGACGGAAAATGGATGATAAAACTGGAACCCATGAATGCCGGTGGACCTTACACGATGGAGATAAAAGGACGCAATAAAATAATTCTTAACGACATCTTAATCGGCGATGTATGGGTTTGCTCGGGGCAGTCGAACATGACGCATTATTTTGGTCGACATACCGAACGATATGCAAAAGAAATTGCCGAAGCCAACTTTCCGGAAATCCGTCAGTTTTTTGTGCCCGATAATGCCATCCTTGCAGGGTCTGTTGAAGATATTCCCGGTATTGAATGGATTGCAGCAACCCCTGAAACTGTGCTCGATTTCACGGTAATTGGTTACTTTTTTGCGAAAAGACTGTACGATGAATACCATGTGCCCATGGGCATAATCAATACCTGTGTGGGCGGAACCCCCATTGAAGCTTGGATAAGCGAGGAAGGCTTTAAAGAATTCCCCGACATTTTGAAGACGATTGAGCAGAATAAAGATACGGCCTATGTTAACGGGCAGGCCCGTCAGGCACGGGAGATGTTCAGTGGAGGACAAGAAAGTCCACACAGGCCACGGAGAACTCCTGACAAAGGAATGGCCGACTCGATAAAGTGGTATGAGCCTGATTATATCCCATTGAACTGGAAGCGTATCAATATTCCCGGTTACTGGGAAGACCAGGGGGTACGCGATCTGGATGGTGTGATGTGGTACCGCAGGGTGATTGATGTGCCCGAAAAAATGACCGGCGTTGAAGCAATGGTCAAGCTGGGACGTATTGTAAATGCCGACGAACTTTTTATTAACGGACAAAAAGTTGGAAATACGACGTATGAATATCCTCAGCGTGAATACAAAATAAAAGCCGGTATTCTTAAGCCTGGGAAAAACCTTTTTGTGATACGGATTACCAATAACGGCGGCAAGGGGGGCTTTGTGCCGGACAAACCCTATTTCCTGCTGGCAGCAGGCGACACGATTGATTTAAAAGGTGACTGGCA
>JAFGEV010000203.1 GCA_016931385.1 Prolixibacteraceae bacterium
CGGGGCGAAGTTTGTGTTATTCTTGTAAACCTTTCGCATGAAAATGTTGTCATTAAAAATGGCGAAAGAATATGTCAGATGGTTGTAGCCAGGCATGAGACCATCAAATGGGAAGAAGTTGAAATTTTGGAGGAAACAGTACGTGGGGCAGGAGGTTTTGGTCACACGGGCAAAAAATAGCATCAGAAAACAATGAATAAATATTTTATAGTCTTATTATTAATCCTTTTCATTTTCTCGGCATGTAGCACACAGAAAAAAATTGCCGAAAGTTCAGAACAGCTAAATAAAAATACACAGGAAGATGTATTTGAAAGCGAACAAAAGAAAATTGAATTTGAATACCTTTTTATCGAAGGGCTGAAACAAAAAATGATTGGTAACCCCGATAATGCCATTCAATATTTTAACAGTTGCCTTGAGATAAAACCCAATTCGGCTGCCGTTTTGTACGAACTGGCAAACATCCATTACATGAAAGGTGATTTCACCAGTGCAAAACTTTTACTCGAAAGGGCAATTAATATTAACCAGGAAAATAAATGGTACAAGTTGCTTCTGGCACAAATACTTCAAAACAACCAACAATACATTGAAGCGAGCAAAATATACCAGGAACTGATTAAAACAAATCCCGATAATATCGATTTTTATTACCTCAATGCATTATTGTTATCATCGGGCGAAAAATACGATGAAGCAATAAAAGCATACAACGAACTTGAGGAAAAAACGGGTTACAACGAACAAATTGCTTTGGCCCGCCAGCAACTTTACAGGCAGGCAGGAAAAAACAAGGAAGCCTATGCCGAAATTGAAAAACTCATTGAACAAGATCCCCTGGTTCCGGAATATTACGGCCTGCTGGCTGATATGTACAAAGAAGACGGCAACATGAAACTCGCCCTTGAATTTTATAATAAAGTGCTTGAAATAGAACCTGAAAACGGATTTGTACATTTTTCCCTGGCAACATTCTATATTCAAAACAACGAGCCCGAAAAAGCGTTTGAACATGCACGTAAAGGATTTGAAAACCCAGATGTTGAAATTGAAACAAAAATACAGCTATACCTTATGTTGTCAACCTCACCTAAAGAACAAAAATTTAATGATGAGGAACTGCTTGAACTGGTCGACCTGCTTGTGGAAGCCCATCCCGATGACCCACGAAGTTACAGCATTAAAGCCGATTATTATATTCACCACGAAAAATTAACTGAAGCCCGCGACTACCTTGTAAAAGCGCTCGATGTTGATGCAAATTCCTATCCCTTGTGGGAACAACTCATCATTTTGGACAACCAGATTGGTGATTTTGATAAAATGGCCGAACACAGTGAAAAAACTATCGGTATGTTTCCAACACAACCCCTGCCCTATGTGTTAAATGCCATTGCCAATATCCAAATCAAAAAATATGAAAAAGCGCTTGAATCGCTCGAAACAGGCCAAACCTACCTGGTTGACAATATAAAGCTTGAAGCACAATTTGAACTTTATCGTGCCGAAGCATATTATAACCTCGATAATTACTCCGAAGCTTTTACTGCCTTTGAAAAAGTTATCGAAATAGAACCCGACAATTTTGTTGCAATGAACAATTATGCCTACTACCTTTCGTTAAAAGGTGAAAAACTCGACAGGGCAGAGACATTAAGCGGCAAAGTGGTTCAGGCCAATCCCAACAATGCAACCTACCTCGATACCCATGCATGGGTTTTGTTTAAAAAGAAAGAATACCGGCTGGCCAAATTTTATATGGAAACAGCATTGAAAAACGGAGGCGACGAAAGTGCTGTTGTTGTTGAACATTATGGCGACATCATTTTTCATCTCGATGATATTGAGGGCGCTATTTCATATTGGAAAAAATCGGCCGAAATGGGAAACGAATCGAAAACTCTACAACAAAAAATTAGCGAAAAACGCTACATCGAAGGAGAAGAATAACAATGGGAACCAGATATTTTTATACAACTCTGAGATTAACTTCAAAAATTCTTTTAACCGTTTTTATTTTTGCTTCGTGCAACATTTCGAAGCAGTTACCGGTATATGAAGTCAGGCCTATGACAGCGCCAAAAATCATCAGGAAAATAGAAACAGAAAAACCCGTTTACAGGAATTACAGCTCCAAAAAAGTATCAGTCAATTTTGAAAACGGCGAAAGCAAAAACATTTTTTCGGGCCAGCTCAAAATCAAACGCGATGAATGCATTATCGTTTCGATGAGAAAAATGAGCGTACCCCTTGGAAAAGGAAAAATCACAACCGACAGCATCCTGTTTGTTAATTACTTCGAAAACTATTATATGTCCGAAGGAATTGATAAAATCATAAACATTCTGGGATATCCATTCGACTTCAACATGATACAAAGTTTGCTTACCGGCGATATATCAAAAATTATCAGTCAGGTAATGGCCGGTAGGGAAATGGTTTCAACTATCGATTCACAGCTTTACCGTGTTGAAAACCTTTTAAATCCTAAAATTAGCAGGGCCCTTGAAGCGAACAATGAACGAAGAATTGAAAGATATCAGAAAATTTACGACGATAACGAATTTTTAACCCTTACATTGTGGGTCGATCCTTTATACTTTGTAGTGAAAAAAATGGTCTTGTTTAATTTCAAAACAAACGAAAATATTATTATCAATTTCAGTGAACATGAATTGATAGGCCGAAGCCTTTTTCCTCAGAGTTTTGTATTTGAATATCTATCGGATAAGAATAAAGCAACCGTTGAAATAAAACTTTCAAAATCGTCGGTAAATAAAGAGAAAGATTTTAGTTTTAACATACCCGACAGTTATGAAAAATTAAACTTAGTTCGCTTTCAATGAAGCAAATAAGCATTATTATATTATTAGTTGTGTTTTCTTTTCAGTTAAATGCTCAAACAATAAATGAATTAAAAGCCCGAAAAGAAAAAACAAAAAAAGAAATAGAATATACCAACCGCCTATTAAACGAAACAGGAAAGGATACCCGGGCTTCTTTAAACAAACTTTCCATCCTAAATCAAAAAATTAAACTCCGTAACGACCTGATTGCCGACTATAATACCCAGTTAAACCTTTTGCAGAAATCGATTGACGATAACCAGCTTATTGTTGATTGCCTTACCGAAGACCTGGATCGAATCAGGGCTGAATACTCCCAAATGATCAAACAAGCCTACCGAAACCGTGGCAATTACAACTTATTGATTTTTTTGTTTTCGAGCAAAGATTTTAACCAGGCCTACAAACGTTTTTTATACCTGAGGCAAATGGCCAGGTACCGTAAAAAACAATCGGAACAAATTGAAGCGATCAGAACAGTGTTGCAATTGAAAATTAACGACTTGAATGACCGAAAAATTGAACAGCAGGAAATCCTTACACAACAAATGGCCGAAACATCAACCTTAAAACATGAAAAACAAAAACAGTCGGATTTTTACAACCAACTTAAAAATCGTGAACGAGATTTAAAGAAGCACCTTAGGTCACAACAAAAAATTGAAGAAAACCTCGAAAAAGAAATTCAACGCATTATTGAAGAAGAAGCCCGAAAAGCCAGGTTAAAAGCCGTTTCGCCCGAAGACCTTAAACTATCTGAAAATTTTGGAAAAAATAAAGGCCAGTTTCCATGGCCTGTTAAAAACGGTATTATTACCGACAAATTTGGGGAGCATTCGCACCCGGTAATGAAGAATATCATTATTAAAAACAACGGTATCGACATTACCACAAATGAAGGTGAAAATGCGCATGCAATTTTTAAAGGCAAAGTAAGCCGCGTGTTTGCAATCCCGGGTGGTTATATGGCCGTTATTTTACGCCATGGTGAATATATAAGCGTATATTCAAACCTTAACAAAGTTTTTGTAAAACAAGGTGATGAAATTGAAACCTTACAGGAAATCGGTTCTATTTTTACCGACAAACACGAAGGGAACAAAACCGTTCTTAAATTTCAAATCTGGAAAGAGAGCCTGAAACTTAATCCCGAAGACTGGTTAAAAAAGTAAACCATTACTGAGAAACTGCCACCCACAGGCAGAAGGTGAATCAGATTTTGTAAAAAATTTAATTTGCCCAAACCGGAGGGATATTAGGCCAAATCAAAAACTTCAAATACTTGCCATTCTCCGCAAAGTTGGAACATCGAGAAAACGGATTTTCCTTCCTTTCAACTCAATCAGTCTATCCTGCTTAAACTCTGAAAGCAACCTGATGACCGATTCAGTGGCCGTACCAACCATATTTGCCAGTTCTTCACGTGTTAATGAAATCTGGAGAGTCCCGTCGTCGTCAACATCAAAATTGTCTTTCAGCAAAAGCAATACTTCGGCAAGCCTTTCCCTAACCGTTTTTTGGGCAATATCGGTAATGTAGTCGTTTGCCTCGCGCAGTTCACGGCAAAGAATCTGTATCATCCAGTGCGAAAATTTCCAGTTATTTTGTAAAAGGTACAAAAGGGTTTGATATGGAATGTGGCATAATACAGAGTCGTCGATAACTTTTGCCGAAGTGCAGGCCAATTCCTGGCTCAAAAGCGACCTGAACGCAATGATATCTCCCTGTTTTACAAACCTGATGATTTGTTCTTTCCCATCAATGCCGGTTTTGTAAATTTTTAATATACCTTTTGTGATGCAATAAAAACCGGTTAATCGGCTTCCTTCCCTGTAAATTACGCTTCCCTTTTTGTAGTTCTGGCAGGTTTTGTCGTAATTTAACTTTCCAATTTCGGTGTCGGTCAGGTGTTTGAAAAATTTAAAATCCGACAGGTTTGTTTCTTCTGGTTGCGGAATATATGATGAACTTCTCATAACAACGTTAGTAAATAAGTTTTTAATCATCCAAAATTAAAGTAAATATAAATAATATACTTTTCCCAGTAAAGAAAATTCATAAACTTGATTATCTTGTATGCAAACCAAGTCAATTATTGTTTAATTTTTTTTTACAATTTCATTGTTTGGTGACCTAAATTACATAACTTTTCTTTCAAAGTTCATTTTTTTGCATCAGTAAATATTAATCACATGAAACAGGAAACTTTACTAAGCTGGAAAGGCAATATGGCCTTTGAAACAATACTCAACGGCCACACTTTACGTTTGGATGCTTCGGAAGATGTTGGCGGACACAATTCGGGAATGAGGCCAAAAACACTTATGTTAACATCGCTTGCGGGTTGCACAGGTATGGATGTTATTTCGATTTTAAAAAAAATGAAAATCGAACCTGAAGAATTTAACGTCAGGGTTGATGGCTTCTTAACTGAAGAGCATCCAAAATACTACCACAAAATGCATATCGTTTATGAGTTCAAAGGCGAAAACCTGCCCGAGGAAAAATTAAAACGGGCTATTGAACTTTCACAGGACAAATATTGCGGGGTATCGGCTTTGTATAAAAAAGCAATTGAATTAACCTACGAAATCAGATTATTATAAAAAGCCTGTTAACAACGCCCTTAATCTAAAATGCCGAATGAAATTGTTTAAGAAAGCGAACATCGTTTTCGAAAAACAGTCTCAGGTCCTTCACACCATACTTTAACATTGTTATGCGTTCAATGCCCATACCAAAAGCAAATCCTGTATATTTTTTATTGTCGATGTTACAGAAATCCAGCACATTGGGATCGACCATGCCACAGCCAAGTATTTCGAGCCAGCCTGTGTACTTACATACGTTACAGCCCTTCCCGCTACAAATAGAACAGCTAACGTCCATTTCGGCCGAGGGTTCGGTAAAGGGGAAATACGATGGCCTAAGCCTTATTTCTGATTTTTCGCCAAACATTTCCCGTGCAAAATATAGCAATGTTTGTTTCATATCGGCAAACGAAACATTTTCATCAACATACAAACCTTCAACCTGGTGAAAAATACAATGAGCCCTTGCTGAAATGGCTTCGTTCCGGAATACCCTTCCGGGAAAAATTGCCCTTATTGGTGGCTGTTCTTTTTCCATTACCCTAACCTGAACGCTTGAAGTATGGGTGCGTAATAAAACATCGGGATTTTTTTCAATAAAAAATGTATCCTGCATATCACGTGCCGGATGTTCAGGCGGAAAATTCAGTGCTGAAAAAACGTGCCAGTCGTCTTCAATCTCAGGCCCTTCCAAAACAACAAACCCAAGCCTTGAAAAAATATCGATAATTTCTTTCCTAACAATCGACAAAGGATGCCTGGTACCAATGCTCAAAGGTTCGCCTGGTAATGTTAAATCAAGCCCGTGTGCATCGTTATCGCCACTTTCGAAGGATTCTTTCAATGAATTGATCTTATCGGTGGCAAATTGCTTTAATTCGTTAAGCGCTGCTCCAATTGCCCTTTTTTGTTCTGGCGGAATTGTTTTAAATTCATCGAAAAACTTTCCAATTATCCCTTTTTTGCTAAGGTATTTAATTCTTAATTCCTCAACTTCATTCATGCCTGAAACATTCAATGCAGATAATTCGTTTTTAAGGTTTTCAATTTTGTTTAACATTGCCCGATTGTTTATTATGAAGCTGCAAAATTAACAGAAAAAGTATAAACGTTCATCTAATAGTATTCTTAATTCCTTATTTCTTTTTATTTTAGGGTGACATTTAAAATTTGTGATATGAAATCAAAAATGATAATAATTCTACTGACTGTGCTTAGTTCATTGTCAGGCAGAGCGGAAGAACCATTTAAATTTATTCCTTTAAACCATGCTTCGATGGTCATTAAATACAATGGCCTCACAATTTTTATCGATCCTGCTGCGAATTACGAAAAACTTGCACCATTTTCTGCACCCGATCTGATTCTGATCACCCACACCCATGGCGATCATTTCAACAGGGAATTGATCGATTCACTGAAAGTTGAAAAGACAGCAGTTGTCGGAAATAAAAAAGCCATCGACGAACTGGGATATGGTATTGCGCTTGCAAATGGTGAAAAGAAAGAAATAAAAAACATACTTATTGAAGCTATTGCCAGTTATAATATAACACCAGAGAACCTGCGTTTTCACCCAAAAGGTGAAGGAAACGGGTACGTGCTTACCCTTAACAACAAGCGCATTTATATCTCGGGCGATACGGAAGACACACCCGAAATGCGCCATCTAAAAAATATCGACCATGCTTTTGTTTGTATGAATCTGCCATACACACTTTCTCCCGAAAAAGCAGCTTCGGCGGTTCTTGAGTTTCAACCAAAAAAAGTATATCCATACCATTACAGGCAAAGGGATGGTTTCAGTAACATTAAAAAATTTAAAGAATTGGTTTCGGTTAATCCCAATATTGAAGTTGTATTTCTCAATTGGTATGATTAATCAAGAATCTGGCATAAAATATTTGCTGATGTTCCAATGAATTTAGGGCATCGTGATTGAAAATATCCCAGCTCTTTAATTTTTTCATATTTTTCGGGAATGCTCATATTGTTTTCAAGCAATTTTTCACAGTCCAATTCATTGTGTTCCTGAATAAACAATTTGTTGAATTCCCGAACCTTACTAAATGCAAGTTCTTTTCGTTCATCGGGGGTGCCTGGCTTTCCTGATGCCCATAAGCCTATAACCGTGTATGCCCCGGTAACTGCACCACAAGTTTTGCCTTGTCGGGCCATCCCCCCTGCAAAACTTAAGCCTATCGCTAAACATTGGCATTCGCTCAATCCGTAACCAGGCCCAAAAACAGACAATACTGCCTGGTTGCAGTTCATGGTTTTGAAGTTTTCAACAGCTCTTTCTGTTTTATTCATGATTATTTTGTTTTATCAATATCCATTTAAAAATTAATACTCAATCCTTACTTTGTTCAGCCTGATATCTGTCAGTGGCCTGAAATCGTTTTTTGTGGGCAAAAGTGTAATTACATCTGCTATTCTTAATCCCGATACAACTTCGCCAAAAACGGTATACGAACCATCGAGATGAGGTGCACCGCCAACGGTTTTGTAAACCTCACGTTGTTCGTTGGTAAAAGTAATCCCGTTTTCTTCTTCAATATCGTCCAGCTCATCATCAAGGTATATACGACCGGTTACAATATAAAACTGTGAACCATCACTCCGGCGTTTCAGGTTTTTGGTATCGGGTTTCCGGGGTGAACCAATTGCCCCCCGCTTATGGAAAAGGCCTTCAACGAAATGTGCAGGCAGGGTATAGCCCGGCCCTTTCCAACCCACAATATCATCGGGCTGTGCATTGCGGGTATCTGCAGCGCCTGTTTGTATGCCAAAATCACGGATAACACGATGGATCAATAAATTGTCGTAATATCCCTCATCGGCTAATTGAACAAAATTATCGCGATATGCAGGTGTCTCGTTATACAACTTAATGGTGATATTTCCCCTGTCTGTTTCTAGTACGATTTGTTTTATCGATTTGTTTCTTTCGGCATTTGGATTACCTATTGATGAAAGTGGTTTTGATGAAGCGCCTTTTTTTAAAACATCGAGAATAAAAAGTGCAGGTACCGCAAAATATTCTTTTTTATACATCACTTCCAACGAAGTTGCCATTCCCAGCACTGTACCATTCGATAAAAAAACGGGGGCGCCTTCGGTGCTTTTTAAAACCTGGTTAGTAATGCTAAACAAATTTTGACCCTGAACCTGTTTCTGCTGCAAACATTTGCCGGTGTGCACCGGAATTGTGTTATTTCTTTTCGGGCTGATAAGCGATGTTTTGATGCCTTCGATTTTTTTCCCCCCGAAAAGTGTTAATGGCTCAAGTGTTGATGAGTCTGTTTCCAAAATTATCACATTTCCTATCCTGTCGAAATTGTAATATTTTGTAACCTGAAACGAACTGCTTCCATCGTGGGGTGTCAATACTGCCCGTGTTGCTTCTCTGAAAAGTCCGAACGGGGCAACTATCTTATTCGGGGTAATGGCAAATCCCTGCCCTTTTTCCAGTATTCGGTCGCCTTCGTAGGTTTGAATGGAAAACACCGATTTTGAAAGTTTTGAAAATGATACTCCTTTTTCCTGAGGTTGTTCTTTTTGTTCAATCGTTTCTTTTACCGGTTCTTCTTTTGCAGTTTTTCCATTGCAAGATACCAAAGCAAAGCCAGTTATCATTAACACCATAAATACAAATAAAACACGCACCATCGTTTTTACTTTATGATTTTTACTGTCATTTTTACATCAGTCAACGGGCGATCATTTGAATCGGTTTTAAGCCCAGCAATTTTGTCAATCACTTCCATCCCGCTGATTATTTCGCCAAATACCGTGTATTCATTTTCAAGCTCGGGTGCTCCTCCAATGGTGGTGAAAGCTTCTCTTTGTGATTTGGTAAATGTTAATTTGCCATCGGCTAAGGCATACAGCATCTCAATTTCATCTTTGATTTCTTCGGCCATTTTTTTGGCTTCGTCAACATTTTCCTCTTTAAGTTTCCTGAATTTTTCCCTCTTTTCAGTTGGGTAAACTTTATTGATAATTTCCTTTCGTATTGGCTTGTTTACAGCCAATTCCATTGTGTCGAGCAATCCTTGTGTATAAACCCTTCCCTGCACAATAAAAAACTGGGAAATATCGCTTTGTTTGAAAATGTTGATTTCATCAGGTTGGCGTGGGGCACATAAAGCACCTTTTTTACAAATATGGTGTTTTAATATTTCGTCATTAACAGTTTTTGTGGGATCTCCGTATCCAATGAATTTCCCGGGTGGTGCATTCCGTGAATCTTTCGAGCCACCCTGAATCATAAACCCGTTAATCACACGGTAAAAAAGTGTACCATTGAAGTGTCCATTTTCAACCAATTCAAGAAAAGCATCGCGGTGAAGAGGTGTATCATCGTATAACATGAAAGCCATATCCCCCAGGTTTGTAGAAACAAGTACCTGGCGTGTTTGTGCGTTTAATAGCAAAACACTGAATACAATAAGAAAAATTAAAACAATTTTTTGAAACATAACATTAATATCTGTTTCTGAATAATGAAATGAGATTTCATTACATCATTGAATCAGTTCGATTTCCATTTCAATATTTCTAACAGGCCTGTCGCCTTGCCCGGTTTCAACATTTGCAATTGAATCAATTACCCCGAAACCTTCAATAACTTCGCCAAATACGGTATAGGCATCGTCAAGATGCGGAGCCCCTCCAACAGTAGTATAAGCCATCCTACGCTCCTCATTTATTGAAAAGCTTTTCCCTTCAATATTTTTTTCAGCTTCTTCCTGTATTGAAAGAATAATTGCATTAGCACTATCTATTTTCCCTTCTTGCTGAAGATGTGTAATTTCTGCTTTTCGTTTACCAAACAACCTCATTCCTTCATTTCTTACAGCCTGATATTTTTGCTTATCTTCATACTGGGTTAATTCATCTTCGGTCCACAATTTTCCCTGAACAATATAAAACTGCGATCCTGAAGATTTTCTTTCAGGATTCACATTATCGCCTGTTCGGGCTGCAGCTAAAGCGCCTTTTTTATGAAAATGTGCCGGTATTATCTCGGCAGGCAACTGGTATCCGGGCCCCCCATTTCCCAGGCGTGCACTCATCGGAGCTTTTTTAGAATTCGGATCACCACCCTGTATCATAAAATCCTTAATTACCCTGTGAAAAAGCAAACCGTCGTAAAAACCTTCTTTTATAAGTTTAATAAAATTATCACGATGATGTGGCGTATCGTTGTATAACAATATTTTCATGTTTCCGTAATCGGTTTTAATAAGTATTTTTTGCTGTGGTTCTTCTCCTGAAGAGACTTGTGTGAGACTAATAAAAAACACCAGGTAAAATACTTTTATTAAAAAATTCGTTGTTTTCATATTCTTTATTTTTTACAAATATAAAACCATCATTTTTTTCTACTTAGATAAAAACAATAAAAAGGAATAAATTTCTTTATTTATCTTTCAGTTGTTATTTTTATATTCAATTATCCATGTTTTACAAATAAATAATGATAATCAGGGAATTATTAGTTAACCAGGAGATTACGCTACGTATTCTCACCCTTAACCACACACAAACCATATTTGATTCAATTAATCAAAACCGTGTTTTTTTAAGAAAATGGCTTCCATTTGTCGATGCTACAAAAACAGCAAACGATACCAGGGCCTTTGTAAAATCTGTTGTTGACGATGTTGAACACAGGCAGGAGGTGTTTACAGTTTGGTATAAAAAAGAATTTGCCGGGCTGCTTGGATTAAAGGACATCGATTACTTAAATCGTAAACTTGAAATTGGCTTTTGGCTAACAGAAAAAATGACCGGGAAGGGAATTATGTATCTATCGGTTGAAAGATTAATCGATTTTGTATATTCTAGCCTCGAAATGAACCGTATCGTAATTCGTTGCGGTGTTGGAAACAATCCCAGTATTGCTATCCCGAAGCGGCTTGGTTTTTCGTTTGAAGGTATTGAAAAACAAGGAGAAAAACATCACAATAAATACATCGACCTTGAAGTATACAGCCTGCTGAAAAGGGATTGGGTTCAAAATCATTAATCAACAAAAAACAGCCATTCGACACACAAAATAAGCCATTCATAAAAGAAATATATACGTTCATAAATGAGGAGGAAAAAAAGTTGTATTGGTGTTGAGAATTTTCATAATTTTGAAATGCTTAATCAAAACCAGTTTAATTTTCTCTTTTCCAACCACACACCCCAAGCGCACAAGCTTAACTTCAGCCGGGAAGC
>JAFGEV010000204.1 GCA_016931385.1 Prolixibacteraceae bacterium
TCGAGCGGGGCAGCATTATTGCTCCAGCTATCTATCCCGCCAACACCCATTTGGGCAGCATCAATGTTTACGGTAAGGTAATCATTGGTAACCAAATCGCTTATATGCGTTGCTTCTTCAAGGTTTTGCTGTGTCCAGGGCCAAACCGACATACTGAAGGCTTTACCACCTAAAATTTTAATGCCTGATCCATCATTGTCTTTGAGTTCGAGCCACCGGACTTCGGTGCGGTTTCCATTTTCCTGGGGATAGATGTAATCCCACACAAAATCGTCAACAACACCTGAATACACATCGACAACAGCGCCTGTTGAGCGGTCGCAGTAATTTTCCCATGGCCCTTTACCATAATACGACATTTGGTTGTAGCTGTCAGGTACTGTAAATTGAATGCCTGCACGCAATAGAGGTGGTAATTCTTCCGAACAAACCAGTTTGTATGCTACATCCAATTTCCCCGACCCGTTTATTTTATATACCAATTCCAGAGTAAACTTTTCTTCAACTTCAAGCAAGGCAGTAATGTTTTTTTCATAATCGGAAACATCGTTAACATCCATTGATTTCAATTTTAATAACGAAGGGGCATCTTTCCAAAATCCCGATTTTTGTTGGGCTTTCCAGCCTCTTCTGTCATTGTCGGTCAAGGGTCTCCAGAAATTAGGAACCAAGGGAGAAGAAATTAGTTCTTTTCCACCAAACCGATATGATTTAACCAAGCCTGTTTGAGGGTCAATTGCAAGTTCCAATTCTTCGTTTTTCAAAATTAAATCACCACCCTTTGCAATGGATATTGTATTCCGGGCACTTTCAGTAACATCTTCCGATTTGTAAAAAGGAAGTTTAAACTGCTGCCAGGCAACTTCGTGACCTTCATTGGCCCATCCTGCATTTTCTTTAAGCTTTATGCTAACAAGCAGCCAATATTCTTTGCCTGGTTTTGGAACGATTGTTCCAAGAGGAAGTTTAAATCCTTTTTCACTACCAGGTTCAAGTGAAAGGTTTTCAAGTTCTCCTGAATTCAGTTCTTCGCCATCTTCCGACACTACCCAGGTTGTTATAAATTCAGAGAGGTTGGTAAAAAAGAATCGGTTTTTTATACTGACAATACCTTCGCTCAGGTTTTTTTCGGATATTTCGAAGGGTTGAAAAACATGCTTGCATTCGAATAGCGCCGGGTGAGGTGTCCGGTCGGGGTTTACCACCCCGTTAATGCAGAAATTATTATCGTTGGGGGTATCGCCAAAATCGCCACCATATTTCCAGAAGGTTTTGCCATCTGTAGTTTCAGCTTTAATGCCCTGGTCGATCCAGTCCCAGATAAAACCCCCCATGTAAATATCGTTGGAATGGATCAGGTCCCAGTATTCTTTAAGGTTTCCTGTAGAATTGCCCATCGAGTGTACATATTCGCACATTACTACCGGACGGTCGTCCCAGGGGCTTTCGCCCAGGGCTTTCAACCCATCAATAGTTGGGTACATACGGCTAACCACATCAACCCAAAGTGCATCGCGTGGGTTAGCCCAAACCTGGCGCGCGCGCGCTTCACTTGAATTATATTTCAGGTATTCGGGATGGGTAATGTCACCAATTGCCCCCTCGTAATGAATTGGTCTGGTTGGATCATATTCATGCATCCATGCAGCCATAGCAGCATGGGCAGGCCCCTGCCCCGCCTCGTTTCCAAGCGACCACATAATAACCGACGGGTGGTTTTTATCGCGCTTGACCATCCTGATGCCCCTTTCAAGGAAAGCACCTGCCCAGGACGATAAATTGGTCAACCATCCGCCAACCCCATGTGTTTCGATGTTTGCTTCATCAATTACATATAGGCCATATTCATCGCACAAGTCGAGGAAATACGGGTCGTTAGGATAATGTGATGTCCTCACGGCATTAATGTTGAACCTTTTCATTTGCAACACATCAAGCAATATTTCTTCCCTCGAGACCGTCTTTCCGTTTATCTCGCTATGGTCGTGCCTGTTGACACCATATAGTTTTACGGGTTTTCCATTCACCAGAAAACGGCTGCCATCAATTCTGACATCCCGAAACCCCACTTTAAATGATCTGGCATCAATAATTTTCCCCAATTCGTCTTCAAGTGTTACAACCAGACTGTATAAAACCGGTTTTTCGGCGCTCCAGAGATCAGGGGCATTAAACGATTCTTCCATCAGTGGGAAATAAACATTGTCGCGTTGCGGATAATGTTCACGGATTATATCTCTCACCTTTACCCCGGGAATATTTTTTAACACCTGCACCCCCTGTTTGTTGTACAATTGTGCTTTAACCATATACCCATCGGCAGGTACTTTATTGGCAAGTTTAATTTCAGGCCTGAGCTGAAGCACACCTTCTTCATAATTATTAATCAGTTTTGTGCGAATATGGCAATCGGAAATTGTGACAACCGGTTCTGCCTTTACATATACTTCGCGGTAAATTCCGCTCATGCGCCAATGGTCCTGGTCCTCGAGGTAAGAGCCATCACTCCATCTGAAAACACATACTGCAAGGCGGTTGGTTCCACTCTTGACCAGGCCGGTTATATCGAATTCAGCAGGCAGGCGGCTGTCCTGGCTGTAACCTGCTTCTTTTCCGTTAACCCAAAGCTGCATAGCTGAACTAACACCTCCGAAATGAAGAATGATCCTCTGTCCATTCCATTTGGCCGGTAATTCAAATTCCTTTATGTATGAACCAACCGGGTTCTCCCTCAAAATAAATGGGGGCTGAACCGGAAATGGGTATCTTGCATTGGTGTAAATAGGTATTCCATAACCCCGCATTTCCCAACAAGAAGGAACATCTATTTTGTCCCAACCCGAATAGTCAAAATTGCCATCAAAGAAGGTTTCAGGCCTCTTCGACGATTCATCAACAAAGAAAAAAGACCATTCGCCATTCAGGCTTAGGAATTCCGATTTTTCCCTGTCGAAAGTCAGGGCATCGTTTACCGACCAGTAAGAATATGATGTTGCTGTTGCAGGAATTTTGTTAATTCCAAAGACCTTTTCATCCTCCCAAATATTGTTCGAAAAAACAATTTGAAACGATAAAACAGAAATAAGTATAAGAATTAGAAATTTCATGATGCAGAAATTTAATTGTTTACCCAAAAATATTTAAAACACCTGATACATTGAAAGTCATAAGTCCGTTGGTTATTAAATAACTTTTTATTTTCACTGATTATTTGCTCCTAAAACAATGAAGCTATTTTTTTACAAAGTGATTCAAGAAGCATGACATCCTGATTTGAAAACGGGGCATATGCATGTGAATCAATATCGATTTCGGCCACAAAAACATTATCTTTTAAAACAGGCACCACAATTTCCGATTGCACTTCAAGGCTGCACGCGATATAACTCCCTATTTTTGATACATCCTGAACAACCATGGTTTTTTTGCTTTCGGCAACCTGTCCACAAACCCCTTTTCCCAAAGGTATCTCAGTATGCTCAGTAGGCTTTCCTTCATAGGGGCCAAGTTTTAAACAATTACCTGCCTGATCGAACAAATAAAAGCCAACCCAATCGTAATACTGGACTTCTTCTTTTAAGAGTTTGCAAACTTCAAGTAGAATTTCGTCTCTTTCAGTGAATGAAGCCAAAATATCATCGGCCTTATTAAGAATATTATCCAACAGCATAATCCTTCAAACAATAAAAATATCAAGTAATTACAACCTCCTTTTCGTGGGTGATTTTTTCACAGAAATGACATTTCAATTCAATCGGATCTTGATTAACAACTAAAAAACGGGTTTTAACGGGTTCATTGTTGGTAATGCATTTTGGATTGAAACATTTTACAATGGAAATAATCTCATCGGGAATTTCAACCACCCTTTTTTCAATTACTTCATAATTTTTTATAATATTTAATTTTGCGTGTGGTGCAATTAAAGCAATTTTATCAATTTCCTGCCCCTGGAAGAAACGGTTTGCAACTTTTATAATACCCTTTTTGCCAAGATGTTTGCTATCGAGGTTTGTCCCAAATGTAATCATATCGTTGCTATTGTACAGGCCCAAAATGTTTATAACGTCAAAAAGCCTGTCGGCGGGAATGTGGTCAATTACAGTACCATCCTTTATCGCGCTAACTTGCAATGCTTTATCCATGTTTATTTTTTTAAATTAAACCCATTAAATGAGAAATAATCGCCTGCCGGGTGTATACACCGTTTTCAGCCTGTGTAAAATAGTATGCCTTTGGATTTTCATCAACATCGGCATTAATTTCATTAACCCTTGGTAACGGGTGAAGAATTTTCATCGTTGGTTTCGTGTTATTTAACATTTTATTCCGAAGAATATAGACATTTTTCACCTTTTCGTATTCAATGGGGTCATTAAACCGTTCTTTCTGAACACGGGTCATGTATATGATATCAGCTTCAGAGATAATACTTGTAAACTCACGATGCTCGAAGAACCGGATGCCTTTTGAAGTTAAAAATCGTTTGTATTCATCGGGCATGGCCAACTCGGGAGGTGCAACAAAGTTAAAAATCGGGTTGTCGAATTCTGAAAGTGCCATAAGCAGGGAATGTACTGTACGCCCATATTTCAGGTCACCAACCATAAAAATGTTGATATCATCGAGCCTTCCCTGTGTTTTAATTATCGAGTACATATCAAGAAGAGTTTGCGTAGGATGCTGGTTAGCGCCGTCTCCGGCGTTTATTACCGGCACTTTTGAAACTTCGCTTGCATAACGCGCGCTTCCCTCGAGTGGGTGCCTCATCACGATTAAATCGGCGTAATTGCTTACCATGCGTATGGTGTCGTGAAGGGTTTCCCCTTTGGTAACACTTGACGATGAAGAATCGCTAAAGCCAATTATTTTTCCACCAAGCCTGTTTATGGCGGTTTCAAAGCTCAAACGTGTTCGTGTTGAAGGTTCGTAAAAAAGTGTTGCCACTACTTTCCCCTTTAAAAGGTCCTGGTTCGGCTTTTCCTCAAAACCTTTAGCCAATTCCATAATCCTCAGATATTCTTCCTTGTCGAAATCTGTAATTGAAATCAAATCTCTTTTTTGCATCGAAATCTTTTTATCAAATTCACTTTTTTAATAAAAAATAAAAAACCAATAGAATAAATCCATTGGTTCAAATAGCAATTTCATAAATCGGATAAATGGGTTATCGAAACAACACACCCAATATTACCTTTTTCAATAATTTTTCTGATTTTCATTAAAGCATAAATTTAATAGATTTTGTTAACTAATGCTATACATAAGTATGCTTTTTTTATTCTTTTCTATATTTTACAATCAGGCCGTCAACTTCATTCAATATTGAAATTGTTTCATTGACCATGGTTAACTTTACCGAAATTAAATACTTGCAATTTATTCCGTAATTTTCTTTTAAAATGCTTGCATTACAATCCTTAATAATCCTGTTTACAGTATTTTGCAAAGTATAATCAAACTCAAGGGTGTATTTTTCTTCAATTGTCCTTATAACAATTTCAGCATTTTGAAGAGCATTTGCTGAAGCTTGTTTATACGCATTTGCCAGGCCACTAACCCCCAATAATGTTCCTCCAAAATAACGGACAACAACCAGCAATACATCCGACACATTATTACTGCATAACTGGCCGTAAATTTGCCTACCGGCAGTACCTGGTGGCTCACCATCATCGTTCATACGGTAATCTTCGCCAGATGGCCCGATTCGGTATGCATAGCAATGATGCCTGGCCGAATGATGCTCTTTTTTTAATGTGGCTATATACTCCTTAACCTCAATCTCACTTCTAACCGGGTATGCAAAGGAAAAGAATTTGCTTCCTTTTTCCTTGTATAAACCTTCTACCGCTTGTTTAATGGTTTGATATGAATCAACAATTTCCATTAAATTGAATCATAAAAAAGGCAGATCGTTTGACCTGCCTTTCATTTATACTTTTAAACGCTTTTCAATTTCTTCAACATCATACCTGAATTGCTTATCGGTGTCGATCAGGTTATTTACTGTTTTGCAGGCATGAAGCACTGTTGCATGATCTTTATTTCCAATTTGTGATCCGATAGACGCCAATGACGATTTGGTCAACGATTTTGAAAAGAACATTGCAATTTGTCGGGCCTGCACAACTTCCCTTTTTCTGGTTTTCGACTGCAGGGAGTCAACGGGCATATTAAAATAATCACAAACAATTTTTTGAATGTAATCGATTGTAATTTCATGCTTGCTTTGTTTAACGATCTTGTTGATCATATCGATAGCAAGCTCAATGGTTATTTCCCGCTTATTAAGCGTTGACTGGGCAAGCAGAGAAATCATTGCGCCCTCGAGTTCCCTGACGTTAGTTGAAATATTTTGTGCAATATATTCCAGGACTTTTTCAGGCATTTGAAGGCCATCCTTATAGGTTTTTTTCTGAAGAATCTTCAAACGGGTTTCATAATCAGGTGTTTGAAGGTCGGTTGTTAACCCCCACTTGAAACGAGACAATAAACGTTGTTCAATTCCTTTTATTTCGATGGGTGCCTTATCGGAAGTCAATATCAGTTGCTTCCCAAGCTGATGTAAATGGTTGAAAATATGAAAAAAGGTTTCCTGGGTTTTTTCTTTCCCGGCAAATTCCTGTACATCGTCTAAAATAAGTACATCAATCATTTGGTAAAAATGCAGGAAATCGTTGCGTGTATTGTTTCGTGTCGATTCAGTATATTGTGTTTGAAATTTATTTGAGTTTACATATAAAACAACTTTGTCGGGAAACCGCTCTTTCACTTCAATTCCAATTGCCTGAGCAAGATGTGTTTTTCCCAAACCACTTTCACCATATATAAAAAGAGGATTAAATGATGTACCTCCCGGATTCTGTGCCACTGCATAACCAGCTGACCTTGCCAATCGATTGCATTCCCCTTCAATAAAATTATCAAAAGTATTTTCCTTTTTTAATTGTGGGTCGATATGCAGTTTTTGTATACCAGGTATGATAAAGGGGTTTTTTATTGTTGTGACGTTATTATTGATTAACGCGTTGACTGGTTTGTTGTTTAATTTTGAATTGTTATTTGTAGGATAGTTTACTGTAAGCGAGTCGGATTTAAACTGGGAATTGCTCATCACAACATTGTACTCAAGCTTTGCATTTACACCAATGACCTTACGTAAGGTTTTTTTCAGAATATCAATATATTGCTCCTCTAAATATTCATAAAAAAATGGACTGGGCACCTGTATTGTCAACACTTCACTTTCAAATTTAAGTGGCTTAATAGGCTCGAACCATGTCCTAAAACTAACAGGCTGAATGTTATCTTTAATGATTGACAGACAATCATTCCAAATTTGGTGGTGGCTCTTAAGCATTTTAGGCGTTTAATTTAAATTAGCGTTTCTTAAAAAATCTTGAGTCCATAATTACTTGTTATTGCAAAAATGTGAAAAAAATTTCTTAAAAAAAATAGCTTGATCACTTGTTTTTTATTTTTTTTCATAAATGTTTGTTTTTCAATCATTCAAAAATAAAGATTATATTTTCATTCTTATAATTCTATTTATTAGTCATTTACACAAATTTACGATTATGTTAATAATCATAAGGGGAAAATATTTAATGAATTAAAATATTGAACATTTTTAATTTGTTTAAAACGCATATTTTTTATGTTTAATGTCAATCATTATTTATTTATTATATCTATTTATATATATTTAAATCTATAAATTTTATCCTTTCAGCAACAGCCTGCAACTTATGCTATTTTTAAACTTTCAAGACATTAATCTTTTTTTAATGTTTTTTTAATTGAAACTTAATTCTTTTTTTTGGTTACAAATAATTATTAAAAACTCATTTTTAATTAAAATATTTTATACGAGTTTCTGATTAATGAGAATGAAAAAATAAATGAATTAAAAAATTCATTTATACATAGCAAATCAATGTTTATATGTTGTAAAAAATAAAAAAAGAAATTACTCGAACTTAACCTTCACCCCATTTTGAATTTTGATTGGAAAACAATCGCCGAAGAGTTGTTTCGCATTTGGCAAAGATTTAAGAGTACTATCTTTCTCCTGCTCTACATGAATAATGTATTTGTAGATATCATTCTCTTTTAAATAGCAGACAGGTTTTATGGATTTAAACCTGACATCGTTGAAACCGAATTCTTGTTTTGAGGCAAAAATCTGAATCCCATAGAATGTACCTTTTATCATGTTTAAATTTGTTTGTGAATCAGGGTTAAAAAAAGGTGTCTTCAATTCCTTGCCATCTCCGTTTGTATATACTGCCAGATTTTTCTCATCAAAACGAAGTTTGTATTCAGCAAAAGCTTCATAAATTGAGTGTGCCAGGTCGTTTTGCCCTTTAAATGATTTTAAATATTTCAATTCTTCCTGATTACTTAAAAACCCCAGCTCGACCAGTACGCCTGGCATACTGGTTCTTCGCAAAACCAAAAAGCCTGCCTGCCGTACACCCCTGTCGTGGCGTTTTGCCTTGTCGGTAAAACTTGTTTGCAATTTTTCGGCGAAAAGCCTGCTTTGCTCCAGAAACTGGTTTTGAAGCATCTCGAACATGATATACGATTCGGCCGAAGTGGGGTCAAACCCCTCATAACGTGTGGTATAATCTTCCTCTAACAAAATCACAGAATTTTCCATCTTCGCTACTTCAAGGTTTTCTTCGCTACGGTGTTGACCTAATATATAGGTTTCGGCGCCTCTGACCCTTTCGGTTGAGCAATAATTTACATGAATCGAAATAAAAAGGTCGGCTTTTTCTTTATTGGCAATATCAGCCCGCTCCGATAAAGGCACGAAAACATCTTTATCGCGCGTAAAAACTACTTTTACATCTGGAAAATTGCGCTTGATTAACTGGCCTGCTTTTAGTGCAACCTGTAACACAATATCCTTTTCGTACAATATTCCAATATTGGCACCCGGGTCGATACCTCCATGCCCTGGGTCAATAATCACTGTTTTAAGCGTAAAGTTTTGTTCCTGACCGTAAAACCTGAAGCAAAAAATCAGTATAAAAATAATAAGCGTAATTAATTTTTTGTCTGTTAACATTTTTTGACGCAGTTTTTATAATAATCAATAGTCGATAAAGTTAATTCTAAACAGCGAAAGGTAACTAGTTATTTTTTTCTGAACAAGCGATCTTTCTTTAAAATAGGGTTCATTCTTACGAACGAACCATTTTTTTAATTTATTTTTGAGCGACTTTAAAATTTTTAATTTGGCCTACATTCGAAACATACTTATTCTACACCTGTTAATTCATTTATGCACAATTGCCTATACTCAAAACGAGGGGCAAGTTCCCCTTGCTATTGACTCAGTAGCCCAAAAAATTATTAGCGACACTACCATATACCCGATCGACTTTCAATCAGGAATAGACTCACTTTCAATTCCTGATTCCCTTATGGCTATTAGCGACTCACTGTTGCAGGACAGTATAAAAAGCCAAAAAACATTTATCGATTCACCTATCGATTACAATTCTACCGATTCAATGTCTATCTCGATTGAAGACGGAGAGCAGATTGTATACCTTTTTGGAGGGGCAGACATAAAATATGGCAGCATTGAATTAACCGCAGAATACATAGCTGTTAATTTTAACAAGCGTGAAATTTTTGCCAGTGGCATAGCCGATTCAACCGGCAAATTAATTGGAAAACCACATTTTAAAGAAGGACAGGAAGAATTTGATTGCGAAACCCTCAGATACAATTTTGAATCGGGGAAAGGTTTTGCCGAGAACGTTGTAACCGAGCAGCAGGATGGCAAAGTACACAGCGCCAAGGCAAAAATGCTAAGCAAAGATATCTTTTGCATGGCCGACGGGAAATACTCTACCTGTGATGCCGAACACCCTCATTTCTATCTGAATATTACAAAAGGAAAAATAGTTGGCAAAAAAGCTATAATTGCCGGCCCTTCGTATTTGGTACTGGAAGATTTCCCTATTTACTTTCCTCTGTTGCCCTATGGGTATATACCAACATTTAACAAAACTTACAGCTCTGGAATCATCTTACCTAAATACGGTGAAGAAAAAACATGGGGCTTTTACCTTAAAGACGGAGGATTTTACTGGGCGGCATCCGATTATTTCGATGTGAGGATAACCGGCGACATTTATTCAAAGGGAACATGGGGCGTGAATGTAAATTCAAGATATAAGCTCAGGTATAAATTTTCAGGAAGTTTTGGTTTTAATATTAAAAACAATGTAACCGGGGAAAAAGGGATAAACCAGAATGTAAGCAAAAACTTCTCAATACAGTGGAGCCACAGCCAGGACGCCAAAGCAAACCCATCTTTCAAATTTTCAGCAAATGTGAATTTCTCTACCAGCGGTTACGATCAGATGAATGAATACGACAACCACGAAAACTACCTTACAAACAGCAAATCGTCGAGCATTTCATTAAGCAAAGACTTCATGGGCACACCATTCAGGATGTCGGCCAACCTCCGTCATTCGCAAAATTCAAAAGATTCAACCATTGCCCTTTCACTTCCTGAAATAACTTTTAGCATGCGCACCATTTACCCTTTCAGGAGCAAAAACAGGGTCGGGAAGAAAAAGTTCTGGGAAGATATTTCGTTTTCATATACCATGAACATGAAGAACACCATAAAAACAAAGGAATCAGAACTCTTTACTACGCCCCTATCGGAGTGGCAAAATGGCGTTAACCATTCTATTCCAATTACCCTGCCTTCATTCAGGCTGTTTAACCACATTAACTTCACCCCTTCAATAAACTATCGCGAAACCTGGTTTTTTGAACACAAAGAAAAATATTGGGTTGACGGATACTTTGTTACCAACAATGAAACAGGGCTGCAAAAATGGGTTTCGGGTCATGTACAGGAAAACACCATCGACGGATTTAAGCGCAATTACGAATTTTCTGGCGGAGTTGGAGCCAGTACTATCCTCTATGGTCTTTATCAGATGAAAAATCCTAATTCGAAGATACAGGCAATCAGGCATAAAATGAGCCCGACAATTGGTTTTAACTACCATCCCGATTTTGGTGATCCGGCTTATGGCTTTTATGAATGGGTGCAGGTCGATTCTTTAGGCAATCTTCAACAATACAATATTTTTGAAGGCGGGGTATACGCTTCAACATCGAGAGGTGAAAGTGGCTCGGTAAGTTTCGGGCTTAACAACAATATTGAAATGAAAGTGCTGAACGACAAGGATACAACCTCAACAGAGAAATTCAAAAAAATCCCAATATTCGATAACATCGGGTTCAGCGGGTCATACAACCTTGCTGCCGACTCGATGAACCTTTCAACCATCAGCCTGAACGCCCGCACAAAAATTGCAGGAACCGTACTTAACATTAACGGCACCCTTGACCCATATGCCCTCGACAACAGGGGAAACCGCACAAAGGAATACATGTGGAACCAGGCTACCGGACTTGCCCGGCTTGGACGCATCACCAACCTGGGCACTGGCTTTGGCTTTAATTTCAGTTCCGATAAAATGAAGAAAAACAGGGAAGAAAAAGAAAAAAAGGCAGGAAAACAAGGTTCAGAAAAAAAAGAGGGCATGTTATCGGAAAACCCCTCAGATGAAGAATTACAGTATCAGAAATTCGATATGCCCTGGCGTTTTAGTTTTAATTACAATATAAGCTATACGAATTACAGGGGCGACCCAAAAATCAACCAAACCCTTAGCTTTAACGGGGGCATTGATTTTACCGACAAATGGAAAGCAACCTTTTCATCGGGTTTTGACCTTGAGGCCTTTAAGTTTACCCATACCCAGGTAACGGTAACCCGCAACCTTCATTGCTGGAGCATGTCGTTCGATTTTTCTCCTTTTGGGTTAAGGCCCTATTATTCTTTCAGGATAAGCGCAAATGCAAGCATGTTACAAGACCTGATGCTGGAGAAAAAATCATACGATTTTCAATAAACAGGCAGAAGGCATAAGATAAACAGGCAGAAGGCAGAAGATAAAGAGGCAGAAGGCAGAAGATAAAGAGGCAGTAGATAAGACCATTCGTCAGTAGTCAGTAGTCAGTAGTCTTCAGGCGAGGACAGTCAATTGTCAGTAACAATGAATAAAATGAAAAAAATCGTCACAACACAGGAAGCTCCATCAGCTATTGGCCCTTACAGCCAGGCTGTGGAGATTAACGGAATGCTTTTCATTTCGGGGCAGGTTCCCATCGACCCTGATTCAGGAAAAATTGTTGAAGGGGGAATAACCGAACAAACCATGCAGGTAATGAAAAACATTGGTGCAATATTAAATGCAGCAGGTTACCAATTTCAGGATGTAGTAAAAAGCACTTGTTTTTTAAGCGATATGACCAACTTCAAAGCCATGAATGAAGTATATGGCAGGTATTATCCTGAAAATCCACCTGCACGTGCTGCCTTTGCTGTTAAAGAGCTTCCGCTGGGGGCGTTGGTCGAGATTGAAACCATTGCTGTAAAACAGAAATAATCTGACATGTTTTTCCGGTAATCTCCATTCCGGATATCCCGAAGGAGGAAGCAATTCTCCTTTGCGATGAGCTTCGGCGATAAACCCGCCTTCGCTAAAAGCTTCGGCGATAAACCCGCCTTCGCTAAAGCTTCGGCGGCTAAATAAAAAAATCCACCCCGCATAGAGGTGGATTCGTATCTGTTTGAAAATATGTACTGTAATTAATACTAGTTATTCTGAAACCACATCGAATTCAAAATCGATGATAACTTCTTTGTGCAACTTGATTTTGGCAGTGTGTTTACCAACTTCTTTCACTCCTTCTTTCGGAATTGTAATATGTTTGCGGTCAATCTCAATTCCCTTTTCGGCAAATGCCTCTGCAAGTTGAATGTTATTAACCGAACCGAAGATTTTACCGGTCGTACTGGTTTTTGCACCAATTGTAATTTCCAGGGCATTAATTTTTTCGGCAATAACAAGAGCCTCATCTTTAAGTTTGGCTTCTTTGTGCGCCCGTTGCCGGATGTTTTCGGCCAATACTTTTTTTGCCGATTCGTTGGCAACAATTGCCAACCCCTGCGGAATTAAATAATTGCGCCCATAACCATCTTTTACGTTAACGATATCGTCCTTCGAACCTAGTCGCTGAACGTCTTGTTTTAAAATTACTTCCATCTGTAAGTCCTCCTCCTTATTTCATTAAATCGGTTACATACGGCAGCAATGCGATATGGCGGGCACGTTTTACTGCTTGTGAAACTTTGCGCTGGTACTTTAACGATGTACCTGTAATGCGGCGGGGAAGAATTTTTCCCTGCTCGTTCAAAAACTTCTTAAGGAACTCAGGATCCTTATAATCGACATACTTGATCCCGTTCTTTTTAAAACGGCAGTATTTCTTTTTCTTAATCTCTACTGATGGTGGAGTTAAGTACCTAATCTCCGATTGATTTGATGCCATGGTTATTTCTCCTCTGCTTTAGCTTTTACTTTGTTACGCCTTTTCTCGCTATATTCAACAGCATGTTTATCGAGCCTGAATGTTAAAAACCTGATGATGCGTTCATCACGACGGTATTCAATTTCAAGCTTTTCAATAAAGGTTGGTTCCGCCTTAAACTCGAGCAGATGATAAAACCCGGTAGATTTCTTCTGAATGGGATAAGCCAGTTTTTTCAGCCCCCAGTCTTCCTGGTGTATGATTTCGCCTCCGTTGGAGCTTACCATTTCACCAAATTTATTTATCACCTCTTTGAATTGTGCTTCCGACAAAACCGGTGTGGCAATAAATACTGTTTCATATTGATTCAACATAAATGTTTTACCTTTTGAAATTATTACTTTATTATTTCTCTCATAAACCCCGCGTAATCGACCGGTAAATAATCGGTTACATGGATTCAGCGGAATTCGAGGCGCAAAATTAGAAATTAATTCCTTATAATCAAATTACCTGCTAATTTATATTCGTGAATTTAATCTGGATATTAGATGCTGGATGCTCGATGCTGGATACTGGATGCTTGATCCTCGATCGTTAATCGTTAATCGTTAATCCCTAATCGTTAATCGCTAATCGTTAATCGTTAATCGCTAATCGTTAATAATAAATCGTTAATCGTTAATCAGTATCCAATACTCGATATTCGGTTTTCAATTAATGAATGGTCTGTCTTCGATCTTCTCCCTTCCCTCTTTTTTGAATTTGTGATTTGGAATTTGTGATTTGGAATTTTTTTACCAATGCCAATTTTATACATTTGGACAAATTATTTTTGGATGATGTTTTGTAAAATTACTTTCATTTCTATACTGTTTTTTCTGTTGGCAAATGTTGGTTCAGCCCAGCGCAATGCTTTTGAGAACCGGAATGCGCCATTGATTGTTGTTGGGATTACCATTGAACAGCTAAGGCCCGATTATATTACACGTTACTGGGATTCATTCCAGCAGGGAGGGTTTAAGCGCCTGATAAACGAAGGGGCCTTCACCCTTAGCGCCAGGCTCGATATTCACAATATCAACAGTTCATCGGTTGCTGCTTCGGTATACACAGGCACTTACCCCGCCGAACATGGCATTGTGGCCAATAAGTGGTACCGACAACTTACAGGTGAATATATCCATTCATATAAAAACGATTATTATTTAACCCTGGGCAGCGACTCAAAGGTAGGAAACGCTTCAGCAAATATGTTGAAAGCTTATACTGTAGGTGATGCATTGAAACAAAACAGCAATTTCAATTCGAAAGTTTTTTCGGTTTCGTTAACGCCCGGCCCGGCAATTTTCAGCGCCGGACATGCTGCCGATGGCGCTTACTGGTATGACATAACATCGGGAAATATGATTTCATCATCGTATTATATCGATGCTTTTCCTGATTGGATCAGGCTTTTCAACGATAAGAAAATACCCGACACCTACCTTGAACGGGAATGGGATTTATTATTGCCCAAAGGTAGTTACAAGAATAAATTCAACGACGATTATATCCTTGAAAAAGGATACTGGAACAAATGGAACACATTTCCATACAGCCTTCCAAAGCTTTCAACCATGGCCGGATCGAAATACGAAGTTATGTGCATCACCCCATGGGGAAACAGGTTGATCAGGGATTTCGCTGTTCAACTAATCGAACGCGAAGGACTTGGAAACGATGAAATGCCCGATTTAATGGCCATTAACTTTACCTCGCTTGGCTTTGCCAACAAATGGTTCGGCCCGGTTTCAACCGAGATGCACGACCACTATCTCAGGATAGATCAGGATATTGCTTCTTTATTAAACTATCTGGACAAAAAAATGGGCAAAGATAATTACCTGGTTTTTTTGACTGCTTCATCAACCTGCGACTATGGGATTGAATTTATGAAGGAAGAAATGAATTTCAATGCAGGCGAATTTTCACCACAAAGCGCCATGGCATTGTTAAAGGCCTATCTTCATGCACTGTATGGCCCTGGCGAGTGGCTGGTCGGGTACAATGAAGAACAAGTGTATTTAAACCACAACCTGATTGATGCAAAAAGTAAATCGCTTGACGAAATGCAGGATAAAGCCGCCCTTTTTCTTAACCAGTTTGAAGGGATAAAAGCAGCCCTGCCCGCGCATGTAATCGAAAAAGGGAACCTCGACAATCCACGTTTTTATGCAATTGAAAACAGCTATTGCGTACAGCGTTCGGGCGATATAATGCTGCTTCTTGAAGAAGGATGGCAGCCCTCATACAAATACAACGAAGTAGATTACAGCACATATAACCAGGCGCCTGTAATATTTTTCGGCTCGGTTGTCCGTCCAGGCGAGATTGTTGAACCTGTTGAAATTACCGATATTGCACCTACAATTTCACGGTTTTTAAAAATATTGCCTCCTGACAATACCCGTGGAAAAATTATTCAATCGGTTTTTTGGTAAATTTTATCAGTAATCCTGAACATGCAACTACTACAAGTTTTCTAAATCAGCATATCGCTCATTTAACTCATAGAAAGCAATTGGAATTAAACAAACAGCTTGTTAAGCTTCTGCAAAGTGGCTTTTTTGAATTCCGACTTTATCAGAATTGAAATGTTATAACGGCTGCCTCCGTATGAAATCATCCTTACCGGTATGCCTTCAAGGGCGTTGAATACCTGCTTCGAAAATACTTTTTCACCTGCAATCATGTCGCCAACTACACATACAATGGTATAATCATTGTCAACTTCAACATCGCCAATTTCTTTTATCTCAGAAACAATTCTTTCGATGTTTTTATTATTATCGATTGATAAAGATATCGCAACCTCTGAAGTTGTAATCATATCGATAGATGTTTTGTACTTCTCGAATATCTGGAAAACAGTGCGAAGGAAACCATAAGCCATCAACATCCTGTCCGAACGGATACGGATTGCGGTAATACCGTCTTTGGCGGCTACTGCTTTCAAGCCGGCAATGGTTTTGTCGTTCGAGATCAATGTTCCTTCACCTTCGGGATTCATCGTATTTTTTAACCTTACAGGAATGTTGGCATCTTTAGCTGGCAATATGGTTAAAGGGTGCAAAATTTTCGCACCGAAATAAGCCAGTTCGGCAGCTTCAACAAATAAGAGGTTTTCGATACGTTTTGTCTTTTCAACAAACCGTGGATCGTTGTTGTGGATACCATCGATATCGGTCCATATCTCTACCTCTTCGGCATTTATGGCAGCGCCCAGTAAAGTTGCCGTGTAATCGCTGCCCCCTCGCTGCAGGTTGTCGATATCGCCATTGGCATTACGGCAGATGTAACCCTGGGCTATGAAAATATCCTGATCGCCGGCTTGTGCTAAAACAGGTTTTATCAATTCTTTGATCTTTTTCAAATCGGCCTGTTTTTCTTCGTCTATCCGCATAAAATCAAGCGAAGGCAACAGGGCCGTTTTAATCTTGTTCTCCTGCAAAAGGTATGTAAACAGCGCAGTTGAAATTAATTCTCCCTGTGCCAGGATAATTTGTTCTTTGATTTCTGAAAAATCACCTTCGGTTTGTTCCTTCAGCAAATCGAAATGCCGGCAAATAACATCTTGACCCTTCCCTTTGTATTCCTCGCTGGAAAATAGTTCCGTAACTACTTTTGTGTATTTAAGCTTTAACTCTTCAATCAATGATTTTGCTGCTTCCTTATCCCCTTTGTAAAGGCAACTGCTTATATCGACCAGCGAATTTGTAGTGCCCGACATAGCTGAAAGAACAACTACTTTCGGTTCTTTTTCGGCAGTAATAATATTCATAACTGCCCGCATATTCTCAGGAGAGCCAACTGAAGTGCCCCCAAATTTCAATACCTTCATTTTAAAAATTTTAAAATTTTATCGTTGAAACAACTTTTTTGAATGAGCCACAAAGATTTAAAAAAAACTCATTCAAACGAAAAATGACACATAATTTTAGGATTGAATTTAATAAATGAAACATTTTTAGGTGTTTCACTTAACAATTATCACCTTTTCACCAAAGCCGTGAGGGGTAACTGCCTGCTTCTATTAATTTCCTGATCCTCTCTATCACCACGGGTTTATCTTCCTGGTAAGTGACGCCAAACCACGACGCTTCGCTTGTAAGTACTTTTACCTTAGCTTTTTTTGAATTTATAAGGTCGCCAACATGAACAGGAATGAAAAATTCTGACTTTAATTCATTGCCTTCCTTTTTCAGGAAATCGACAAAACCTTCTTCGAGGTGGTTGAATAAGGAAGGGTGAAAGCCCCAGAAGTTCATTGAAACAGTTTCATCCCCCTGCAATTCTTTTCGGGAATCGCCATCCAGATAATAAATTCCCTTATCATCAGTCCCGATTTTTGTCAGCTCATCAATATCGACTAAGTTCTGATTGTGGTTTGTGACACACAACCCTCTTGAAACTGTTCCGTTTTCCGAAAGGGTTTTATCAAGCCGGTATCCTACCATTGCATATGTGGTTTCATCGGCTTCAGAAGACAGAAAACCGGCAACAGTCTGGTATGCTTCAAAGCCATAGAAATCGTCAGCGTTAATGGCAGCAAAAGGCGTACCCACCACATCACGTGCCGAGCGGATAGCATGGCCTGTGCCCCAGGGCTTAACCCTTCCTTCGGGGATAGAAAAACCTTCGGGCAAATCGGTCAGTTCCTGATACACATACTCAACATCAATTTTCCCTGATAATTTATTGTCGAAACGCAATTTAAAGGCTTCTTCAAAATCGCGGCGTATAATAAACACCACTTTCCCAAAACCGGCCCTTATCGCATCATATAACGAGTAATCGATAATGGCCTCGCCATTGGGGCCAATTTCATCCAACTGCTTTAATCCTCCGTAACGGCTACCCATCCCGGCAGCTAAAATCACTAATGTAGGTTTCATATTTTATTTATTTAATGGATACTGGATGCTGGATAATATTTCAAATATGCATGAATATGATTATAGAGCATCTAATATCTAGCATCCAGCATTCAATTTTAATCATGCGAAAAATCCTCAACATGTTTCCGGTAATCGGAAAACACATTTGCTTTCGAAATAAACCCCAGATACTTCCCATTATTGAGAACGGCCAGATTATATCGTCCACTCGATTCAAATTTCTGGGCTACCTCGTCCATCGAATCCCGTGGCGAGATAAAATGTTCGGGCATGTACATCAATTCTTTAAGGCTGATGCTATCATACACATCCTGTTTAAAAATGAGGTGCCTGACATCGTCCATTTTAACCATTCCCAACAATGTTCCGTCATCGTCAACAATAGGGAAAAGGTTACGGTGCGAAACTGAAATCGCATTTACCAGGTCACGTAATTTTCCATCGGGTGGAAGTACTACAAAATCTTTTTCAATCAGGTCGGGCACTTTCATTATTGAAAGAATGTGTTTGTCTTTATGGTGTGTGACCAATTGTTTGCGCTGCGCCAACTGTATAGTGTAAACCGAATTTGGTGTAAGGGCGCGTACAGTTAAATATGAAAACGTGGCTGTAAGCATTAAAGGAACAAATAGTTTGTAGCCCCCTGAAATATCTGCAATCAGGAAAATGCCTGTCAGCGGTGCATGCAAAACGCCGGCAATAAGGCCTCCCATACCCATTAGCGCAAAATTCGAGGTTTCGACGTTTCCGAATTTTAAAACTTCTTTGCAAAAAAAGGCAAAAAATAAGCCTGTGTTTACACCAACGAACAAGGTTGGCGCAAAAATTCCCCCTACTCCCCCGGCGCCGAAAGTTGCAGAGGCAGCAATAACCTTTAACAAAACCACAAACACCAGCAAGATCATGGCCATGTATAGCTGATCGCCAAAAGGCACAAAAAGGCTTTTATCGAAAAGGTAACTTAAATCGCCTGCCAGGCCTTTGTTAATGGAATCGTAACCTTCGCCATACAACGATGGGAAAAAGAAGATGAGCAAACCCAGAGATAAGCCGCCAACCAGCAACCTTGTGGTTTTAGTTTTCAGTGTTGAAAAAAACTTTTCAATTTTCACGTAGGCTTTAATAAAATATGCTGAAACAAGCCCGGCAATAATTCCAAGCACGATGTAATATGGAAACCTTGAAAGTTCGAACATGCTTTTAACCTCGAAGGGATATAAAACATCCATCCCGAGAAACAGGTAAGAAATGAGCACAGCCGAAGATGAAGCCAACAATAATGGCACAAGTGAAAATGTTGTAAGGTCGATCATAATTACCTCAACGGCAAAAACAATGGCAGCAATAGGGGCTTTAAAAATGGCAGCCATCGAGCCTGCACATGCACATGCCAGCAAAAGCATTGTGTACTTATATTCGAGCCTGAAAAAACGGCTTAGTTGCGAACCATAGGCTGCACCGGTAGTAACCGTGGGGCCTTCGAGACCTACCGACCCGCCAAAACCTACAGTGAGCGCCGATGTCACCACCGAAGAATAAAGGTTGTGCCTGCTTAAATACCCTTTGCGCTTCGAAATACCATACAAAACATTGGGCACACCGTGCCTTACAGGCTTGCGAAGTACGAACCTGATAAAAAGCACAGCCAAAGTGATGCCTATCAGCGGGTATATAAAATAAAGGTAGTTGTGCATTCCTTCGTTAAAAAAGCCTTCAACAAAGTTGTGGATCAGCTTTACCAGGTTTTTTATTACTACAGCCACAAAACCCGAAATAATGCCGATAACAATGCTGAGCAGCACAACAAAAGTTTTGGTGCTAAGGTGTTTGTTTCTCCACCTGTGAAATTTTTCGAGATTTTTCTGAAATCGGTTCATCTTTTTAAAATGCAGAACAAAAATATACTTTTGACATTGTGATCAAAAGAATATTCATTTTTTTATATTGTCCAGCTCAATTAATTGACCTCAATGAAAAAATGCCTTATATTGCCATCCGATAAAGTACAATAAACATGAAAATTGCACTCACAGGAGCCGGTGGTTTTATCGGACAACAATTAATTGGATATTTTACCCAGAAAGGCAATGAATGCATTATACTTGACCGTAGAGAAAGTATCGAAAAGTGGAAAGAAAAAATCTTAGCAGCCAGTGTAATTGTCAACCTGGCAGGATCACCAATTTTTGTGCGATGGAACAAAAAAAATAAAAAAATTATCCTGGAAAGCAGAATCTTAACTACCCGGAAAATTGTCTCAATTCTAAATTCATTGCCTTACGACGGGCCTCCAAAAACTTTCATTTCAGCTTCGGCCACCGGGATTTATCCCGATGACAAGTTTAAATCGTATGATGAATTTTCAACTGAAAAGGGAAGCGGTTTTCTTTCCGAAGTGGTTTCAAAATGGGAAGCCGAAGTTGACGACCTGGTCAATCCATCTGTAAGATTGGCAATAACCCGTTTTGGCATGGTAATGGATAAAAATTTTGGAGCCCTGGCATTAATGTTAAAGATTTTCAGGGCAGGGCTTGGCGGCCGTATAGCCAGCGGCAGGCAAATTACTACTTTTATCCATATAAAGGATGCATGCAGGGCCATTGAGTTTATTATCAAACAAAAAACAGCTACCGGCATTTTCAATTTAACAACCCCAAATCCTTTAACAAACAATGATTTTACTCGCATAATGGGGAAAAAACTAAAAAGACCTACTCCATTGATCATGCCAGGCTTTGTGCTTAAGATGGTTTATGGACAGGCATCGACAATCATGATAAACGGATCGACCTATTACCCCTCGCAATTGTTAAAAATGGGATTTGAATTCAGCTATCCAACTTTCGAAAACATTTTGGACAATCTTTTAAATATCAAAAAGAAATAAAAAAATTACCATGATTGACTTTACTTCATTTCAGAAGCTTTCATACGGACTTTACCTGATATGCTCAGAGCACAACGGCACAAAATCGGGATATGCGGGTAATACCGGATTTCAGGTTACTTCATCGCCGCAAACCATCGCGATCAGTTGCAATAAAGATAACTTCACATGCGGGATTATCGAAAAAAGCAGAAAGTTTTCGCTTTCGGTTCTGCAACTCGAACTTGATGTTTCAATCATTGGCGATTTCGGTTTTAAATCGACGCGTGATATCGACAAATTTGAGAAGTATTCATACAAAACCGGGAAACTGGGAATACCAGTAATAACCGACTCCTGCACAGCTATATTTGAGTGCAAGGTTATAAATCAGGTCGATTGCGGTACCCATATCCTTTTTATTGGTGAAATTGAAGTTGCAGAAAAAATCAACGATCAACCACCTTTAACCTACGATTATTATCACTCGCATTACAAGATGCTGGCTCCTAAAAATGCACCCACCTACGTCGATCCCGAAAAACTTTCAGGCGGGCGTACGTATTCAACAACACCCGAAACAACCAATTCGGATTACGTGTGCATCATATGTGGTTATACCTACGATCCTGAAGTTGGCGAACCATCGCAGGGCATACCTCCCGGAACACCTTTTGAAGAATTGCCCGAAGATTTTGAATGCCCGGTTTGCAAAGCTGCAAAAGAATACTTCAGGGAAGCGTGAATAAGGAACTGGGCTCAGGGCGCTGGCCATTGGCACCAAAAAGCCGACAGCCATCAGCAAAAAGCCCTAAACCAATAGCCTTCAGCCTTTTTAACTTCGGCCGGCAGCCTCATTGGAATTTGGATTTTGAAATTTGAAATTTTTTATAAACTCCTGTGTGTCCCGTCGCAAAAAGGCTTATTCTTTGTATGCTTGCACTGGCATAAGTAGTAGGTTTTCTTTTCAGTAACCTCAAAGGGCATAGGTGAAAATTCACTTCCCTTATGCGAACCATCGCAGAAAGGTTGGTTTTTACTTTCCCCACAGGCGCACCAAAAATATTTTCCGGGCTCAAGTTCCATGGCGGCAGGGGCTTTCACTGCAATTTTTGGATCTTTCATTTTGATATAATTTTTGTTTTTGGTTTTTTTTGCATGTTCACTTTTGTGTCAATTCCGGTAAGTTCACGGCTCGAATAAAACCTTTCAAGAATTGACCCGTCGTTTACCTCTTTCGAGAGTGAAACAATGGTTTGCTGCGGCACATCATACACATCGAGGATAATTAACCCGTCGAGGCAATTGCTGAAACTCGGATCGACATTGAAGGCCAGAATTTTTGCGTTCAGGCTCAGGTACTTTTTAAGCAGCACCGGAATCCCGCTGTTCATTTTATCGATATCGCCAATCAGCCGGTCGAATTTGTTCAGGTCGGCCCCGGCGTTTTCTATTAACAGGTTCACTTCGGGGCTTTCGCTAACAAAACGATAAGCCTTACGTGGCCTGATATATTTTGCCAAATCTCTGTTAAAATAATTTGCTGTAATAAACCTGATAATGGTATCTTTTGAAACCGGTGAATAGTTGTTGCTTATACTCACGGGCCCAACCAGGTAGCGATACTGTGGGTTCTTTAAAAGAAAATATAGCAGCCCTTTCCACAACATAAATAAAGGGAGGGGTTTGCGCTGGTATTCTTTAATTACAAACGACCGGCCTAGCTCAAGCGACTGTCGCAATATGTTTTTAAACCTGGGCCTGATCCTGAAAAGGCTTTTAATATAAAAACCATTTATACCGAACTGATGTAAAATGTCGTTGCCTTTTCCAATGCGATAGGCTCCAACAATGCAATTTTCTTCGTTATCCCAAATAAACAACTGATTATAATACAGGTCATACTCGTCTATGTCGATTGACATATTTGTTCCTTCTCCAACCAGCCTGAAAGTAATCTCTCTGAGTCTTCCAATTTCATTCAGAATGCCTGGAATAAGTTTTGAAGGAGCACAATAAATTGTATAATTTTTCAGGCTGAAAAGGGTGTAATCACATTTTATTTTTTCTATCTCATTTTTAAGCGCAATCACATCAACTGCCGGAATTATTTCTTCTTGTCTGCTGATCTTCAGGGGAGGGCGTGTTTTAAAAAACTTTTTCACCTCAAAACTTTCATAAGCTCCCATGCTGTAAGTTTTAGCCCTTAAATACCGGCCAAGCTGGTGAATATCTGAAAATTTATCTATTTCGGAATGACGTATCGGTTGACTGATCCTAACTTTTATCAGCTTGTTTTTTTTGTTGAGCAATTCGCTCGGGAGTTTAATATTCTGCAATTGAGGGTTTATCATTCCCAAAAGATGAAACAACCTTGAGTTGGAGCCACTGAAATAGACAGGCAAAACCGGCACTCCCGACTTTTTTATCAACTTAAGTATAGAATACTGCCATTCGCGGTCATTCACATTGTAATACTGGTCGTAACCCGATACTTCGCCCGCGGGAAAAATGCAAAGGCATCCACCTGATGACAAATGATTAAGCGGAAGCTTAATGTTCTTCCTCATTTTTATTGCTGCCTTTGAAGGCTCGTCATTCCCGTCGAATAAGAAAAAATCGTTCAATGGTGTAATTTTCTTCAGCAACGAACTTGCAAGTATTTTTACATCGGGCCGTTTTTCAGAAAGGATTTTAATAAGCAGCATCCCATCAAGCCCGCCAAAAGGATGGTTCGACACTGTGATAAAAGCGCCTGTTTCAGGAATTTTTTCCAGGTCGGCGCTATCAATATCATACCTGATATCGAGTGTTTCCAATAATTTATCGATAAAACCCAAACCGCTTTCGTGCGCAAGTTCGGTGTAAAGCTTGTTCACCTTCTTCATTTGCATAAGGTGCATAACCAGCCTGGTGAATGCATCTCCCCCAAAAAACCTCGACGATCGGGTATTGGGATATAAGGTATCGGGCGTGTTCAAATCCATATTGAAATATTTATGAGGTTAAATTTAATAAACGGCGTGGAATGTTGCTATTGACCAATGATTTTTTATTGATGTCGATTTTTAAAAAAATTGTCCACTCGATGAATACATTTGTATTATGATTTTTAAAAGAACAACAATCAATATTTCAAGGAATCACGTTAACCTGGAATATGTATTGGAATAAATAAATATATTTGAAAATCATAAAACCTTAAACGAATCCTTATCGATGAGAGCATATATGGCAATTTACTTATTCTTATTTTTAGCATTTTTCGCTTGTAAAGAAGAAAATATTGAAGTAAACCAACCCGAAAGCATTCAAGCTGGCAACAACTCCAATTTATTAGTACATTCATACGACAACCTGATCATTGGAGGTTACAACATGGAAAAATCTTTCGAACTAGACCTGGACTACGACAACAAAGCTGATTTCAGATTGACAAGCGAAATATGGGGGTCGCCCGGAATGGGGCAACATCCCGAAGTTCAATTATTAAGCCTTACACCACTCTGTTTATTAAATGGGTATAAATCATCTGATACGATATTTTATAATTTCAAAGCCGATACAACAAACAATAACGATCAGTCAAAAGTGTACGTTAAACACACTAAAACATACTCTTGTGAGAAACTTGCTTCAGGTGATTCCATCGTATCCATTCAACCTGAGACGTTTAATTTACGTTATATAAATTCTGGCGGTAAAATATATAAATCAGATGATTATCTGGCAGGTAAATTTTCGTTAAGTGATATAACAACAGGTGATATTGATGGCCCTTACAACTGGTATGATACTGTTATTACCTTTCGGAGCTATTATCATTTCACTTGCAATTCGGTTCCTAATGATGAAATCATTTATATTGGAATTAAAATGAAAGATTCTATCGACGAAAAACTTGGATGGATAAAAATGGCCGTTATGCAACAATATGAAATTGCATTACTTGAAACAGCCATACAACAGTAAAAATCATTGATCAATGAAAATATTAAAACTTATTACCCTGATACCAATTCTTACAATTTTTGCTTGCGATAAAAACTGTTATGAATCTTCCCGTAATGATAACATATTTATGGGAGATATAACCAACATGTTAGTTACTCAGTACGATACGTTTATTATAGGAAATATTAATCAGGAAGCAAGCATCGAGTTCGACATGAACAGAGATAATGTATCTGATTTTAGGTTAACCAGTAAACTAATAGGCTTGCCATACAATGCACAAAAGCCCGAAACGAAGTTTTTATGCCTTAACTCCAACTGCAAAGTTTACGAGCAATACTCAACAGATACAATTTTTTATCGACACTACGAAGACATCTTATATAGTGATGATTGGCCGAATATTATTTCCATCACACATCGAATTGGATTTTCATGTTACAGGATGACACATAATAATTCAGATTCCATTTTTTGTATACAACCCGCAACACTTTACCCTCACTATTTTTATTCAACAGATGAAATTTCCAGGACGGATACATTTCTTTCTGACACCATCAACTTAAATGTAGGAAGTGATGGCTTCAATTTTGAAAATTGCCCACCAACAGTGAATAGTGGCGGCCCTTACATCGAGAATGACATACCCGTTTATTATCAGGTTTCATATCATTACTCCTGCCATGCAATACCCAATAATGAGATTGTATATTTGGGAATCAAATTAACAGATTCATTTGGGGAAAAATTAGGATGGATTAAACTCGCTCTAATGGACAGGTATAAATTATTAATATTCGAAACTGCCATTCAGGAATAACACGATTTATCAGTTTAAACTGATGGCAATTCATAAGGATGATTGAAATTTATTTGATTTCGACCCTGAATTTGTATTGGCTCTGATTTGCACCAAATACAGGCACCTTTCAAAATATTAATTTTCAATTTTTCTTTGTATCAAAAGCGTTAATCTGTTAACAAAACCTGAACTATTTTTCCGAATCAACGTTAATTTACCCCATAAACTTATATCAAATTTTGATTTTTCATTTTTATTTCTACATTTGTTCCTTCAAATAATGAAACAATGAAACGTTTACTGAACATATCCATTCTTGTCAACATCGTCCTAGTGGTGGTGCTTGTCGTCATTTCGATGAAATGAGAGTGGTTTGTAACGCAGTAAATTAAAAATATTAACAGGCCATTCTCTTAAAAGGGAATGGTTTTTTTTTATTGAGGCCTCCCCTAACCCCTCCTGGGAGGGGAAAAAGTAAATTTTTAAAAACTTATAAAATGAACAAGTTAAGAAGCTCAACCTCGACACAGGGCCGCAAAATGGCCGGCGCAAGGGCGCTATGGCGTGCCAACGGCATGACCGAAGAACAGTTTAACCGTCCGGTGATTGCCATTGTCAATTCGTTTACCCAGTTTGTCCCCGGCCACGTACACCTGCACGAAATTGGTCAATACTTAAAAAAGAAAATTGAAGCAAAAGGTTGCTTTGCTGCCGAATTCAATACCATTGCCATTGACGATGGTATTGCAATGGGGCACAACGGGATGCTTTATTCCCTCCCTTCGCGCGACCTGATTGCCGACAGTGTTGAATACATGTGCAACGCCCACACGGTTGATGCCATGATCTGCATTTCGAACTGCGACAAAATCACCCCGGGAATGCTCATGGCTGCCATGCGCCTGAACATCCCTTCAATATTTGTTTCAGGCGGTCCGATGGAAGCCGGTAAAGTTGACGGTGAAAAATACGACCTGGTTGACGCGATGGTAATGGCCGCCGACCAAAACATTTCTGATGAAAAAATCTCAAGTGTTGAACGTTCGGCCTGCCCAACATGCGGTTCTTGCTCAGGTTTGTTCACGGCAAATTCAATGAACAGCCTCGCTGAAGCTATTGGCATGGCGCTGCCCGGAAACGGCACTATCGTTGCCACACACGCCAAACGGCTGGAGCTTTTTGACGAAGCTGCCGACCGCATTGTAAAAATCACTGAAGATTTTTATTTCAATGGAAATGAAAAGGTACTCCCCCGCTCAATCGCAAGCCGCGAGGCTTTCATGAATGCCATGACCCTCGATATTGGCATGGGCGGAAGCACCAATACCATTCTCCACCTTCTGGCCATCGCCCACGAAGCCAAAGTTGACTTCAGCATGAAAGATATTGACGCCCTGTCGCGCAAAGTACCCAACCTTTGTAAAGTAGCCCCAAGTTCACGATATCACATGGAAGATGTTAACCGTGCCGGTGGAATACTTGGCATCATGGGCGAACTCGACCGGGCAGGATTGCTCGACACTACTGTAAACCGGGCCGACCAGCTTACCCTGGCCGAAGCGCTCGACCAGTTCGACATTATGCGCGATACCGTTACCGAAAAAGCTAAACAACGATACCTAGCCGCACCGGGCAACTACAAAAACCTTGTGCTGGCATCGCAGGAAAAATATTACAAAGAAGCCGATACCGACCGTGAAAACGGGTGTATCCGCGATCTTGAACATGCTTATAACAAAGAAGGAGGGCTCGCCGTACTTTTTGGCAACATTGCCAAAAGCGGCTGCATTGTCAAAACGGCAGGGGTCGATCCATCGGTTTTCCAGTTCCATGGTACAGCAAAGGTTTTTCATTCGCAGGAAGCAGCCTGCAACGGCATTCTTGGCGATGAAGTACAGGCCGGTGACGTGGTTTTCATCCCGTACGAAGGGCCCAAAGGCGGGCCTGGCATGCAGGAAATGCTTTATCCAACATCGTATATTAAATCGATGAAGCTTGATAAAGCCTGTGCCCTGGTTACCGACGGCCGTTTTTCAGGCGGGACATCGGGCCTTTCAATTGGCCATGTTTCGCCCGAAGCTGCTGCTGGCGGCGAGATCGGGCTTGTCCGCAACGGCGATAAAATCGAAATCGATATCCCTGCCCGAAAAATAAACGTACTTGTCAGCGATGAAGAATTGAATAACCGCCGTATAGAGGAACAAGCCAAAGGCGACAAAGCCTTCACCCCAACCCGCGACCGCAAAGTCAGCAAAGCACTGCGGGCTTATGCTGCAATGGTTACTTCATCAGACAAAGGCGCTGTAAGAGAGATATAGGTGCTGGGAGCTGGGTACTGGGTACTGGGTTCTGGGTTCTGGAATTTGGAATTTGGAATTTGGAATTTTCCTAAGTCTAATAATTAAAAATAAATAAGAAAAAAGATATGAAAGAAAAAATAAACGGATCAGAAGCGATCATCCGCTCGATAATTGAAGAGGGGATTGATACAATTTTCGGATATCCCGGCGGTGCAATCATGCCAGTTTACGATGCCTTGTACGACAAAGGTGAAAAGTTAAAACACATATTAACACGCCACGAACAGGGAGCAATACACGCTGCACAGGGTTATGCACGGGTTTCGGGGAAAACCGCTGTATGCTTTGCCACATCGGGGCCGGGCGCAACAAACCTGCTCACCGGCATTACCGATGCAATGCTCGACTCTACACCGGTTGTTTGCATAACCGGACAAGTAGCCTCGCCACTTTTGGGAACCGATGCTTTCCAGGAATCAGATATCCTGGGCATGTCGACCCCGGTTACAAAATGGAACTATCAGATTACTGATGCATCTGAAATTCCGGAAGTGATGGCAAAAGCATTTTATATTGCACGTTCGGGGCGTCCGGGACCAGTACTCATCGATGTTGCCAAAGATGTTCAGTTTGCCATGCTCGACTTCGAATACAAGAAATGCAACTGCATCAGAAGCTACATACCTTATTTGCCCATTGATGAAAAACAGGTTAAAGCTGCTGCCGAAGCAATAAATAAGGCTCAAAAGCCCTTCTTGCTGTTTGGCCAGGGTGTATTGTTTTCACAAGCCGAAGAAGAGTTGCGGCAACTGGTTGAAAAAGCCGACATACCCGCTGCATGGACACTGCTTGGGGTATCGGCATTGCCAACCAACCACCCCCTTAACGTGGGTATGTTGGGCATGCACGGTAATTACGGGCCAAATATAAAAACCAACGAATGCGACCTGCTTATTGCCGTTGGTATGCGTTTCGACGACCGTGTAACCGGAAAAGTTTCTGCCTACGCCACACAGGCAAAGGTTGTTCACATTGAAGTAGACCCGGCCGAAATCAACAAAATCATTCCGGTACACTACCCGGTTTTGGGCGATGCAAAAAAAGTATTAAGCAAACTTATCCCGCTGGTGAATGAAAACAAGCATACCGGCTGGATCAAAGAGTTTAAAGATGCTTACGAAACAGAGTTTGAAAAAGTAATTAAAAACGACATTTACCGCAACAACGGAAAAATATCGATGGGTGAAGTGGTACGTGTTGCTTCTGAAAAAACCAATGGTGATGCCATTTGCGTTACCGATGTAGGCCAGCAACAGATGTTTGCGGCACGCTACTTCCAGTTCAACCATACCCGCAGCATGGTTACATCGGGCGGGCTTGGCACCATGGGCTTTGGCCTGCCGGCAGCCGTTGGCGCCCAAATTGGCCGACCTGACCGCACAGTGGTATCATTTATTGGAGATGGTGGTTTCCAAATGACCATGCAGGAACTGGGCACGATTGCCCAGGAAAAAATCCCGGTCAAAATCATTATCCTTAACAACAACTTTTTGGGTATGGTGCGCCAGTGGCAGGACCTGTTTTTCGAAAAACGCTACTCTTTTACCAACATTTCAGGCCCCGATTTTGTCAAACTTTCAGAGGCTTTTGGCATCCCGGCAAAACGGGTAATATCGAACAAAGACCTTGAAGGGGCCGTTAGCGAAATGGTTGACCACGATGGCCCATACCTGCTTGAAGTAATGGTGGAAAAAGAAGACAATGTTTTCCCAATGGTACCTGCCGGGGCAAGCGTTTCAGACATTCTGCTTGAAAAACCTATAGCCTAACCATAAATCAATTCAAGGTTATTTTAACTAAATAGTAAAAAAAATGAAACAAGAATACATCATAACAGCATATTCTGAAAACCATATCGGGTTGTTAAACCGCATCACGATTGTTTTCACCCGGCGGAAAGTGAATATCGAAAGCCTTACCGTTTCCGAATCGGCTCACAAGGGCATAAGTAAATTCACCATTGTTGTAGAAACAACCGAAGAACAGGCCAGGAAAATTGTTCAGCAAATTGAGAAACAGGTTGAAGTACTCAAAGCTTTTTACCATACCAACGATGAGATGATTTATCAGGAAATTGCCTTGTACAAAGTTTCAACCGACGACCTTACCGAAAGCAACAAGATTGAAATGCTTGTACGGAAACACAATGCCCGCATTCTTGAGATCACAAAAGAGTATACCGTGATTGAAAAGACCGGGCACAAGGAAGAAACACAGGAATTTTTCAACGACCTCAATGAATTCAAGGTCATGCAGTTTATCCGCTCAGGCAGGATTGCCCTCACCCGATCACCCATTGAAAGGTTGTCGGAATTTCTGAAGGAAAGGGACGAGATTCTTTCAAAAGCTGATTGAACCAAAAATATTTTTTGCAAATAACGGGGGTTGTAGCCAAAAACTACAGCCCCTTTTTTTTCGCGTTCAATATGTAAGTTACTGACAATATTCATCGGGCGTCAAGCCCTTTATTTTCTACTTTTGGAACAGTCTCATTTTACTACACCTGAAAGTATCGTAAATATAAATACAGGGTCATTGTTTTGTTCCGGGCAGTTTTTTTTAATTTTTTTTCTATTTTGTTGGCGAATTTATAACAAAACATAACCTTATAATAATGAGAAAACCAAATTTAGAAAAGCTATTGCCTTGTATTTTAGTTGGTTTAACACTACTTCTGGCAACCTTCTCACTAAATGCCCAGGAACCAGTATCCGGGTATATTATCAGAATTAAAGAAAATAAAGTATACATTGACCTGACCTTCCCAAAAGTAGATATTGACACAAAAATTAATGTAATTAAAGAAGGTGAAGCCTTTATTCATCCAGTTACAAAAAAAGAAATTAAAGAAGAGGACGAGATTATTGCTCGGCTTGAAGTAAGCGATGTAAAAAGTGACTATTCAATTGCACGTGTGGTCCCGTCAAATGCCCTGAACCTGCTGAAGGAAGGTATGAAAATCACGGTCATACAAACTAAAGAAGAGGAAAAAACCTCAGATAACCTGTTTAAAAAATCGATGGCAATTGAGCCTTTAACGGTTTCGAACATTCAGGGATTTTTAGGCCTTTATGTTGGCGATGTCCTCACCGAGAAGATGCTGGCAGAAGATCAGTTCCGTATCATCGACCGTCAGTCGCTGGGCCTTCAGATTGAAAAATATCTATTAAACCTGCAGACAGAAAACCAGGTGCTGAACACAATAAGTAACGGCAATATCGACTATATTATTTCTGGAACAATGTATGAACCAGATGTGTCGGAAATTTCCTCAGGAATTCCGCTGCGAAATATGGTCAAGGTAGCCGGCTTCGCAGCCGAATTACTTACCGGAGAAGACCTTCATGTGGATGCCATATCGGAATTTGTTCCCAAACAGGTTGAAATGAAGAATCTGCGTTCGGTTGTGAAGGTAACGCTTAAAGTGATTGATGCTAAAACGGGAGAGATTGTCTTCCTGTGTACTGAGATGCAAGAAGCCATGGGACTGGGAGAAATTAATCTGGAAGGAGGAGTTCTAGGAGGTTTAAAATTGCAGGGAGGCGCTACTACTTTTGCCAATACAATTACAGGTCAGGCAACTGAAAAAGCACTGACCAACCTTACCGGATATATTAATAAATTCTTTAATGGAGAAATTGGCACCAAAACTTATACCGGGAACATTATTTCATTAAGTGCGTTTTCAAAAGATAATAAACTTAAAATTATTTCCATTGAAGAAAATGATTCCGGTTTTACAGCTACCTTAAATAAAGGCTCTCACAAAAAGAAACTTTTTAGCAATTTAAAAAAGGGAAATGCCTTTAACGTATATTGTCCAAAATACGATACCTCACTTATTTCAGGAGAAGTAAACAAATCAGGTAAAGATTTAATTGGGTTTGTAACATTGAAAGGAATCGAGCATGATCTTAGCCTTGGTAAACTTACCCTGAATCGAACACTTCCTTTTGATCTGATAGTATCTGATAATAAACTTTTACCCAAACCAAACCATAAAAAAATTACCTTTTCGATCGGATACAATTTCCCGATATATTCAGAAACAGTTAGAAATGTAGATTTATTTGGATTTGGATTTGGTGAAGCATTAGAGATGATTTTTGAATTTGATGGTCCTGTTCGAATAAACCTGAAAGGTCTCTATCCTTTGACAAACTTTTATTCTCTTGGTCTTGGAACAGAAATTTTCTTTGATCAATCTTTGCATCTTGAAGAAAGCAGAGAAAGGATTAATCCCATATTGTCCTGGTATATAAGCAATGAATTTTATTTGTCCCAAGGCAGATCTTGTCCATTTATTGAAGCAGGATTAGGATCGACCATTTACCGGGAGTCGACTATTCTTGAAAGTACATTTTCGTATTACCTGGGTATTGGATATAAATACTATATCACAAGTAACTTTGGTATATTCTCGTCTTTAAAACTGGAACATCTTGGTCAAACGAATAATTATCTATTCCATCCCAATATTGATTTATTGTATTTAACATTTGGATTTTTCTTTTAACAGAAAGCATATCTTATGAAAAAAAATGTTTTCTATCAGGGCAATTTTTGATATTTCCTAATTCAGGAAGCAAACAGTCTATACATTAAATATTTGATAAAATATATTTTAACTTCTATCAATTATTCTATAGCTTTATATCGATATTATTGTTTCGAAACAAATTCACAATTTGAATTTCTCATGAATAGTAAAATTCCTCCGCTACGCAGTCAATTTAGGCGTTGGTATGTTGTGGCTTTTATATTCTTCCCTACAGCCTGGCTAATCCAGTCGTGTTCAACAAGCTGCCATATTTGTGAAAAAGACAACACCAAAATCTACCAGGTTGAACTCAATGAAAAAGGTGCTGATCAGTATGGTTCCAACGAAATCATAACCTATTTCCAGCCCGATTCGCTTCAACGCGGGAGGAACAACAATTCCTTTTACATAATTGACTGCGGCGAAGAAGAACCTTACAAGCTCCCAAAAGAAGAGTTGCAACAATTCACCGATTCAAGACGAAAAGAAATTAATGCCAGCTATGTAAAAAGAACTACCCGCACTTCCGATGCCGACCTTCCCCCTTTGTTGGTAAAACCCAATTCTGATGCTGTATGCAACCGGTACCGGCCTATAGTTAAAATTGAAGCCAGAGTTATGGGAGGTGTGAGGCTCGATGTGCCTGAATATTATTCGAAACCAGGTGCAGGCCAGATTGGCAGAGAATGGTTCGCGCTTTATGAACAAGGTGGGTTCGGGATTTTTGGCATCGAGGCTGCTGCCTTGCCCCGGATTTTCACCGTTGCTAAAAAACACAGTTTCAATATCGGCCCAATGATAGGCGCGTGGCCTGTTGACGGAGGTTTGTTTGTGCCGCTTTCTGTTCATCCGCGTTTTACTTTTCACGATATCACAAATCCCTTTAAGGGCGACTGGCTTAGCTGTAATGCCATCTACCTGTTCGGCGATTATGGCCTTTCATTCCGAACCTTTAACATTGGGGAAAACAGCAACAATACATCCCTCAATTTCAACAATGACGGCCTGCCTGTCAATCATTTCTGGGATTTTGGCGTTGGCATCGACTTTTCGCAGTCGCCTAAAAGGAAGCATGACTTATCGTTTGATATTGGTTTCCGGCAAACAACCCACGAGTTACCTGTTGCTCCGCTGGTATCGGATTGTATCGATGGAAGTGGAAACAGTGTAACAACAATCAATGAAAACTGCAGGACAACACGAACTGCACCCCAAGTATTTTTTAGAGTAGGAATTACCTGGTAAAAGATAAGACATGAAAAAAATAAGATACAACATAAAATATTTTGCAGGAATCCTAAGTATTGGCATTGCAGTTATACTTTTCTGGACATGTACAGATGACCTGTTCAAGGAAAAGTTGCAACAGATTTGCGAAGGAGAAAGCCAGCCGGTATTAATTCAGTTTAAAGCCAAAGCTGAAAGCGTTTGCGGAACAGGCGATTCACTGGGCATTCCCCGGAATGCTGTTGTAGAATTTTCATTCGCGACACAACTTCGTACCGATACAGCTTTTATTTACCTCGATGAAAATGGCGAGGGACAATATGAAATTGAAGAAGGCTGCACAGGCGTTGACCTGCTTTGGATTGATGCAGGTTATGGTGAAAATTATCTGTCATGGCAAAGGGATTCATTTGGCATTCTATGCTGCCAGGAAAACCTGATCGATTCGATCTACTTCCTTTGCAGCTCCTCTGAACCAACAGCAGTAAACTGCGATGCGTTGAATGATACCATTGTAATAGATTTTAATACAAATGGAAAAATCACTGTCCTTACTACCGGTATTCCTGTATTTGAACAGGCAATAGTATCGGGAGATACCGTAAGTGTCGATTTCACAGAATTGCTGGCTTTCACAAGCAACTATCCGCAGATTAATGTAGATTACAGGCCCGGCATTGACCTGAACCAACCGGTTTTTGAAGTATATGAAAGAAACCCGATGATACTGAGGTTTTCGTTGGACAACTCCCAGCTTCTTGAAATTGTAAACGAAGAAATTTTACTGAAAACAACATGTGTAAACGATCCTGACAAACAGGGAAATATTTTAATTATTATCAATGCTGTGGTTGAAGAAGTGTCGTGCAATTGCCCGTTTGAAGATAATCCAATAACCTACAACTTACCTGCTACAGGCACTGAGGAAAAAGTTCCGGTTGGCAGCAGCATTGAATACATTGATTTAACAATTGCCTGGAATACAATGGGTCTTGATACCAGCTGTACCCTCGTGATAGAGTCGATTGTTCAGGAAACCGGCAATTCCAATGACCATCCTGAATATTGGTCAAATCCGGTAATTACACCGGCTGCAGGCAATACATTCAAAAACCAGGACATAAATGTGCGTGCAAGTTTCACACCGTTAACGCCCGGAGCCAGCAAAGCCAGCTACACAATATCCCTTCATGTTGAAAGTGCAACCGGCACCGTTGAAGGCCCCTGTTCTTTCACGCTTGAGTGCGAAGCTGTGGGATGTGAAAATTTCTGCCCTTCAATAACAATATTGAACTCAGGGTCAAAACTCGAAGATGGAACAAACCTGGCATTAGGAAGCAAAATCGATTTTGGCTCAGGCTCAACCATAATCAGGGAAATGAAACATACCATAACAACCGATTGCCTCGAGGAACTTGGAAATTATGAATCAGCCAGCTTCAAAATCGGGTATGAAAACGAGTTTGCCTGCAACGACTTAAACTTTGATTATGTGGTTACCGGTGATTACCCCAACGATATAGATGTCACAATTATATCACCGAACACTTTTTTGAACGGCATCGATCCTTTAGTTATATTTATTACCTATGAGCCAAACACCAACAGAGAGGAAGGGACATATAATTATACCCTTGAGTTAACAGCCGGTGACAGCGATGGATTTTACTGTTCACAAATAATTCAGATAACCGGTATAGTAGAGTCGATAACCTCAAAAATCAGTACCGGCTATACCATGTCGACATTCAGCCAAATTGCAGAAGACAACAAGGCCTCAGGTGCGGCCCATGTTGCATACAAAATTGATGAATTTGATGATATTAATAAAACGTATGGCAAGCTAACTTCAGGAATCATTAATTATGTCGAAACCGGCACATACGACTTTCCAGGTTCGGAAGCCGATTATACTTTCTACTTCGATGTTGATAACCCGAAAGACTGGGAAACGAACTTCAACCAGGAGCCTGAATTATACCTTGTAAACAATGACCTTAACAAATTTGAATACATTACACGCTACCCGGTTGCCTATTTAAGCGGTGCCGATGATCTGGACAGCCTTTGTTCTGAAAAAGGCAATTATGAACTCATACGCCATATTTTCATGAACGATTTTTCAACTTTTGCACCTGCTGGAATAACCCCAACTACGATACATAATTTCACATACACTGAAACACCTCTGATGTGGAGCAATAGTATACCCAAATCAGGGATCAATCATCCCGATGGTATCGAATTAAGGGAAGGCGGGGTATATGTTTTGTGGGATAACCTTGAAATTCCTTCTTTCCTCGACAACAACAAAGTATATTGTCATTTGGCTTTACTCTTCATTTATGACATAAAAACCGGGGAGGAAAATAAAACACCACTGACCAATGAAAACGGCAGGGCAACAGTAACATTCTACGTACAGTACCCACTTGAAGTACCCTAATTAATTATATGAAAATGAGAAAGTATCTATCATATATCGTTTCATTAATATTGCTTGTTGCAATGTTAACTGGATGCAAATCAAAGAAAATTGCCCAGGGAACATCTCAAACCAAAGAGAATATAAAAACATCATCATCACTTTTAAACCTGGGTTATCCAATAAATACGCCATCAGAAGAAGAGTTAAAAAGCAGCCTTTACGCTGAATCGTACTATTACCTTTTAGAAGATTCATCGCTTCAGTTTAAGGATAATGCACCTTTTATTGAATTCATCGATAAAGGGAAAAAAGAACGCATGTGGTTTGCATCAAGCCGCATCGATTCGTTTTATGGCAAAAAGCCCACCAACCATTACCAGCAGATATATTATTCCGAAAGGGAAATTGGCGAAGGCAAATGGCCTGGTGAAGGATGGGGACAGGTAAAACGTTTCACGGTTGAAGCTGAACACCCGGTAATGAAACCTTTTATCGATTTATTTAACAGTGCAGTTAAAGGAGCGCCAACAATTGCAGATAATGTCATGGTCTTTGCCTGCGATCAGATTGATGAAGAAAAACTGGAATTATCGGAACTTAAAGACCTGTGGTTTGTTGAACGGCTTGAAGACGGAAAATTTTCAACCCCGAAAACTATCAATAAGCTGAACAATAGCCTAACCTGGGAATCACAACCTGCCTTATCTGCAAATGGAAAACACCTGCTTTTCGTTTCAAACCGGAATTTAAATATTGACAGTGAAGCCCCCGACCAGGCTGACCTGAATATATTTTACAGTTTCTTCGATGGTGAAAAATGGAGAGAACCAGTTGCCCTTGATAAACTGAACTCTTCGGCAATGGAAATCACCCCCCGGATATCTTCAACTGGAAACAAGGTGTATTTTTCTTCGAACAGGGACGGGAAATATTCAATTTACGAAGTACCTGTAAAATTGAACGACAAAGAAGGAGGCATGGAGATTACAGGTTATGTAAAACCATTTAATGCGCCACTGCTTGACTTAAAAAACGGGGCATCAGCAATTACAACCCTGGCCGATGGTTCTAACCAGCAATACCCGTTATACTATTACAACACGTTCAATAAAAAAACGCCCCAGGCCTTCTTCTGGGCATCCGATTATAAAGAAGGCCTTGAAGGTACGATTGACATTTACGGGTGCAACATGCCATTTAACATCAACTATCACGTTGTGCTTGAAGATGTATGCAACATTGGCAGCCAGGAAATCATTGAACCTGTCATCGAAATTGAAGGGGACATGAATGAAATTGTTGACAGCTCATTTGCTACTTTTCATTTATATTCAGGCTTAAAATACAAGGTTATTGGGGGATCGTTTGCCAGCACCTATTTCTGCGACATCGATTCAAGTTTTGTTATGACCGGGTATAGCAAAATCAAGAACCCGCAGAACCCTTGCCATCAATATGTCCATTCAAAAGCCATTGAAGGCGCTTCCGAAAGGTCTTTCCTTACATCAAAAAACGGAATGATACCAACATTTGAAGTCTATTCCGACACTTCAATATACGACACCATTCAAATTACAAAGGCTTGGGAGCGAAAGGAAAAGTGCCCGGTGGCTGAGGAGGTTCCAAGAAAACATGAACGGATAGCCTATTTCCAAACCGGGTACTGGGAAGTGAATACAACAGCCAATCTAAAACGTGATCTGGCCCTTTTACACGAAGGATTTGAGACGAAGCTCACAAACGATATCTACACACCTGTTGAAGGTTTTGTCAGAAACAGAAGCGACTATAAATATTATTCATGGGGTGTCAATTTTCCGATACTTCCTAACGACGGTTACAGATACTCCATAGCTAATGCACGCTGGATCGAACTTCATCCCAACAACCAGTACTGGGGCGACCACCCGGGTTATTCAAGCAGAATAAAAGAACGAATGGACGGGAGGCGTAACAGGATTGCACAATATCTTGATTACGCCGCCAAAGTTGATGAAAACCTGAGTTTCCTTACCGAGCGTATCGACAAGGAATATTTGAAAATGCTGGCAAAAAACAAAGAATTCCGCCCACAGCTTTTGATCGAGATTTTCGCTGTTTCTGATGAACGCGAAGTAACCAGGGGCTGGTACATTGGCGATACCGTGCAATACAGGGCCTCAAAATACATTGAAAGAACTGACGGGTTCACCACTGAACCAGTGAAGATTGTCCCGCCGGTTGTTGACGAAAAGAATAAAGAAATAAAACAAATCAAAGAGTGCTCAATAAACTTAAAAAGCGATGGTGATAATGGTACTATGCTGGGAATAAGCGCCACACGTACCGATGCCAATACAAACCTGTCAAAGCTCCGAGCATGGTTTGGTTATAAAGAAGTTTTAAACCACTTGAAAACAATTCCTGAATTCAATGAATTATTGGAGAATGGCAGGGTTGCCCTTCCCGAAAATGAAATCGCCTATGATTTTGGGGAGTCAGATATTGTAATTATTACCCAGGGCCGCCGGCAGGAGGATATTGCAAATCCGAAAAGTCCATATCCCGATGCAAACAATCCCAGCGGCAACGGCTATTTCGATTACGATGACATACGCAGGATTGAAGTCAAGATCAGGTTAAGATATCCCGACGACCGAAGGATTATCCGAAAATTCTGTTGCGACCCAACGAATTAACAATAGTTTGCGTTTTTGCAGTTTCCCTGAAATAATTAAAAAATAATTTCTCTGTAAAGCACACTAAAAAGCCGGGCTGAAACCCGGCTTAGTCATCATAATCAATAGATTACTGATCGATATTTTATTCACTGATTTTTTTAAACCACATATACCATGCAAGGTTATATACATCATCGGGGACCAAAGAAGGATTTTCTACATATTCCCGCGGAAGAGATGGGATCAACACATCATCACCCGGCCGCCAGTCAGAGGGTGTCATAACATTATCGCCGGCAACAGTTTGCAAGGCTGATACTGTACGCAAAATTTCATCCATGCTCCGTCCAATATCCATGGGATAAAATGAAACCATCTGTACAATATTTTCAGGATCAATTATGAAAACCCCACGAACCGATTTGGTTGAATTGGATGAAGGATGCAACATGCCATATTTCCTCGAAATTGCAAGGTTTTCATCAGCAACAAGCGGAAAGCTTATTTTTGCCGGTTTACGATCTTTATACGACATTCCTTCTATTGATTTCTTCCAGGGTTCGTGTGAATCAACAGGATCGACAGAAACAACAACAAGTTCAACTCCCAGTTTTTTGAATTCATTCTGCAAATTGGCAAGCTCTAAAATTTCAGAAGTGCAAACAGGTGTGAAATCCTGTGGATGACTCAGAATAATTTTCCAGCTATTCCCAAAGTCATTCGGAAAATTTAAAACACCTTGAGTTGATTCAGCAGAAAAAGAAGGGCATTTTTCACCAATCAATGGAATGGTTGATGAAGAGAGATTTTTGGAAGAAGTACTTTTTGAAAAAACCTGATTTGACCATAATTGAGTCATAATCAATAGAGACAAGAAAATAACTAACGATTGTTTCATTTTGATTGCTTTTAATTAATACTAATTTAGACTAAATAAACAAAAGAGACTGGTAAAGGTTTTGGATATTTACAATTATTTTAACTTGATTTTCAATTTCTTTCACTGAAGGAAATATTTTAAATTATGAAATATTGTATCGAAATGATAGCCACTTCTCTAATCTTTATACAATTGCCTGAAAAATTAAATTCAATTAAGCTTATTTAGAAAAAGTCTCAATAAGTTTTAAGCAAACGATTTCTTTCGTACATTTGCCGCGTTTCAAGGTTATTGTTGGTGCTTACATTAGATAAAATAAAAACAGGCGAGGTTGTGGTTGTTAAACGTGTAAACGGCCGCAGCGCATTTAAACGCCGGATTACCGAGATGGGTTTTGTAAACGGGAAAGAGGTTTTTGTAAAAAAGAACGCCCCTTTAAAAGATCCGATCGAGTACCAGATTATGGGCTATAACATTTCCCTTCGGCGCAGCGAGGCAGCGCTTATCGAAGTATTGCCTGCCGGGCAAGCTGAAAATGATTTTACTGGCTACTATGGCACACTGTCTTTCGAAAAAAAAGTATCATCAAAAAACGGGAATTCAAATTGTCTGAATATTGTTTTCGTTGGCAACCCCAACGCGGGAAAAACCTCAATTTTCAATGCCATAACAGGTGCCCGTGAACACGTGGGCAACTACTCGGGCGTTACTGTCGATGCCAAAAAATTCACCCTTAAATACAAAGGTTTTTGCCTGAACCTGACCGACCTGCCCGGAACATATTCCCTTTCTCCCAACTCGCCCGATGAGCTTTTTGTACGCGACTATCTCCTCAAACAGCACCCCGATGTTGTGGTCAACGTGGTTGATGCTTCGAACCTTGAACGTAACCTATACCTTACCACCCAGCTTATCGACATGGACATACAGGTAGTACTTGCCCTTAACATGTATGATGAGTTAAAGAAAAACGCCGTCAAGTTCAATATCGAACAGTTTGCTACCATCACGGGCATACCCGTAGTACCCACAATTGGAACTAAAAAAACCGGCATTAAACAACTCTTGGAAAAGATAATTGAGGTTGCCGAAAACAAAGACCCCCACCTTAGGCACATACACATTAATTATGGCTTCGAACTGGAAAAATCGATAAATGCCATACAGAAAAAGATATGGCAGGCATCGAACTACAAAAGGGAATATTCATCGCGTTATTTTGCCCTGCGCCTTCTCGAAAAAGACAAACACACCCAGGAAAACATTGACTACCTTGAAAATTCAGACGAAGTTATCCATACAGCGCTTGATGAGACCGAACGGCTTGAAAACCTATTGAAAGATGATGCCCAAACATTGATAACCAATGCCAGATATGGTTTTATTACCGGCGCTTTAAAAGAAACTTTAAAATCATCGATACATAAAGGCACACAATCGGTATCGGATAAAATTGACCGCATCCTGACCGGGAAATATACCGGCTTTCCAATATTCCTGATCATTTTGTGGATCATGTTTCAGGGAACATTCACACTTGGCAAATATCCTGCCGACTGGATAAATATGGGCGTAAGCCTGATTGGGACAATTCTGGGAAGAATTATTCCAACAGGCCCGGCCAATGACCTCATTGTAGATGGAATAATAGGCGGTGTTGGCGGCGTACTGGTTTTTCTTCCCAACATCGTTATCCTGTTTTTCTTTATTTCACTTATGGAAGATACAGGCTACATGGCCCGGGTTGCATTCATCATGGACAAACTCATGCACCTGATCGGGTTGCACGGAAAATCATTTATACCGTTAATAATGGGTTTTGGCTGCAACGTACCAGCCATCATGTCGACAAGGACCCTGCAGAATCCCGGAGACAGGCTGTTAACCATGCTTATCATCCCGTTCATGTCGTGCAGCGCCCGCCTGCCGGTATATATACTCATTGCAGGCGCCATATTCCCCGGAAATGCAGGCACAATAATTTTTCTGGTTTATATCACTGGGATAGCATTGTCGATTTTCACAGCCCTTCTCTTAAAAAAAACGCTCTTCAGGGCGAAAGAAGCCCCTTTTGTTATGGAATTGCCGCCTTACCGGGTTCCTACCATGCGATCGGCCCTGAGGCATATGTGGAACAAAGCACAGGAATACCTGAAAAAAATGGGCGGCATAATTTTGTGGGCTTCTGTTATTGTTTGGTTCCTGAGTTATTTCCCTCGCAGCAGTGAGAAAATTGAGAGCATGGAAAACCTGAAGGCAAAAGTTGAATATCAGATTCAGGAAATTGCTGAAGAAATGAATTCAGAAATAAACATCGAAAAATCCGACAGCCTTTTGTTCCTGAATACTTCTTTAGCGATGCAAATACATGAAGAGCAACAATACAACTCGTACCTTGGCCGCATGGGAAGAGCTGTTGAACCGGTCATCAGCCCCATAGGCTTCGATTGGAAAATCGGGGTCAGTTTACTCTCAGGCGTAATTGCCAAAGAAATTGTGGTAAGCACCCTTGGGGTTTTGTACTCGGGCGATGATGACCAGTCGTTGAGGGACGCCATAAAAAAACAAACCCATGTGCGCGGAAAACGTGTTGGCCAAAAAATATACACCCGCCCCGTTACCCTTGCCCTGCTGGTTTTTGTATTGGTTTATATCCCCTGTATTGCTGTTATTGCCGCAATCCGAAAAGAATCGGGCAAATGGAAATGGGCAATTTTCAATATTGTATATTCAACAACATTAGCCTGGCTTTTGGCATTTTTTGTATCGAAAATAGCCGGATTGTTTTTCTAACCCGCTTTCAACTGTTTTCTATTGCTTTCCATCTCCTTCTCTTTTCAACACCATTTCTTCTTTCGGAATTAAAAATATATTTTTGCGCTCGATTTTTCAAAACTGAGGAGAATGAGCTTAAAAAGCGAGATTGAACGCAGGAAAACCTTTGCCATCGTGAGCCACCCCGATGCCGGGAAAACCACCTTAACCGAGAAATTGCTTCTTTTTGGGGGGGCCATCCATGTTGCAGGTGCGGTAAAAAGCAACAAAATTAAAAAAACGGCCACATCCGACTTCATGGAAATTGAACGCCAACGTGGCATTTCAGTTGCCACTTCGGTTATGGCTTTTGAATACAACGAATACAAGGTAAACATTTTGGATACGCCCGGCCATCAGGATTTCCAGGAAGACACCTTCAGGACCCTTACTGCTGTTGACAGTGTAATAATTGTGATAGATGCGGCAAAAGGTGTTGAACCCCAGACGAAAAAACTTATGGATGTTTGCCGTATGCGTAAAACTCCGGTCATTGTTTTTGTAAACAAGATGGACCGGCCATCGGAAGACACCTTCAACCTGCTTGAAGAAATTGAGAACCAGCTTCAAATCTCAACACGTCCTCTCAGCTGGCCAATTAATAGTGGCCCCGGATTCAAAGGCGTATACAACATATACAGCTCAAGCCTTCAGCTTTTCAGGCCCAATGTACAGGAAATTGAAACAGGAATAAAATTCGACAATATTTATGACTCTGGACTGGAAAAACACCTGGGATCCGATGTCGAAATACTGCGCGAAGAATTGGAACTTCTCGAGGGTGTATACCCTGAATTTTCTGAAAGTGAATACCTCGCGGGAAACCTGGCACCGGTGTTTTTTGGCAGTGCATTATACAACTTTGGCGTTCAGGAACTCTTAAACACTTTTTTGAAAATTGCCCCAACCCCCCGCCCCCGCCTGACAAATGAAAGGATTGTGAATCCGTATGAAGCAAGCTTCTCGGGCTTCGTTTTTAAAATACATGCCAACATCGACCCAAACCACCGCAGCCGGATTGCATTTGTAAAAATATGCTCCGGAAAATTTGAACGGAACAAACCCTATACCCATACCCGTTTAAACAAAACCTTTAAGATATCGTCGCCAACTGCATTTATGGCCGCCAAAAAAGAAGTTATCGACGAAGCATATCCAGGCGATATCGTAGGAATACCCGACAATGGAAATTTTATAATCGGAGACACACTCACCGAAGGGGAAAACATCCACTATAAAGGCTTACCAAGTTTTTCGCCTGAAATGTTCCGATATATTGAAAATGCCGATCCTATGAAATCGAAACAACTGGCAAAAGGAATCGACCAGTTGATGGACGAAGGTGTTGCCCAGCTTTTTACAAACCAATTTAACGGGCGCAAAATAATTGGATGCGTGGGACAGCTACAGTTCGAAGTAATCCAGTACAGGCTCGAGCATGAGTACGGAGCTAAATGCCGATTTGAACCGATACAAATGTATAAAGCCTGTTGGGTAAAAAGCAATGACAAACAGTTGCTTGAAGATTTCAGAAAACGTAAATCGCAAAGAATGGCCAAAGATAAAATTGGACGCGATGTATTTATGGCCGATTCACCTTTTATTTTGGACATGGCAAGGCAGGAATTTGAAAAAATCGATTTCCATTTTACTTCCGATTTCGACAATTAAAAAGATATTGTAATCTCAATTTATTTTTTAAAACTACTTCGCTATAGATGTGAAGTGTATAGGTTACGCAATATTTTTTTATTTGAAATTAAAAAGAAACTATACAACAATAAACACCTGTATCCTGAGCACTTGCCTTTTTGCTATAAATTAACACATTCGCTTATATCATATTGAATATGTTTTCTTTTCACACGCCAACAAAAAACAAAGTGTAAAAAATACACATGAAGTTTTGTTTTCTAAAAAAATTTCTATCTTTACATTGTGTAACAAGTACACACAAACCTTTTTTCTATGTCGAAAATTATTCCAAATATTTCTGTCGATTGTGTTATCTTCGGTTTTGATTCAAACCAGTTAAACGTTCTTTTGGTTGAACGCAAACTTTTAGATGAACAAACCAGCGAAACACTCATTGATGACTGGACGCTTGCAGGATATCACATATTTGAAGAAGAAGATTTCGACACGGCGGCTGCACGTATTCTGAAACGATTATCGGGCCTCGACCACATATACCTTGAACAGTTTTATGCTTTTGGAGGGGTTAACAGGCTGAACAAACCTAAAGACCAGTTATGGCTGAAACACCAACACGAAGGGTTCAGCGACAGGATTGTCACCGTAGGTTACTATTCGCTCATCGACAACACCTCAGTTACCCTGTCACTCAAGGAAAGAAATGTTAAATGGTTTCCCGTTTCGGAATTGCCTGAACTTGGTTTCGACCATGAGGAAATTCTGCAGAAGGCGCTTGAAAAACTTCGCACCAAATTACGCAACGAACCCATAGGTTTTGAACTGCTGCCTGAAAAATTCACCATCTCGCAGCTTCAACGTTTGTATGAATCGATTTTAGGCCAAAGCCTCGACCGAAGGAACTTCAGGAAAAAGGTGATGCAAATGAAATACCTTATCCCGCTTAACGAAAAGCAGAAAGACGTGAAACATAAACCGGCCCAGCTCTTTTTATTCAGCAAAGATGTATACGAGCGGACCAAAAAGGAACGGTTCGATTTTACCATGTAACCCAGTAGAAATATAATAACCCAGTCAATTAATTAAATAGCAATCAATTATTCACACCAGAAAAAATGCAGAGATGGGAGGCGGCAACCAGAAAATTAAAATTTTTGAAAAAATAGGTTACGCACTTGGAGATGGTGCAGCAAACATTGCATGGAGAGGCGTAGCTACTTTCCTGTTTATTTTTTATACCGATGTTTTTGGAATTAATCCTGCAGCAGTTGGCTTGCTGATGCTTATTGCCCGGTCGAGCGACGGAATAAGCGATGTGCTGATGGGCATCATCGGCGACCGCACCCATTCAAAATATGGTAAATTTCGCCCATGGGTATTATGGACAGCCATTCCGTTAGGGGTAATCCTTTCGTTATTGTTTACCGGCCCTAACCTGGGGCCTACAGGAAAAATCATTTACGCGTACACTACCTATATCATTTTCACTTTGGTGTACACGGCCAACAATATCCCTTACGGGGCGCTGATGGCAGTGATGACAGGCGACAATAAAGAAAGGACAAGCCTGGGATCGTACCGTATGGTGGGCGCATTTGCCGGAGGAATGCTTGTACAGGGTGCACTCCTTTTCCTGGTTGTACACTTCGGCAACATCAATCCTGAAATCAATGTCCAGCAACTTGAAGCAAAAAAGTATGAAGTCATAGTTTCAGCGCCGAAAAATGTCGAAAATGTGAACATTAAAACCGACGACAACATAGCCATGTTCACCTGGGCCGATGCGTCAATGCCCGATAGTATCAATGTGCCGACAAAAGGCAAAAGCTTTTCGATGGAAGCCAAAAAAGCTTATACATTTATCGTGACCGGTGAAGAGAACCTCAGCCCTGATGATATTACCATTATCGACCAGAAAAAAGGATACAGCAATGCAATTTATTTGCTTTCCGTTTTCCTGTCGCTTTTCCTGATAATAACCTTTCTAACAACCAGGGAACGTGTATTGCCACCAAAATCACAAAAAACTGATCTTGGCAAAGACCTGAAAGACCTGATCAAAAACCGTCCCTGGCTGGTTTTACTGATCATCGGATTATTGTTCAATATTTACAATTCCATCAAACAGGGCATTGTTGTAATATATTTCACCCACTACGTGCATAACCAGTTAATGGCTGCTTCATTCATGGTAGGGCTGATGATTGCTTCTATTTTAGGAGCAATGGCCACAGCGCCGCTGGCAAAACGCCTGGGCAAACGAAAGTTGTTCATTTATGCGTTGATCTTTTCGGGCGCTGTAAATGCCCTTATTGCCTTTTGCAGCCCGGGGGATACAATTGGAATTTTTGCAATAGGGCTGGTTTCAGAATTTGGCGCAGCCATATTCCCGACACTTTTCTTTGCCATGCTTGGCGACGCTGCCGATTACTCCGAATTTATTAATAAGCGCAGGGCCACAGGGCTTGTATATTCGGCAGGTTCGTTTGCCACCAAATTTGGTGGTGGAATTGCCGGTGCAATAATAGGATTTGTGCTTGCAGCATTCCATTACAACGGACAGGACATGGTTGCCATTGAGGGAGCAGTGCCCGGAATAAAAATGCTTATGAGCTGGATACCGACAATCATCACAGTGTTTGCTGCAGGTGTAATGACCCTCTACCCGCTCGACCAGAAAAAGATGGACGAGATAAGCATTGAACTGGGCAAGCGAAGAACAAACGAGGAAAATTGATGAAAACTTGATGAAACTTTTTTTATTGAAACATTAGAAACAGAAATTTAACAACTATGAGATTTGGATATTTTGACGATTTAAACAGGGAATATGTAATTACAAATCCTCAAACACCCTGGCCATGGATCAATTACCTTGGCACTGAAGACTTTTTTTCACTGATCTCAAATACAGCAGGTGGCTATACTTTTTATCTCGATGCAAAATTTCGCCGCCTAACACGCTATCGTTATAATAATGTGCCTATTGACAGTGGTGGCCGTTATTTTTATATTAAAGATGAAGATACTGTTTGGTCGCCCGGTTGGAAGCCATGCAAAACCCCGCTCGACAAATACGAATGTCGCCATGGCATGAATTATACCAAAATCACCGGAGAAAAAAACGGTGTAAAAGCAGAAGTTTTATTCTTTGTCCCTTTAAAAACCTGGGCCGAAGTTCAAAAGCTTACACTAACAAACAACTCTCCAGAAATTAAAAAACTGAAAATATTTTCTTTTACCGAATGGTGCCTCTGGAATGCCGCTACCGACATGGAAAATTTCCAACGCAATTTTTCAACCGGCGAGGTTGAAATTGATGGTTCGGTATTGTACCATAAAACCGAATACAAAGAGCGCCGCAACCACTATTCATATTATTCGGTAAATACGCCGATACAAGGTTACGACACCGACCGTGAAACCTTTTTCGGGCTTTACAATGGCTTTGACGAACCACAAACCGTACTTGATGGCAAACCCCGCATGAGCGAAGCCCACGGCTGGTCGCCCATCGCATCGCATTACATCGAAGTTGAACTGCAACCCGGCGAATCAAAGGATTTTGTTTTCCTGCTTGGATATGTTGAAAATGAACAGGATGAAAAGTGGGAATCGAAAGGAGTAATTAACAAAACCAAAGCAAGAAACACCATTGCACGGTTCAACACAAGCGAAAAGGTAGATGCTGCCTTTGCCGAACTCCGGAGCTACTGGGATAAGCTGTTAAGCATATATACCGTCGACTCGGGCGATGAAAAGCTCGACCGAATGGTAAACATCTGGAACCAGTACCAGTGCATGATCACCTTCTGTTTCTCCCGTTCAGCTTCATTCTTCGAGAGCGGTATAGGCCGCGGTATGGGCTTCCGCGATTCGAACCAGGATTTGATCGGCTTCGTACACCAGATTCCCGAACGCGCCCGCGAGCGCATCATCGATATTGCATCGACTCAGTTCCCCGACGGAGGTTGCTATCATCAGTACCAGCCTCTCACAAAACGTGGCAACAACGATATTGGCGGCGGTTTTAACGACGATCCGATGTGGCTCATCCTCGGAACAATCAGTTACATAAAAGAAAGCGGCGATTATGGCATTCTTGATGAAATGGTACCCTTCGACAACAACATGAGTGTTGCCCGTACACTGTTCGATCACCTTACCGTTTCGTTCGACCATGTGGTAAACAATCTTGGACCACATGGGCTACCCCTTATCGGGCGTGCCGACTGGAACGACTGCCTTAACCTGAACTGCTTTTCAAACGATCCTGATGAATCGTTCCAGACAACTGAGAACAAAACCGAAGGATCAAAGGCTGAATCTGTAATGATTGCAGGGCTGTTTGTAATATACGGCCAGGAATATGTCAGTTTATGCCATAAACTCGGGAAAAATAACGAAGCCGCACGTGCCCAGAAAGAAGTCGACAAAATGGTTGAAGCCGTGAAAAAACATGGATGGGATGGCGAATGGTTCCTGAGGGCTTACGACTATTACGGCAACAAAATTGGGAGTAACGAAAACGAAGAAGGAAAAATATTTATCGAATCGAACGGCTGGTGCACCATGGCCGGTATTGGAAAAGATGAAGGACTGTGCAAAAGAGCGCTCGATTCGGTTAAAGAACGCCTCGACTGTGAATACGGTATTGTACTGAACAACCCCGCGTTTACAAAATATTACATTGAATATGGCGAAATCTCAAGCTATCCTAAAGGCTACAAGGAAAACGCGGGCATTTTCTGCCACAATAACCCTTGGATTATGCTGGGGGAAATTGAAATTGGCCGTGGCGACCAGGCTTGGGAATACTTCAAAAAAATATGCCCGTCGTACCTCGAAGATATCAGCGACCTGCATAAAACCGAGCCTTACGTTTACGCTCAAATGGTAGCCGGCAAAGACGCTTTTAAGCCAGGCGAAGCAAAGAACTCGTGGTTAACAGGAACTGCATCGTGGAATTTTTATACCATCAGCCAGTACATCCTGGGCATACGCCCTGACTACGATGGCCTTAAGGTTGATCCTTGCATTCCTGAAAGCTGGGATGGTTTTAAGGTTACCCGCAAATTCAGGGGGGCAACCTACAACATCGAAGTTGTTAACCCAAACCATGTTAACAAAGGAGTGGCAAATGTTACCATTGACGGAGAAATATACAATTCGAATAATTTACCTGTTTTCGAAGCCGGGACAACCCACTCGGTTTTAATTAAAATGGGTTGATTGGATAAACCTACTGTTCAAATTGAAAAGGCCTGTGAATAAAAAAGCAGGCCTTTTTCTTTGCAACAATGAAAAGGCCTTACATCATTTTTAATACTTTTGAAATAAAAAATAATATCATGCTCGATTTTTTAATGGAAAATAACCAGTCGGATATTTTTAAATATCTGATACTGCCCCTGATCATTTTCTTTGGCCGCATACTGGATGTAACACTAGGAACATTCAGGATTGTTATGGTTGCAAAAGGAAATAAATTTTATGCCCCTATCCTTGGTTTTTTTGAAGTTTTGATATGGATACTCATCATAGGCAGCATTATGCAAAACCTCGACAACTGGCTCAACATTATAGCCTACGCGGCCGGGTTTGCAGCTGGCAACCTTGTTGGCCTGATCATTGAAGAACGTGTAGCCATGGGAATTGTGAGGGTACAAATCATCACGAAAAAGCCCGCCACTGAACTAATCCAAAAGTTAATTGAAAAAAAATACGGCATCACCCATCATGAAGCCGAAGGGGCCAACGGGAACGTCAACATTATTTACAGCATAATAAACCGAAAAAAACTTAAAGATTTTGTCGAGATCATACGAAGTTTTAATCCTAAAGCATTCTATACGGTCGAAGATGTAAAATTTGTAAGCAACGATGTCACATACTATTTCTCGTTAAAACGAAGAATCAGGAAAGGGAAGTAAGTAACTGGGTACTGGGAACTGGTCGCTGGGTACTGGTCTGTCTATGCCTGAATAAGGTTGACCTAATTATTTAAACTATTTTGTTTATTATAATGATAATTGGCTGTTAAAAACGGGAGA